>JAPOTO010000027.1 GCA_026709135.1 Gammaproteobacteria bacterium | reverse complement strand
GTGGAGCCGGCTGTCGCGGCGTTGCCGGGGCAGGGGGAGGACGCGGGCAGGACGGTGATTTACCGCGACAGCTTTGGCGTGCCGCATATCTACGCGCCGACGGTCGAGGCGGGGCTGTACGCCCAGGGCTGGGCCCAGGCGGAGGACCGGCCCGCGCAATTGCTCATCAATTTCAAGATCGCCCTGGGCGAGTTGACCGAGCTCACCGGCGGGGAGGGCGTGCCGCTCTCGCTGATTTCGCACATGTTCGGCCATATGCGCCTCTCCGAGCTGACCGTGGCGAACATGACCGCAACCGAGCGCGGCAGGCTCGCGGCATTCGTCAATGGCATCAACGACTACTACGCCGCGCACCCGGAAGATCTGCCCCCCTGGTGGCGGCATGATGCCGTAACCCCAGAGATGGTCGATGCCTTCGGGCGCATGTTCCTCTACAACTGGACCATCGACGAGGCGATGGACGATCTGCGCCGGGGCGGGGTGGAGCCGGGCTTCGCCACCGGACAACGCGCATCCAACCAATGGGCGGTCAGCCCCTCGCGCACCGCCGACGGCCACGCCATTCTGTTGATCGACCCGCATCTGGACTGGTTCGGCGTTACCCGCTTCTGGGAAATGCGCATCCACGCCGGGGAACTGCGCGGCAGCGGCGTGGGCCTGCCCGGTTTTCCCTATATCGGCCTCGGCCACAACGAAAACCTCGCCTGGGCAATGACCACCGGTGGCCCCGACACCGCGGATGTCTACCGCATCGAAGTCGACGCCGAGGACCCCAACCGCTACTTGTTCGACGGCGAATGGCGCGAGATCGAACAGCACACGGTGAATTTCGCCTTTCCCGATGGCAGCATGCGCGAATTCGTCTGGGAAGCTTCCCACCACGGCCCCATCCTCGCCCGGGAGCAGGGCGTCGCCTACGCCGCCCGCATCGCCTATGACGCGGACACCAACCGCAACCGCGCTTGGGAACAGCTGAATTTCGCCGAAGACTACACCGGCGCAGTTGCCGCCTGCGCGACCCTGTCGATGTTCCCGCAGAACCTGATGGTCGCCGATACCGGCGGCAACATCTACTACCAGCGCACTGGCCGGGTGCCGGTGCGGGATATGGCCTACGACTGGTCGCGCCCCGTCGATGGCAACACCTCGGCCACGCAGTGGCGGGGATTCCATCCCGCGGAGGACCATCTTCAGGTGCTAAACCCGGAGGCCGGCTACTTGCAAAACTGCAATATCCCGCCGGACGCGATGATTCCCGATTCCCCATTCTCGCTCGACGCGCAGGCGGACTACCTCTTCTCCAGCCGCAGCTACGGCCCATCGCGGGACGGCTGGACCAACCAGCGCGGCGCCAGGGCCATCGAACTGCTGAGCCGGGACGACGACGTGACCATCGAGGAGGCGCTGGCCTACGCCGTCGATGTGCAGCCCTACGGCTACCAGCGCTGGCTCGAGGTCTTGGCGGAGTCGGCCGCGCCCGCTTCGGATGAATTGACCGAGTTGCTCAACTGGAACGGCCAGATCACCCGGGACAGCGCCGCGGCGCTCAAGTACTACTACTGGCGCGAAGCATTGAATGAAAGCGAAGCGGGCGAGGCGATTCGCGAAATCGTCGACGACCATTACGCCATCGTCGAACAGCGCCCGCCCCGCGCCATCGAACTCGATGAAGGGCAGCTTGCGGCGGTGCGCGAAGCCTGGCAGTCCGGGCTCGACGCCATGCGAGCCGACCTCGGCGACACCGCCCAGCCCTGGGGCCGGGTGTTCAAGGCCGGCCGCGACGGCGCCGGCTGGCCAGTGGGCGGCGGCGGCGGTGACGACCTCGGCCTGACGACCCTGCGCACCATGGGCTACGGCGCCCCCGACGAAAACCACGAACGCCACGCCACCCGCGGCCAGACTTCAACCCAGATCGTGGTCTTGTCCGAGCCAATCCAGAGCTGGCTCTACCTCCCCACCGGCCAATCCGACCGCCCGGATTCACCGCACTACACCGACCAGGCCGAAACCGTATTCGCCGACCGAAGCCTCAAGCCAAGCTGGTGGCTGCCCGAGGACCTCGCCGGCAACATCGAATCCCGCACCGAGCTCGAGGCGCGGTATTGAATTGCCAACCCGCCGAGATCTTGCGACTACGCGCAGAATGACTGTTGGAAGCCACAGCGTTAGTCGCTGTCTGGCCGGATGGAGTTCAGCGGGCGTGCGAGACAGGATGTCGAGCCCGAAGCGTACATGGATGTATTCACAGCGTCCGCTGAACTCCATCCGGCCAGGCGGCGACGGATCGAAGCCAAAAGCAACCGGCACTCAAACAAAGAGATTATGCGACTGCGCGTGGGATGGCAGGCGGTCGGGATGGCGCAATCTGGTTTCGCGCCGCCATTGCGGGAGCCGTCAGGAAAACACCGCCTGGAACAGGAAGAAAAATAGAATCGACAGCGCGGCGCCGACTGGCAGGGTGACGAGCCACGACAGCACGATGCGGCCCACCACACCGAGGTTCAGCGCGCTTACGCCCGCGGCCAGCCCCACGCCGAGCACGGCGCCGACGAGTGTGTGCGTGGTGGAAACCGGAATGCCGGTTGCCGAGGCGATGACCACCGTGGTTGCCGCGGCGAGTTCGGCGGCGAAGCCGCGGCTTGGGGTCAGATGGGTGATCTTGCGGCCGATGGTCATGATGACCCGGTAGCCCCAGGTGGCCAAGCCGAGGACGATGCCGCCGCCGCCAAGCAGCAGGATCCACCCCGGCACCGAGGATTCCTGGGCGAATATGCCGCCGGATTCCACCACCCCCACCACCGCCGCCAAGGGGCCGATGGCGTTGGCGACATCGTTCGAGCCGTGGGCGAACGCCATCGAGCAGGCGGTGAACACCATCAACACGCCGAAAATCTTCTCCAGATTGTCGAGTTCGTGGCCCGACTCCCGCGTATCCAGCCTCAAGCGCCGCAGCAGCGCCACGCCGATGCCCATGGTGGCCAGGCCGACGCCGGCGGCGATCAGCAGCGTCTGGAGGACGCTCAGTTGCAGATCGGTCCGGCTCAGGCCCTTGATGATCGTAATCAGCGAGATGATGAAGCCGACCAGAAAGATGTACCCGGGCACGTAGCGCCTGGCGTTGGCGAGTGGATCGTCGGTTTCGAGCACGAGCTTTTGCACGCTGAGGAACAAGCACAGCGCGATCACCCCGGAAAACACTGGCGAAACCACCCAGCTCGCGGCGATGGAAGCGACCTCCCTCCATTGAACCGCGTCAACCGAGATTCCCGCCACCGCGAAGCCGATGATGGCGCCGATGATCGAATGCGTGGTGGAAACCGGCCAGCCGCGCCAGGAGGCCACCAGCAGCCACACGCCGGCCGCGAGCAGGGAGGAAAGCATGCCGTAGACGAGCAATTCGGGATTTTGCTCGAGCCCCGAATCTTCCAGCCGGATGATGCCGCTGCGCACGGTTTCGGTGACCGCCCCGCCAGCCAAGTAGGCCCCGGCGAACTCGAACACCATCGCGATGAGAATCGCCTGCTTGATGGTGATCGCCCGGGCCCCAACCGAAGTGCCCATGGCGTTGGCGACGTCGTTGGCGCCGACCCCCCAAGCCATGAAAAAGCCGAACATCACAGCCAGGGCCAGGAAGATCGTCCCGTATTGCGCGATGATTTCGGACATGGCCCTCCCCGCCAGTGTTGATCTTGAAACCGTCCTGAAGATGGGTTCGGGCCAGAGTTTCGGCCCGGCGGTATTAAATCACCGATACCCCGGCCCGGCCATAGCCGAACCCCGGATTTTTATGACGATTCTGTAACGAAGCCC
>JAPOTO010000116.1 GCA_026709135.1 Gammaproteobacteria bacterium | reverse complement strand
GACCAATCGATCTCCAACGCATCGCCGTGGACGATGTGCGGCGACTTCTCCAGCGGGATGCGAACATAGGTTTGGCCGAATTCGAGGCTCAGCCGGTTGTTCATGATGTGGTCCATCATCCACAGCGCGGTTTCGGCGATGCGGGCCGGAAACTCCCCGATCTCGATTCCATGGAACTGGTGCACATCGACGGCGGAAAGCGTTTCGGCGAATGTTTCCACTTGCCTCCGGCCCTGCCAATCCCGGGGGTGGATTTCTTTCAGCACTTCGATTTCGAGTTGGCGCAACTCCCGATAGGCGATGATGAGAAAGTTGCCGCAGCCACAGGCCGGGTCGAAGAAGGTCAGGTCGCCGAGTTTGGCTTGAAATTGCCGCAGCGCTCCGTCGCGGCCGCGCCGCCGCCTCCGCAGGTTTTCAAACTCGGCCCGCAGGTCGTCGAGGAACAGCGGCTCGATCACTTTGAGGATGTTCTTTTCGGTGGTGTAGTGGGCTCCTTGGGCGCGGCGCTCCCGCGGGTTCATCACCGATTGGAACAGCGCGCCGAAGATCGCCGGCGAGATGCTCGACCAGTCGAAGCGGCAGGCGTCGAGCAGCATTTCGCGCATCGCCGAATCAAAAGCCGGAATGCGCAGCGGGCCATCGAAAAGCTGGCCATTCACATAGGGGAAGGCGGCAAGGTCTTCATCGAGGCTGGATTGCCGGTTTTCGACTGGCGTGTCGAGCACCTGGAACAGTTGCGAAAGCGACGAGCCGAGATCGGAACCGTCTTGGCGGGTGCGCGATTCGATAAAGTCGAGGAAGATGTCCCGGGGCTCGAAAATGCCAGTGTCGTCGGCGAACAGGCAGAACGCGAGCCGGACGAGAAAGCGCTCGAGATCGTGGCCCTGGTAGCCCACGGCTTCCAGAGCGTCGTGGAGCTTGCCAACCAGCTCGGCCGCCTTGACGTTCGCCGGGTCCTGATCACGGAAGGTCCGGCGCTGCACGCCGAGGATGAAGCCGAAGGACTCGACATGCTCGGGCAATTTCGACAAGGCGAAAGTGATCGAGGCGCCGTCGTCAAGGTCGCGAAGCTGGAAAGTTAGGAAGTCGCTCAGCAGGATGAAACGCGGGCGGTCGCGCTCGGGCAGGGCGTCGAAGTAATCCCAAGCCTGGTCCCTGGCTACGTTCAGATCGCGCCCGGCGCTTTTCTGTTCGACCAGCAGAACGCCCGGCCAGAACAGGTCGATGAAGCCGGAGCGGTTGTCGAGTTTGGCGACATGCGCCTCGTAACGCGCCACCGACCGCCGCCGGACACCGAATATCTCGAAGAAGTCGTTATAGAAGCTCTGGGTCTCGCCCTTCTCGTAGGCCGCGTCGCGCCAGGCGTGGGCGAACTTGGCGGCGCGGGCGCGAACTTCATTCCAGGACAGGCGCATCAGATAAAAAGGTTTGGTACCGGAGGCCGGACTTGAACCGGCACGCTATTGCTAGCAATGGATTTTGAATCCATCGTGTCTACCAATTCCACCACTCCGGCAGTGCAGGGCGGGGCGGGCCTGCTTGATCCGGGCCCGCAGTTTGCGAATGGTATAGTAAGCGCCCGCCGCGGTTCAATGCGCGGCCCCCTGCCGGCGGCCACCGCTTCGCCTCGCGCGGAGACCCGGGGGATGCCTCGATGGCCGCGGCGGGGCGGGGCAGCGCGGGGCGCGGGAGATTCATGAGCGAGTTGCTTTCCGATTATGACTATGCGCTGCCGCCAGAGCGGATTGCCGCGCGGCCCGCGGCGGATCGCAGCGGCAGTCGCCTGCTCGCGCTTGACCGCGGCGGTGGGTGTTGCCGCCATCTCCACTTCCGCGACCTGCCCGATTTGCTCGCCCCGGATGATCTGCTGGTTTTCAACAACACCCGGGTGATCCGGGCGCGGCTGCGCGGTCGCAAACACAGCGGCGGGCGGGTGGAGGCACTGGTCGAGCGGATTCTGGACCAGGGCAGAGTGCTGGCCCAGTTGCGGGCGGGCAAATCGCCAAAGGCCGGCGGCTTGCTGCGCTTTTCCGGTGGCGCCGGGGAGCGGGTTGAAGCCGAAGTGCTCGGCCGGGATGGCGGCTTGTTCGAGTTGCGCTTCGCCGAGGATCCCGCGGGCGTGCTTGCGCGCATCGGCGAAGTGCCCCTGCCGCCATACATCCGCCGCCCGGCGACCGCCGCGGACGCCGAGCGCTATCAGACGGTCTACGCCAGCCGCGATGGCGCCGTCGCCGCCCCCACCGCGGGTTTGCATTTCGATAAGGAATTGCTCGGCCGCATCGAAAGCCTTGGTGCGCGCTCAGCCTTCATCACGCTGCATGTCGGCGCGGGCACATTCCAGCCGGTTCGCGAAGAGCGCATCCGCCACCACCGGATGCACAGCGAATACATGGAGGTCCCCGAGACTGTCTGCGACGCGGTTGCCCGCTGCCGCCGGGCCGGCGGCCGGGTGATCGCGGTTGGCACCACCGTGGTCCGCGCCCTCGAATCCGCCGCCGGCGGGGATGGACTTCAGGCCTTCCGCGGCGAAACCGGCATTTTCATTTATCCGGGCTTCCGCTTCCGCGCCGTCGATGCCCTGATCACCAACTTCCATCTGCCCCGCTCAAGCCTGCTCATGCTCGTCAGCGCCTTCTGCGGCAGCCGGCAATTGCTGCTCGATGCCTACCGCGAAGCCATCGCCAAAGGCTACCGCTTCTACAGCTACGGCGATGCCATGTGGGTTGAAAGAGCCGAGACGGGAGGGCGCACGTAAATTTGAGTCGTTGTCGGGGCGGGGCGCACACAGCGGGCGTGCGAGGCACGAAGCCGAGCCCGAAGCCTACATGGACGTATTTACGGCGTCCGCTGTGTGCGCCCCGCCCCGACAACGACGGATCGAAGCCAACACTTTTTGCGCTGCGAGGCGGGATTTCGCATAATTTCCACGCGGTCAACAACCAAAGCGAAACAAACAGGGGCAATCCATGGCGCGGGAATCGATGGAGGTCGATGTTGTCATCGTCGGCGCGGGGCCGGCGGGGCTTGGCACGGCTTGCCGTTTGCTGCAACTGGCCCGGGAGGCCGGGCGCGAGTTGTCGGTTTGCGTGCTCGAGAAAGGCTCGGAAGTCGGTGCCCATATTCTCTCCGGGGCGGTGTTCGAGCCGGCCGCGCTGAGCGAGCTGTTTCCCGACTGGAAAGACCGCGGCGCGCCCTTGCATACGCCGGTCAAGGACGATGCGGTGTACTACCTCGGCTCCGCAAAGTCCTCGCTGTGCTTTCCCGCCTGGCTCGTGCCCAAGCCGATGCGCAACCACGGCAACTACATCATCTCGCTCGGCAATCTGTGCCGCTGGCTCGCCGAGCGGGCCACCGAACTCGGTGCCGAGGTTTTCCCCGGCTTCGCCGCCAGCGAGATTCTCTACGATGCGGACGGCAGGGTGAAAGGCGTCGCCACCGGCGACATGGGCATCGCCGCCGATGGGGAGAAGAAGCCGACCTTCGAGCCCGGATTCGAGTTCCACGCCAAATTCACGATTCTCGCCGAAGGCTGCCGCGGCCACCTCGGCAAGGAAGTCATCGCCCGCTTCGGCCTCGATGAAAACAGCGACCCGCAACATTATGGCATTGGCCTGAAGGAAGTCTGGGAAGTCGGCGAAGACCGGCACGAGCCGGGCCTCGTCGTCCACAGCGCCGGCTGGCCCATGACCGGGCCGAGCCACGCCGCCACCAGCGGCGGCTTTCTGTACCACGCGGAGAATCGGCAAGTCTATGTGGGGCTGATTGTCGATCTCGGCTACCGCAACCCCCACATCAGCCCATTCGATGAATTCCAGCGCTACAAGCACCACCCCGTCATCAGCCGCCACCTCGAAGGCGGCAAGCGCATCGGCTACGGCGCCAGGGCGATCATCAAGGGCGGGCTCAATTCCCTGCCGGAAATGACCTTCCCCGGCGGCCTGCTGATTGGCTGCGACGCGGGAACCCTCAACGCCGCCAAGATCAAGGGCAGCCACACCGCGCTGCGCAGCGGCCTGCTCGCGGCCGAATCATTGTTCGCCGCCCTCGAAGCGGATGCCGCGGAAACCGATTTCAGCGAACGCTTCCGCGCCTCGAGCCTGCGCGAGGAGCTGCGCCGCAGCCGCAACTTCGGCGGTGCCTTCCACAAACTCGGCTTCTGGCTCGGCAGCGCCTTCATCTGGGTTGAACACAACCTGCTCGGCGGCCGCGCGCCCATCACCCTGCGCGATCACAGCCCAGATCACGCCCAGTTGCGCCCCGCCGCCGAAAGCGGGCGAATCGACTACCCCAAACCCGATGGCGCGCTCAGTTTCGACAAACTGTCCTCGGTGTACCTGTCCAACACCAACCACGAGGAGGACCAGCCCTGCCACCTGCAACTGAAGGATGACGCCATCCCCATCGGTGTCAACCTGCCGCGCTACGACGAACCCGCCCAGCGCTATTGTCCGGCGGGGGTGTATGAAGTCGTCGAGCGCGAAGACGGCGGCAAGCGTTTTCAGATCAACGCCCAGAACTGCGTCCACTGCAAAACCTGCGATATCAAGGATCCAGCCCAGAACATCCACTGGGTAGCCCCGGAAGGCGGCGGCGGGCCCAATTATCCGGGGATGTGAGCATGTTGGAATCGCTTGATATTCCTGCCGAGGAATAGCATCCAGCAGGTCTTGCACAGCGCGAGTTGCCGTCTGGCTGGGTGGCGTTCAGCGGGCGTGCGAGACAGGATGTCGAGCCCGGAGCGTACAGGGATGTATTCACAGCGTCCGCTGAACGCCACCCAGCCAGACGGCGACGGGTCGAAGCCGCTTAGGAAGTCAACACAGGGCTTGCGTAGACGGGATTCGGTTATACTCGGCCATGGCCTTGTCGCGTTCGCGAATCTGACTCCGAAGCTGCGCGTGAAAAACATTCCAACCATTTGCGGGGTTTTCCTCATGGCGGGGTTTTGCGCGCAGAGTCTGGCCCAGCAGGAACTCCTCCAGCAGCGCTGGCAGTCGCTCGAAACCACCCATTTCCGCATTCTCAGCCAGCTTTCCCCGCGGCGCACCGCCGCCATCGCCGCCGATCTCGAAAGCTGGCGGCAGGCGGTGGGCCGGCTGCTCACTGAAGGCGGGGAATTGCCGAAGGCGGCGGTGCCGAACCTCGTCTATCTGTTTGACAACCATGCGGATTTCGCCCATTTCACCCTGCAGGACAATGCCGGGTTCCAGCTGCCGACGCCCCGGGCGAATTACCTGGCGATGTCGCTCGGCGAAGACATGGGGCGGCAGCAGGGGCTGCACCACTACGCCCATTTCCTGATTCGCAACTTTATCGACCTGCGCATGCCGCGCTGGTACGAGGAGGGCCTCGCGTCGCACTATTCCCGCGGCGAAGTCGACGGCGGCAGCCTGCGGCTGCCGGCGCATCCGCCGGCGGCCAATGCCCGAATGGCGGAATTGTCGGCGGAGCTGGCGATGGAGCGCCTGCTTTACGAGGACGCCGCGCTCGCCTCGCCGCGGCTGATCCAGATCGCCAATCTCAAGTCGGAAGCCTTGCTCGTTTATCTGCGCCACGGCCATGAGGAGGGTTTCGCCGACCACCGCGAGGCCCTGGCCAAGTACTTCCAACACCTGCTCGCGGGCCGCAATCCACGTTTCGCCTTCGACCAATCCTTCGGCATGCGCCCTGAGCAGCTCGATGCCGAGCTTGGGGAATACCTGCGCGCAAGCCGCGCCCGGGAATGGGTGTTTCGCGTTGACAATCTGGCCAAAGCAGACGGCGAATCCGATTTCGAGCCGGTCGCGGCCGACCCCGACCGCCTCGCCCTGCAACTCGGCGAACTCGCGCTCAACGCCGGCCGCTTTGAAGTGGCCGAGCGGTTCTTCCGCGGCTTGACCGGGCGCGACACGGCGATTGCCAGGGCCTGGTCCGGGCTGGGTGATTCGCTCCGCTTCCAGGACACCGCCGGGGACGCGGGCGCTGGCGTGGAGACCGGAGCGAGGGAAAGCGACCGGCAAATCGCCGCCTACTATGACCACGCCCTCGCCCTCGAGCCCGACAATCCCGACATCCTCCTCGACTTTGGCGAATACTGGGAATACGAGTTGGAGGACTGCGACAATGAATGGGCGCCGGCGCGATTCGCGGAGCGGCTGGCGGCGGCCCGGGAAGCCTTCGAGCGCGTCATCGCGGTCCACCCCGACAACCCGGAGGCCAATCTCGCCATCGGTGAGATCCATCTGTTCCCGGGCCAGGATTGGCGCGATGGCGCGGATCACGCCCACCGAGCCTTCGAATTGCTGCCAGCCGACACCTTCATCATGGAGCAGGCGGTCAAATACGCCATCGAAGCCGAAGAATTCGACAGGGCCGAGCAGTTGATCGCCGAACTTGCCCAGCCGCTGCATTATTGGGGCGAGCCAGATTGGGTAAGTGATTTGCGCCTGCGCTTGTTGGCGAAACGGCGGGGAGAGGTCTATGACCAGTGCGCGAGTGAGTGAATTGCCCGGGCGCTTGTGCTGGTGGCGGGCGTCGGTCGCTTGCCGGCGCGGATGGGCGCCTTCCCGGCTGGCGCCGGGTCCCTTCCCATCCGCGCCGCGCTCCCTGGGTGCCAACCCTTGGGCCTTGGCTGCGTCATTCGCTTTGGGGCTGCTTATCTTTGCTGTTGCCGCAAATGGCCAGGGCGCGCCGGCAGCGGTTGAGGAATTGTTCGAGGCAATTGCCGACGCGTCCGCGCCATCCCAGCCGGCTGTGGAGCTGGTGGTCAATTTGAATGCGCGCGAACTCGCTTCGCGCCCGCCGAGCGTGCCGCGTTTGGGTGGATTCGCCGATTTGCCCGCGGGCGCCTTCCCGGACAGCGCCGAACTCGCGGCCTGGGAAGCGGCGTTTTCCGCGGGGGATATCGGCGGCCTGGTGTTGCATTCGGCTGCGTTGTTGGATTCTGGCGCCGATCCGCTTGGCGGAGCCCCGACCGGGCAGCGGGACCCGCAGGCTGATTTTGCCGACTGGATCAGCGTCGATGAGCGCAACCGGCCGCGTGACCGAATCTTCATCACATTCGCCAGCGAAAACGAGGCGCTGGCGGGGCAAATCGGCGCGCTGGCCAGCGCGGCCGGTTACGACAGTTTGATTTTCGCAAGTGGCGGAAACGACCCCGAAGCGGAGCCATTCGCCGGGCGCTTTTATGCCACGGCACAACACCGGCTGGCGCTTGATTCGCGGGCGGCGCGGCGCCTGCGCACCGGTGTCGCCGAAATGGAACTGCTTGGCGAGCGGGCGCGGCGGGATTCGGATTCGGTGTTCCGCGACCCGGTCAACCGCGACGACCGCGGCCTTTCGCGTTACGAGCCGGAGGTTTTCCGCAAAATCACCCTCGGCGATGAATTCACCCAGCCGACGATTGAAGAGATCATCGTGCCGGGCGGGATCGCCCTCGGTGAAAGCGCGGAGATCGATTTCACGCCGGTTGAACTCGTGTTCGACCCGGACGGGGCGTTCTTCATCCTGCGCGCGTTGGATGAAGCCGCCGCCGGCGGCGTTTTGATCGCCCACCAACTGCCGCGGCAAGACCCGAAACGGCTCAAATCGCTGTTCGACCTGACCCAGCGGTCGATCCGCACCCGCTCCGACGCGGTGGTCGATCTCGACGCCGACCGCCGGGTTCGCATTTCCTCGGCCCTGCGCGACACCGACGCGGGCTACGACATGCTGTTCGCCGACACCCGGCCCTTCGCGCATCTCGACTATCTGCCGGTGACCAAGAGCGTGATTATCGACACGGGTGTTTCCTGGGGCGGCCCGGCGGGTGGAACCGCCGATTCGCCGCATTTCGATACTGGCTTCAATACTGGTTTCAATACTGGTTTCAAGACCGGCTTCGAGGTCCGTTTCCTGTCGGCGGACCGGATGCGCATCGCCCAGACGCGGCTGGCGCTTGCCTATGGCTTCGATTCCACCAGCGGCGCGGTTGCCTACCGAGGCAACTGGGGCCGCGACAGCGCGAGGCTGCGGGAAAGCACCGACCTCGGCCGCCTTGGCGATGAACTGGCGGAAATGGCCCGGGACGCCGGCTGGGTGGCCCTGTTCCGCCGGCTTGAGGAGGACCGGGTCCCATTCCTCAAGGGCCGCTACGAATTCCTCAAAATCGACAAGGCGGGCAGGGAGACGCCGCGCCGTTTCCGGTAGAATATGGCGGTCGGATATTGCGCTGAAAAATTCCATGGGCAAGGGCAAGCGTTTACGAAGCGAAGCTTCGTGCGCAGACCGAGCGCCACCGAGCTGTGCTCGGTGGCCGGACTGGAGTTTTTCAAAGCATAAGGGGGATACGACATGAACATTCGCGCCGGCATCGCCATCCTCTCCAGCAGTCTGGTCCTGCTCGCTGGCTGTGGAGCCATCAATCTGGAGACGGACTACGCGCTCGACCCCGCGCTCTACGCCCGGGCCATCGATCAGACCAGCGACCGCTTCCCGGAAATCGATCCGCTGCGCCTCGATGACGAGGTGAAAAGTTGGCTCGAAGGCCAGCTTGACCCAAGCCGCTCCAGCCAAGAGTACCTGGTGGGCACGCTGCAGGATCTGCTCTACGGCGAAAACCACCTCAACATCCAGTATTCCGATGCCAAAACCCACACCGCGGTTGAGGCGTTCCACGCCCGGGAGGGCAATTGCCTGTCGGTGATGAATCTCTACATCGCCCTGGCGCGGCATGTGGGTGTCGATGCGAGCTTCCAGACCGTCGAGGTGAAGCCGAGCTGGGACCGGCGCGGGGACCTGCTCGTCGTCAGCCAGCACATCAACGCCACCGGCCGCCTCGGCGCGCGGCGCTATTACGTGGTGGATTTCACCCCGGAAATCGCTCTCCAGCAGATGACCGAGGCGGTCGTCTCCGACGAGGCGGCGCGGGCGCTGTATTTCAACAATCTGGGCGTCGAGGCGTTGGTTGCCGGAGACATCGGGCAGGGCTTGGATTACATCAGGAACGCGCTGTTCATCGATCCGGCCAACAGCTTCGCCTGGAACAACCTCGGCACGGCCTACCGCCGCGACGGCAACGATGCGCTCGCCGAATTCAGCTACCACTACGCCTTCGAGATCGACAACAGCAACGCCACCGCGGTCAACAATCTGGTGAAGTTCTACCGCTCCCGGGGCGAGGACGCGCGCGCGCGGCGCTACGAGCGGGTAATCGACGATTTCAACCGGCAAAACCCCTACTACCAGTACGCCGAGGGCTGGCGCGCCTATGAACGCGGCAACTACGAGACCGCCCGCGCGCATTTCCGCCGCGCCGTCCGGCTCAAGCAATACGAGCCCGATTTCCATGCCGGCCTTGCCATGGCCTACGCCCAGCTCGGCGAGTTCGAGCGCGCCCGGGACGCCCGGCAAGCCGCCGAACTCATGCTCGTCGCCAGCGACCAAGTCTACCAGCCCGGCAACCGCCGCCTGCGAATCTTCGACCGGGACACCATCCTGCGCAGCTCCTCAGCCGGCCTGAGCATCCACCTGCGCGGCGGAGTCCCCGTCGAGCCGGCGCGGTTGTGATCCCGGATGTTGGCACAGCGTAGTCGCCGTCTGGCTGATCCAGGGCTTGCCTAATTGCTGCGCTCAACCGACAGTTTGATCATTCTCTCGAGCGAGTCGCGATAGGGGGAGGGGGGTGTTGCGGAGAGGGCCGCGAGGGCTTTGGCGGCTTCGGCCCGGGCGAGTTCCGTGGTGTGGGCAAGGGACTCGCCGGCGCGAACGATCTCGATGACGCGGTGGATGTTGCCGCGGCAGAAATCCGCATCGACGATGCAGTTGCGGATCAACTCGGATTCGGCCCCGCCGCTGTTGCGCATGGCGTGGATCAGCGGCATCGTCGGCTTGCCCTCGAGCAGGTCGTCGCCGATGTTCTTGCCCATGGCGCTGGCGTCCCCGGCGTAGTCGAGGGCGTCGTCGATCAACTGGAAGGCCGCGCCGAGATGCCGGCCGATGGACTGGAAAGCCTGTTCGGTTTCCGGCGCCGCCCCGGCGAGCCGGGCGCCGCATTGCGCCGCGGACTGGAACAGGATCGCGGTTTTGTCGTGGATCACCTGGAGATAGCCCGCCTCGGTGATGTCGGGATTCATCTTGTTGACCAACTGCTGCACCTCGCCTTCGGCGATGCGGTTGGTGGTGTCGGCCATGATTTCCATGATGCCCATGTCGCCGATGCCGACGAGCAACTGGAAAGCCCGGGAATAGATGAAATCGCCGACGAGCACGCTCGTTTCGGTGTTCCACTCCGCGTTGACCGTGGGCCGGCCCCGGCGCAGGGTGGACATGTCCACCACATCGTCGTGGAGCAGGGTGGCGGTGTGGATGAATTCGATCACCGCGGCGAGTTGGATATGGCGGGCGTCGCGGATGCCGCAGCTTCGCGCCGCGAGCAACACCAGAATTGGCCGCAGCCGCTTGCCGCCGGCTTCGACGATGTAATGGCCGATGCTTTCCGCGAGGCCGACCCGGGAATGCAATTGCTCGACGATGGTGCGGTTGACGGCTGCGAAGTCGTCTTCAATCGCCGCGAGAAGCTCCGGGAACATAGGGTCGAGGGGCACTCGTTGGAAAGTGGCGCGCGCCGGCCGGATCCCGCCGCCACGCAAACAGGCAGTCATGCTAGGGACCGCGCCCCACACTGTCAAGCCGCGCAGCCGCGCAGCCGTGGATGAGCGGCGCGCAGTCGCGGAATGTGGCATCATGCGCGCACTTTTGCAGGCGGGCGCGTCATGAGCCAATTGGTCAAGGTTCACCCGGACAATCCTTCCGCGCGGTCGATTGGGCTTGCGGTGGGGCATTTGCGGCGGGGGGATGTCATCGTCTACCCCACCGACTCCACCTACGCCCTTGGCTGCAATATCGGCAACAAGGGTGCGCTGGACCGCATCCGCCGCATCCGCCAGCTTGGCGACCGACACAATTTCACTTTGGTCTGCGCCGACCTGTCCTCGCTGGCGACCTATGCCCAGGTGCCCAACAGCGCCTACCGGATTCTCAAGGCCCACACCCCCGGCCCATACACCTTCATCCTCAAGGCCAGCCCCGAGGTGCCCCGGCGCCTGATGCATCCAAAGCGCAAGACCATCGGCCTGCGCGTTCCCGGCCACAGCGTCGCCCAGGCCCTGCTGGCGGAACATGGCGAGCCGATCATGAGCACGAGCCTCATTCTGCCCGGCGACGGCCGGCCGCTGAGCGATATCGATGAAATTGGCGCGCGTGTCGGCAAGCTGGTGGATCTGATCATCGACGGTGGCGCCTGCGGCCTTGAAGCGACCACCATGGTTGACTTGGTTGAAGGCGTCCCCGAACTGCTGCGCGAAGGCAAGGGCGACAGCGCGCCGTTTACGTAACAAGTGCCGGAAGCAAACATGGCGGAACACAGCCAGCCAAACCAGCCAAAGAGAGTGCTTTCCGGGATGCGGCCCACTGGCAAGCTGCATCTGGGGCATTACCACGGCGCGCTGAAAAACTGGCGCTCGCTCCAGGACGGCTACGAGTGCTTCTATTTCGTCGCCGACTGGCACGCGCTGACCACCGACTACGGCGACACCGAAATCTTCGCCAACCATGTCGTCGATATGGTGATCGACTGGCTCGCCACCGGCATCGACCCCGGCAAAGCGTCGATTTTCCTGCAATCGGCGGTGCCGGAGCACGCCGAGCTGCACCTGCTGCTGTCGATGACGACCCCGCTGAGCTGGCTCGAGCGGGTGCCGAGCTACAAGGAGCAGCAGACCCGGCTCGAGGGCAAATCCCTAGACACCTATGGCTTTCTCGGCTATCCGCTGCTCCAAGCCGCGGACATTCTCATCTATGCCGCGGAGTTCGTTCCCGTCGGCGGCGACCAGGCCGCCCATGTCGAATTGACCCGGGAGGTCGCCCGGCGCTTCAACCACCTGCACCGGGCGCCGGTGCTCGCCGAACCCGCGGCGCTGCACACCCAAGTGGCCAAACTGCCTGGTCTCGACGGCCAGAAGATGTCCAAGTCCTACAACAACGCCATCGCCCTGCGCGAAGCCCCGGAATCGGTGGCGAAAAAGATCCGCACGATGCCCACCGACCCGGCGCGGGTGCGCCGCACCGACCCCGGCGACCCAGCCAAATGCCCGGTGTGGCAATTCCATCAGGTTTATTCCGATGCCAACACCCGGGATTGGGTGCGGGAAGGCTGCGTCAGCGCCGGCATCGGCTGCGTCGATTGCAAGAAACCCGTGATCGAAGCCGTGCTCGCCGAACTCGCCCCAATCCGCGAAACCGCCCGCCACTACGAGAACAACCCAGACGAAGTCCGCGACATCATCCGCCAAGGCAGCGAAAAAGCGAGGCAAGCCGCCAGCGCAACGATGGACCGCGTCCGCGACGCGATGGGATTGAGCCGCTGGTGAGCTTCGCCGCACGCACAGCGCTTTCGCCGATGCGCTAGAATCCGCTTTGATCCTGGATTCGCCACAGGCCAATTTCCGATGCCAGGCACCGATTCGCCAGCGCCGGCGGCTTCGCCGGACATGCCGCCCGGCCAGCGCCACCCGGCCATCGCCTATGTCGCCGGCGCCGCGGTGGAAGAACTTCCCACCGATCTCTACATTCCACCCAACGCCCTCGAAGTCTATCTGGAAGCCTTCGAGGGCCCGCTGGATCTGCTGCTCTATCTCGTCAAACGCCAGAACATCGACATTCTCGAAATCAATGTCGCCGAAATCACTGCACAATACATGGCCTACATCGAACTGATGCGGGCCGGGCAGTTCGAACTCGCGGCGGAATACTTGGTGATGGCGGCGGTGCTGGCCGAGATCAAATCGCGCATCCTGCTGCCGCGGCCCGAAGCCGCCGAGGACGAGGAAGAAGACCCGCGGGCGCAACTCATCCGCCGGCTGCTCGAATACGAACGCTACAAGCACGCCGCGGAAAATCTCGACGGGCTGCCGCGGCTCAACCGCGAACTGCGCCAGGCCCGGGCCGAGCCGCCGGAGTTCCAGCGCATCGTCCCGCAGCCGGTGGTGGAACTTTCCGATCTGCTCGCGGCACTCGCCAGGGCCTTGCGCGAGGCCGAGTTGTTCGAACATCACCACGTGCAGACCGAACCGATCAACCCGCGGGACAAAATGACCCTGCTGCTGCGCCGCCTCGACCGACAGCGCTTCCTGCCACTGAGCGCGATGTTCGACCCGCGGGAGGGGCGCCCCGGCATCGTGGCGACCTTTCTCGCGGTGATGGAATTGACCCGCAACGCCCTGGTGGAAATCACCCAATCTGAAGTCTTCGGCCCGATACATTTGCGGCTCGCGGAAGCGCCGCTCGCGCAAGGGGGCGCGGCGCCGTGAGCGGCCAACCACTCAAAACCATCATCGAGGCCTTGCTGCTCGCCGCCGACCGGGCGCTTTCACTCGATGAGATCCGCGCGGTCTTCGATGAAGAGGAGCGCCCCGGCCGCGATGAATTGCGCGAGGCCCTGGCGGGCCTCGGCGAGGACTGCGGCCAGCGCGGCGTGGAACTGAAGCAGGTCGCCTCGGGCTACCGGCTCCAGGTGCGGCGCGAACTCGCCCACTGGGTGAACCGCCTGTGGGAGGAAAAGCCGCCGCGCTACACCCGGGCCCTGCTCGAAACCCTGGCCCTGATCGCCTACCGCCAGCCCGCCACCCGGGGCGATATCGAGGAGGTGCGCGGCGTCGCCGTCAGCACCGCCATCATCCGCACCTTGCTCGACCGGGAATGGATCCGCGTCGCCGGCCACCGCGACACGCCGGGAAGGCCGGAATTGTTCGTCACCACCCGCCAGTTTCTCGACCACTTCAATCTCAAGAGTCTGGCGGAATTGCCGCCGCTCGATGAAATCGGCGAAAGCGGGAACGGATTGGCGGCGGACAGGCCGGACGAAACGATTGTTGAATTGTTCGCCGCCACCGCCGCGGAAGCGGAAAAAGAAACAGAGGCGGAAGTCGAATCGCCGGATGGCCGGGCGAACGATGCATGAGCGAAAAACTGCAAAAAGTACTCGCCCGGGCGGGCTATGGCTCGCGCCGGCAGCTTGAGGGCTGGATCCGCGCCGGCCGGGTCGAGGTCAATGGCAAGCCCGCGAGCCTCGGCGACCGGGTCGGATCCGATGACCGCATCCGCGTCGACGGCAGGAAGCTCGGCCAGCAATCGAGGCGGGCGCCGCGCTGCCGCGTGCTGCTCTACAACAAGCCCGACCACGAAGTCTGCACCCGCTCCGACCCGCAGGGTCGCCCCACGGTTTTCGACCGCTTGCCGCCCTTGCGCAACAGCCGCTGGGTCGCCGTGGGTCGGCTCGACCTGAACACGAGCGGCCTGCTGCTGCTGACCAACGATGGCGAACTCGCCAACCGGCTGATGCATCCCTCGAGTGGAATCGACCGGGAATACGCCGTGCGCGTGCTTGGCGAGGTTGGCGACGAGCAGCTCGCGCGGCTGCGCGAGGGGGTGGAAATCGACGGCGCGCTTTGCCGCTTCAGCGATATCCGCTATTTCGGCGGCGAGGGCGCCAACCAGTGGTACCACGTCGTGCTCATGGCCGGCCGCAACCGCGAGGTGCGCAAACTGTGGCAGTCGCAGGGCTTGCGGGTGAGCCGCCTGAAGCGCGTCCGCTTCGGCCCGGTGTTCATTCCGAGCGCTGTCAAAGCTGGCAGGTTCCAGGAACTTACCCAAAAAGAAATCGAGGAGCTTCGACGCTACGCCAAGTCTGTGGCTTCGAGCCGTCGCCGTCCGGTGGGTTATGTTCAGCGGACGCCGTGAATACATCCCTCGGGATTCTGACGAATTATCTATGCCATCCTTGGCGCAACGCTTCTGGCTCCGATTGGCCCCAGTCTTGCCATCCATGGCAAGCCGTTCGGCCCTTGAAAAGCTGCGCTTTTCATCGGCTGCGCCGACCGGACCTCACCCAGTCTCGCACGCCCGCTGAACATAACCCACCGGGCGGCGACTTGTGCTGTGCAGACTCCGCACGAAACCGTGCTTCGACACAGCGCGAATTACCATTTCAGGATTCGGTCACAACAGACTTCGGTCAAAATCCTGGGCGTTGAGGGCCTGGCCGTGGATGTGGCGGGCTTCCGGGCCGAGCAGGTAGAGGTACACTGGCATCAGCGACTCTGGCGCGGGCAGGGTGGATGGATCTTCGCCGGGGTAGGCCGCGGCGCGCATCGCCGTGCGGGTGGCGCCGGGGTTGAGGCTGTTGACGCGAATCGAAGTCGTGGTGCCGACTTCCGCCGCCAGCGTTTGCATCAAGCCTTCCACGGCGAATTTCGACACCCCGTAGGCACCCCAGAAGGCGCGGCCTTCGCGGCCCACGGCCGAGGCGGTGAACAGCACCCGAGCGTCGGCGGATTGCTCCAGCGCGGGCAGCAGGGCGCGGGTGAGCAGAAAAGCGGCATGGACATTGACTTGCATGACTTCCCGCCAGTGCGCTTCCCCATAGTGGGCGAGCGGCGCGCGGGGGCCGAGCAGGGCGGCGTTGTGGACGAGCCCGTCGAGCGCCGGGAACCGCTCTGCGATGCCCGCGGCGATGGCGTCGCATTCGGCCTCGCCAACACGGGCCAGATCCACCGGCTGGATGTGACAGCGGCCGGGCCAGGCCGTCTCGGCCTCATCGTACAGTTTTTCCAGCTTGCCCTCGTCGCGGCCGAGCAGCACTACCTCGGCGCCGTGGGCCAACAGGCCCAGGGCGCAGGCGCGGCCGATGCCGCCGCCGGCGCCGGTAAGCAGAATCACGCGCCCGGCGAGCAAGTCCGGGGGCGGGCGGTAGTCGAACATCATACCATGCCGGGCTTGCCGAAAGCCGCGTTGAAGGGGGCGGCGCGCATCAGGCGATTTTCCCTGGTCCGGGTTTGCGGTAGCAGGCGATATAGTTCACCGCCAGGCTGTTTTGCAGAAAATACTTTTTGGTCAATGGGTTGTAACCCATTCCTATTTGCGATTCGAGGTCGAGGCCGGCATCGCGGCACCAAGCGGCGAGTTCCGCAGGCCGGATCAGCTTGGCGTATTCATGGGTGCCCCGGGGCAGCAGGCGCAGCACATACTCGGCGCCGACGATGGCGAACAGCCAGGACTGCGGGTTGCGGTTGATCGTCGAGAAAACCGCGAGTCCGCCGGGCTTGAGCAAATGCTCGCAGGCGGCAACCACCGAGCCGGGGTCGGGGACGTGCTCGAGCATTTCGAGGCAGGTCAGCAAGTCGAAACTTTCCGGCTGCTCGGCGGCAAGCTGTTCGGCGGTGCATTTGCGGTAGTCGATGTCAAGCCCGCTTTCGGCGAGATGCAGCTTGGCCACAGCGAGCCCCGCCTCACCCATGTCGATGCCGGTGACTTCGGCGCCGTGGCGGCGCAGGGCCTCGGTGAGAATCCCCCCGCCGCAGCCCACATCGACTGCCTTCTTGCCGGCGGGATTGATCTGTCCCGCGATGTAGCCCATGCGCAGCGGGTTGATCTCGTGCAATGGCCGGAATTCGCTTTGCGGATCCCACCAGCGGCTCGCGAGGGACTCGAATTTGCGGATTTCCTGTGGATCGAGGTTCTCGTTTTCCATGGTTCAAGTCCCGGGCCGCGCCTGTTCGGCCCAGTGCCGGGCGCTTTCGCCGATGGCGGCCCCGTCGAGGGTGAGCAGTTGCCCTTCGGTGAGCAATGGCCGCCCCGCGCACCAGACATGGCTGACCTGGGAAGATTGGGCGGCGTAGACGAGCTGCGAGCAGGCGTCGTACATTGGCAGGGTATTGAACCGTCCAAGGTCCACCGCCGCCAAATCGGCCCATTTGCCCGCCTCGATGCTGCCGGTTTCCGCATCGATCCCCAATGCCCTGGCGCCGTTGATCGTCGCCATTTCCAGCACCGCCGGCGCCGGCAGCGCGCTCGCGTCCTCCGCCACGAGCTTGCCGAGCAGAGCGGCGCTGCGCATCTCGCCGAACAAGTCGAGATCGTTGTTGCTTGCCGCGCCATCGGTGCCGAGGGCGACGTTTACCCCGGCGGCCAGCAAATCGGCGACCCGGCAGGCGCCGCTGGCGAGTTTCAGGTTCGATTCCGGGCAATGAACCACCGAAGACCCGGCCTCGGCGAGCATCGCGATCTCTTCGTCGAGCAACTGCGTGGCGTGCACGCATTGGAAGCGCGGGCCGATCAAGCCGAGTTCCCGCAACCGCGTCAGCGGCCGCCGCCCGGTTTCGCGGATGGCGTCCTCGACTTCCGCCGCGGTCTCGTGGACATGCATGTGAATCGGCGCACCCAGCGCCTCCGCCTCCCGGGCCGCCGCGGCCAACAGCGGGTCGGAGGCGGTATAGGGGGCATGGGGGCCGAAGGCGATTCGCAGCCGGGGATGATCGGCATAGCGCGCGCAAAGTTCCCGGGCCTTGCGCAGATAGTCCTCCGCGTCCGCGGCCCAGACCGAGGGAAAATCGAGTAGCGGCCCGCAAAGCTGGGCCCGCATCCCGGCTTCTTCGGCGCATTCGGCCACGACATCGGGGAAAAAATACATATCGGCGAAACACGTCGTCCCGCCGCAGATCATCTCCGCCATCGCCAGCCGCGCCCCCGCGCGGACGAATTCCGGCCCCATCAGCCGGTTCTCCAGCGGCCAGACATGCTCCTCGAGCCAAAGCTTCAGCGGCAGATCATCGGCGACCCCCCGCAGCAAGCTCATCGGCGCGTGCCCGTGGCTGTTGACCAGGCCGGGAATCAGCGCATGCCCACCGAGCTCGCAAACCGCGGCCGCGTCCCAGATGCCACCGGCTTCCGCGCTTGGGGCCAGGCCAACAATCCGCCCATCGCGAACCGCCACCGCATGGTCCCGCAGCACCACCCCCCGCGGCACCACCGGCACAACCCACCCGGCGCGCACCAGCAAATCAACAGGCTCACGCCCAGGCAAACTCAAAACATCTCTCTCCTTCGCGGCACCCAAGTATATCAGCCCGCCTTATCGGGTCTGCACAGCGTGAGTCGCCGTTGGACTGGCGTGAATACAGCGGACGCTGTGAATACATCCATGTACGCTTCGGGCTCGACATCCTGTCTCGCACGCCCGCTGTATTCACGCCAGTCCAACGGCGACGGCTCGAAGCCGCCTCCCTAAATCCTCCTCAATCCCCTACTGACACCAGCGGGGTGGGGCTGTACAATCAGCCGCTTGAATCCATTTCCGCCGTGGTTCCCACAGAGCCAAATAGACACAGGTAATCCGCCATGTCACGAATCCCATCCTTGACCGCGATTCCAGCCGCTCTCGCCCTGGCGCTTTCCGGCGCCACCGCCCATGCCCAGGACCATGCCCAAGAGGCGCCGCGGCCCGACCTCGAAGGCGTTTGGACCAACGCCTCGCGCACGCCGATGTCGCGGCCCCGGGGAATCGACCGGCTCGTGGTCAACGCCGAGGAAGCGGCCCGGATCGTCGAGCAGATGGCCATCGCCGGGATTTCCGCCGAGAATGTCGAAGCAGGCCCGGCAATCGACCCGGAAACCGGTGCGCCGCCGGAGGGCGCCTACGATTTCGGCCTGCGCGGCTACAACCTGTTCTGGGTTGACCCCGGTTCCACCCTGGCCTACGTCAAGGGCGAGTTCCGCACTTCGCTCATCATAGATCCACCCAGCGGCCGGATTCCCCGGCTCGAAACGCCGCGGGTGGAACTCAACCGCGCCAATTTCGGTGCCCGCTATCTGACCGGAGTCGGCGACGCCAGCGGCCCGGAGGCGATTCCCATTTCCGAGCGCTGCCTGATCGGCTTCGGCAACACCGCCGGCCCCGGCATGATGGGCACCTTGTACAACAGCAGCTACCAGTTCGTGCAAACCGATGATTATGTTGTCATTTCGGTGGAAATGGCCCACGACGCGCGCATCATTCCAATCCACGCCTCCGCCGCGGAAGCCCGCGCCAATCCGCGGCCCGCGCCGCACCAGCCCTGGTTCGGCGACTCCCGGGGCTGGTACGAGGATGGCGCCCTCTATGTCGAGACCGTGAACATCAACGCATTGCAAATGTCGGAAAGTTCGGTGCCGATCACACCAGACGGGCGCATCGTCGAGCGCTTCGAGCGCCACTCCGACACCGAAATCGTCTACCGCTTCACCGTCGAAGACGAAAATCTCTACAGCCAACCCTGGACCGCCGAGTTGAGCTACCACGCCATGGATGGGGACATCTACGAATACGCCTGCCACGAGGGCAACTATTCGATGCCGGGCATCCTCGCCGGCGCCCGCATCCAGGAAGTGGAAGCCGAGTTGGGCCCGGGTTTACAAGAGTAGTTCGCAAAAGCGGCCATCCGGGAACATGACAATGGTCAAGGCGCGAGCCGCCCGGCCCGGCACCGGGGCGAAGCGGCCGGAACTGATCGACAAATTCGGCCGGCGGGTGGACTACATCCGCCTGTCGGTGACCGACCGCTGCGATTTCCGCTGCGTCTACTGCATGACCGAGGAAATGCGCTTCTTGCCGCGGGCCGAAGTATTGACGCTCGAGGAACTGCACAGCATCGCCCAAGCCTTCACCGAGCTTGGTGTGCGCCGCATCCGCCTCACCGGCGGCGAGCCGCTCGTGCGCTCGAATGTCATGCACCTCATCGGGCAACTCGGCAAACTGCCCGGCCTCGACGAATTGTTGCTGACAACCAACGGCAACCAACTCGGGCAGTACGCCGGCCCCTTGCGCGCCGCCGGCGTGAACCGCGTCAACATCAGCCTCGACAGCCTCGACGCCGGGCGTTTCCGCCGTATTTCCCGGGTTGGCGGGCTTGAGCGCGTGCTCGCGGGAATCGACGCTGCCATCGCCGCCGGCTTCGACCGGCTGCGGATCAATTCGGTGATCATGCGCGGCTACAACGACGACGAGGTGCTGCCGCTCGTCGAATACGCGCTCGCCCGCGACATCGACATCGCCTTCATCGAGGAAATGCCACTCGGCGAAGCCTCCGACCACGACCGCGTGGAAACCACCTGCAGCAACGCCTGGGTGCGGGAACAGATCGAAAGCCGGTATCCGCTGCTCGACAGCACGGTCAGGACCGCCGGGCCTTCGCGCTACGCCCAGGTCGTCGGGCGGAAATCCCGCATCGGCTTCATCTCGCCGGTGACGCACAACTTCTGCGCCGACTGCAACCGGGTGCGCGTCACCGTCGAGGGCCGCCTCCTGCTCTGCCTCGGCAACGAACATTCGGTGGACTTGCGGGCGGTGCTGCGCGACCCGGCGCGGGATTTCGACGACCTCAAGGCCGCCATCACCGCCGCCATGGATTTGAAACCCGAACGCCACTATTTCTACGACCGGGACCACCCCCAGCCCGTGCGCCTGATGAACATGACCGGAGGCTAGGGTGGCGGGCGCGCGGATTCCGCTCAATCTCGCCGTGGTCACGGTTTCCGATACCCGCACCATGGAAACCGACACCTCCGGCGCGCTGCTGGCGGAGAAACTGCGCGCCGAGGGCCATCAACTGCATTCAAGGAATATCGTCAAGGACGATGTCTACCAGTTGCGCGCGCTGCTCTCGAAGCTGATCGCCGACCCGGAAGTGCGGGGCGTGCTGACCACCGGCGGCACCGGATTCACCGCCCGGGACAACACCCGCAAGGCGGTCATGCCGCTGTTCGATGTCGAAATCGAAGGCTTTGGCGAATTGTTCCGGCAGATCTCCTTCACCGAAATCGGCACCTCCACGGTGCAGTCCCGGGCTTTCGGCGGCATCGCCAACGGCACGGTGATTTTCTGCCTGCCGGGTTCAACCGGCGCCTGCCGCACCGGCTGGGACCACATCATCCGCGAACAACTCGACAGCACCCACAAACCCTGCAACTTCGCCGAGCGGATAATTAAAACATAGGGGCTTATGTGGTTGGCTTGATGAATTGTGGGGGAGTCGGCTGGGTCAACTCTCCCCCTGTAAAGGGGTAGCCGCGAAGCGGCGATGGGGTTGCGGTCGAAGCCAATCGAAGAGCCTCCCCGCGGCACAAGGATGTGCCGCCGCATCCTGCGGCACCAGCCGCAGAATGCGGAAGAGAAAAATCCAAGGATGGATTTTTCGGAGAATCTGGCAAAAAAAAGCCGGGCCGCGATTGGCCCGGCAAACACAAAATGAAGGGCTTGAGGAAAACCCTTCAGCAGGAGAATCAGACCGCTGCAACCGCGCCCTGCACCGGGCAGGCCAGGGCGGCCACGACCGGTGCGAAGCTGACAACGGCAGACTCCGAAATTGACGGCAACTGGCTCGCCGCGTTGCGCATGATGGTTGTCCTTATCCGTTCCCCCGAACGAGTAAGCGGATTGCCGCTCAAAACGTTCCGAATAGTAACACAATTTTTGGAAAATGTAACAATTTTTCGCAGTTTGCCGGTTTTTCCGATCTTCAATGGCGAGACGCCGGAATTTCTGCACAGAGGAAAGCTCTGAGTAAATCAGGGCATACAAAGAGGCTCAACCATGCGCGTCATGACTTTCAACTGCAATGGCATCCGGGCCGCCCAGCGCAAAGGTTTTTTCGACTGGCTCGCCGGGCGCGACGTCGATCTCGTCTGCCTTCAGGAAACCAAGGCCCGGGAAGCGCAACTGCTCGAGCTCGAGGCCAAGGCCGGCGAGGCGGTGTTCCATCCCGCGGGTTTCCACTGCCATTACTTCGACGCCGAGAAAAAAGGCTATTCCGGCACCGCTGTGTTCAGCCGCCGCGAGCCGCTGCGGGTCCAGCGCGGATTCGGCTTCCACCTCGCCGACAGCGAAGGGCGCTACCTGCAAGCCGATTTCGAGGGTTTCAGCGTGATTTCGCTGTACCTGCCCTCGGGCTCGGCGGGGGAGGAGCGCCAGCGGCGCAAGTTCGCCTTCATGGACGCCTTCATGGCCCATCTGCGCGAGCTGCGCGGCCACGGCCGCGAATACCTGATCTGTGGCGACTGGAACATCTGCCACCGCGAGATCGACCTGAAAAACTGGCGCTCGAACCAGAAAAACTCGGGCTTTCTCCCCGAGGAGCGGGCCTGGCTCGATGAATTGTACGGCGAAGTGGGCTATGTCGATGCCTTCCGCGAGGTCAATCAGCGCGGGGAGCAATACACCTGGTGGTCCCAGCGCGGCCAAGCCCGGGCCAACAATGTCGGCTGGCGGCTCGATCTCCAAGTCGCCACGCCGGGCTTGGCCGAAGCGGTGAAATCCGCCGAGATCGTTGACGGCATCGCCAAGCCGGCGGAAAATTTTTCCGACCACGCGCCGCTGACCATGGAGTATGATCTGAGGTTGTGAAGTCAGCCGCCATCATTCGCGCCATCATGGGCAATCCACTCAAACACTTGAGCCGCTGTCTGCTGCTGCCACTCATGTTGCTCGGCGCGGCGGCGCAGGCGCAAAACCTGTTCGCGGTGATCGAAACCGAAAAAGGAGTCATGCGGGTGGAACTCAACCATCGCGCGGCGCCGACCACCGTGGCCAATTTCGCCAATCTGGCCCTGCGCGGATTCTACGATGGCCTCGGCTTCCACCGGGTCGAGCGCAATTTCATGGCCCAGGGCGGAGACCCGCTCGGCAACGGCACGGGTGGCCCAGGCTACCGCTTCGCCGGCGAATTGATCCTCAAGCACAACCAGCCCGGGATCATTTCCATGGCGAATTCTGGCCCGGGAACCGACGGCAGCCAGTTCTTCCTGACCCACCTCGCCACGCCGCATCTCGACGGCCTGCATGCGGTATTTGGAAGGGTCGTCGAAGGCGTGCAAATCGTGCGCCGAATCGAGCGGGGCGATACGATTTTGTCGATCCGCATCGAAGGCGACCCGGCGCCGGTCTTCAACCGCCGGCGGGAACAACTCGCCCAGTGGAACGAAATACTCGACCGCGAATTTCCCAGCTTGAAACCCGCCCCGGAGTTCTAGACTTGGCATCGCGCCATTTGCCAAGCCAGCGCTAATTGGATGGAAATGCCGCGACTGCGCGCGGAATGAAGTGTCCCGCGCAACGCTCAGGAAGCTTCGCTTCCGCCCGGCTTCGCCGCGGGGGACTCATCCGCGGCTTCCTCGGGCGTCTCCATATACCGCGCCAGCCAAGGCATCTGGCCGAAGATGAACACCGCGGTGATGACGAGATTGCCAAAGACCTTGAACTGAATCCACGCCGCCTCGCTCAGGCCATAGGCGACGCCGAGGTTGACGGCGCCGAGCAGGGCGAAATACGCGATCCAGACATTGTTGAGCCTGAGCCACTGCTCCCGTGGCATCGACACCGCGTGGCCGAGCATATGCTGCAAAGCGGGCTTGCCGCCGATGTAGCGCGAGGCGAGGAACACCGCGGCGAAGATCCAGTTCACCAGCGGCGCTTTCCACTTGAGGAAGTTGATGTCGCGCAGCAAAAAGGTCGGGATGCAGAACAGCACCACGGCGCCAAGGGTGATCCATTCAAACTTGTCGAGCCGCTTGTAGGCGAGGAAAAGCGCGCCGTAGACCACAACCGAGGTAACCAGCAGCACTTCGGCGGCGCTGTAGATGCCGCCGAAACTGTGCTCGAAACCACCGAGGCTGACCGGCCTTTCGTCCACGGCCCAAGTGAAGAAGAAGGCCAGCAGGGGAATATAGCTTGCGACTTGTTTCATCCAAGGTTTCTTCCAAGCTTCGACAGTCTTGTCCGCATCACCGATCCAATGGTAATCCAATCGCCCGCCGATTGTCTCCTGCCCCGGCGGGAAGCAACTGTTCTGAGCCGTTGGTGGCATGGGGCTGTGGCGGGCGTGCGAGACAGGATGTCGAGACCGAAGCCCACAGGGATGTGTTCACGGCGTCCGCCACAGCCCCATGCCACCAACGGCGGATCGGTGCCATCGCAGCTTGTTTTGTGCCGCTTCTTGCCGTAGAATCCGCGGCTTCGATTGGGTGGGCGGATGCGCCCGCGGCGGGCGGAAACCATGTATGCGGTAATCGAGAGTGGCGGCAAGCAGCACCGGGTCAGCGAAGGCGAGGTGCTGCGGCTGGAAAAACTCGGCTTGGATGTGGGCGACACGGTGACTTTCGACCGGGTGTTGATGGTGGGCGAGGGCGGCGAAGTCCGCATCGGCCAGCCTTATGTCGAGGGCAGTTCGGTGGAAGCCGAAGTGCTGGAGCAGGGCCGCGGCGAGAAAATCCGCATCATCAAATTCAACCGCCGCAAGCACCACCGCAAACGGATGGGCCACCGCCAGTCGTACACCGAAGTCAAAATCACCGGCATCAAATCCTGAGGCAAGGGCCATGGCGCACAAGAAAGCGGGCGGCAGCAGCAACAACGGCCGCGATTCGATATCCAAAAGGCTTGGGGTCAAGCTCTTCGGCGGCCAGGCGGTGAAAGCCGGCAACATCATCGTGCGCCAGCGCGGCACGCGGTTCCACGCCGGTGATCAAGTCGGCTGCGGCAGGGATTACACCCTGTACGCGAAGGCTGACGGCGTGGTGCGGTTCACCGTTAAAGGCCCGCACAAGCGCAAGTTTGTCAACGTGGTAAGTCCAGCCTGAAGTTCGTTGACGAAGCCGAGATCACCGTTGAAGCCGGCAAGGGCGGCGATGGCTGCCTGAGTTTCCGCCGGGAAAAATACATCGAATTCGGCGGGCCGGATGGCGGCGATGGCGGTGCCGGCGGCAGTGTTTTCCTTGCCGCCGACCCGGCGCTGAACACCTTGGTCGATTTCCGTTTCCAGCCACAATACCGGGCCAAATCGGGCCGGGCCGGCGGCGGCCGCAACAAGACCGGCGCCGGCGGGGCGGACCTGACTGTGCCGGTGCCACCCGGCACCTGCGTGTTCGACACCGGCACTGGCGAACTCATCGCCGATTTGCGGCAGCCGGGGGCGCCGGTGCTCGTGGCGCGGGGCGGGAGCGCGGGGCTCGGCAACACCCGCTTCAAGTCAAGCACCAACCGCGCCCCGCGCAAAACCACCGCAGGCGCCCCGGGTGAGGCCCGCGGATTGCGCCTGCAATTGCGCCTGGTTGCCGATGTCGGCCTGCTCGGGCTGCCCAACGCCGGCAAGAGCACATTGATCCGCGCGGTTTCCGCGGCGCGTCCGAAAGTCGCCGACTATCCATTCACCACCTTGATACCCAATCTCGGGGTGGTGCGGTGTGGTGCCGGGCGCGATTTTGTCATGGCCGACATGCCCGGCCTGATCGAGGGCGCCGCGGCCGGCGCCGGGCTCGGTTTGCGCTTTCTCAAGCACCTGTCGCGCTGCCGCTTGCTGCTGCACCTTGTTGATGTGCTGCCCGCCGATGGCGGCGACCCGGTGGCGAACGCGGCCGCGATCATCCGGGAATTGACTGCCTTCAGCGCGCCGCTTGCCGCCCGGGAGCGCTGGCTGGTTCTCGCCAAATCCGACCTGCTCGCCGCGGATGCCTTGGCCGGGCTTGAAGGCCGGCTGCGGGAAGCGCTGGACTGGGAGGGGCCGATACACCATATTTCCGCTTTGACCGGAACAGGCTGCGACGCGCTGTGCGGGGCGTTGATGGATGCGATCGAATCCCACCGCGGCAAATTGCGCGAAGACGCGGACTATGCCGCCGAACAGAACCGGCTGGAGCAGGAAATGCTGCTCGCATTCAGCCGATCGACCCGGAGCGGGGCGGGCCATGCGTGAGAAGATCGCCGCCTGCCGGACCTGGGTGGTCAAGATCGGCAGTTCGCTGCTGACCGACGCGGGTCTGGGCAACGGCACTAGTCTTAGTCCCGGTCCTGGCCTCGACCGCGAAGCCATCGCCGGCTGGGCGGCCCAGATCGCGCGCCTGCGCGAGGCGGGCTTGAAACTGGTGATCGTCTCCTCCGGGGCGGTGGCCGAGGGCGCCAACCGGCTTGGCCTCGGAGCGATGCCCCGGGAGCTGCGCCTGCAGGCCGCCGCCGCCGCGGTGGGCCAGATGGGGGTGATAGAAGCCTGGGAAAGCTGCTTTTCCAAACACGGCGTGCGCACCGCGCAGATTCTGCTCAGCCATGAAGACCTGTCGAACCGCACCCGCTATCTAAATGCCCGCTCGACCTTGACCTCGCTGCTCAAGCTTGGCGCGGTTCCCGTGATCAACGAAAACGATTCGGTGGCCACCGAAGAGCTTTGCCTCGGGGACAACGACAATCTGGCGGCGTTGGTTTCCAATCTGATCAATGCCGATGTGATGGTGAACCTGACCGATCAGGACGGGCTGTTCAGCGCCGACCCCCGCAAAAACGAAGAGGCGACGCTGATTGGCAACGCCCGCGCCGGCGACCCCGCCCTCGACCGGCTCGCCGGCGCCGGCGGCAGCCTCGGCCGCGGCGGCATGATCACCAAGTTGTCCGCGGCGCGGCTCGCGGCGCGTTCGGGAACCCACACCATCATCGCCAACGGCCGCGAGGCGGATTTGCTGCCGCGATTGCGGGAGGGCGCCGAAATCGGCTCCTGGCTCAGCGCCGAAAATGAACCGGTCACCGCGCGCAAGCAATGGCTGGCGGGGCAGTTGACGCTGAAGGGCTCCTTGATGCTCGATGCTGGCGCGGTAAGGGTGCTGCGAAGCCAGGGCAAAAGCCTGCTCGCGGTGGGCATCACCGCAACGGAGGGGAGTTACCGGCGCGGCGAAGTCGTCGCCTGCCTCGATGCTTCGGGAACGGAAATCGCCCGAGGAATGGTCAACTACGACAGCGGCGAGGTGGCGAAGCTGCTCGGCCAAGACAGCTCGCGCATCGCCGACTTGCTGGGCTATGCGGGCGAGGAGGAGATCATCCACCGCGACAATCTGGTGCTTGCCTGTTAGGGAAGCTCTGATCAAGTCAGAGCATGCTTAGTCGGCAATGCTCGCGGAAGGGTAATCGACAATGCTTGCCGAAGCGAGCGCTCTTTCGGATGTGCTCTTTCGGACGTTCGCCGGGTTCGCGGCAGTCTAGCGCGGCTACTGCAACGCTTTCACCGCGGCGTTGAGCCGGCTTTTGTGCCGGGCGGCCTTGTTTTTGTGGATAATGCCCTTGTCGGCCATGCGGTCGATGATGGGAACCGCATCCTGGTAGGCTTTGCTCGCGGCCGCGAAGTCCTTGCCTTCGATCGCCGCCCGCACTTTCTTGATCGAAGTGCGAACCATCGAACGGAAGGATGCGTTGTGCCGGCGCCGCTTCTCGTTCTGCCGGGCGCGCTTGCGCGCTTGAGGGGAATTTGCCAAGGGGTGCCTCCGCTTGCGTCCGAATTCCAACAGCCCTGAAAAAAGTGCGACACTATGCCGCTTTAGCCCGCCCGTGTCAACAATCCCTATCGTTTGCGGCCAGTTTGCCTGTGAATTCGACTGACGCCAATCCGGTCGGCGCCGGGGAAACCGCCGCGGGGGGCGAGGGGTTGCTCCGCTCGAGTGGTGTCACCGGGTCGATGACCATGATCTCCCGGGTGCTTGGCCTGGCCCGGGATGTCACCATCGCCAGGCTGTTCGGCGTCACCGATGGCGTCGACGCCTTTTTTCTCGCCAACAAGATTCCCAACTTCATGCGCCGGTTGTTCGCCGAGGGGGCTTTCAACCAGGCCTTCGTGCCGGTGCTTTCCGAGTACCGGACCAAGCGCGGCCACGCCGAGGTGCGCGAGCTGATCAACGCGGTGGCCGCATCGCTTGGCGGCCTGCTCGCGCTGATCACCGCGCTGGTCGTGGCCACCGCGCCGCTGCTGGCCACCGTGGTGGCCTATGGCTTTCTCGACGAGCCGGACAAGTTCGCCACGTTCGTGTCGATGTTCCGCATCACCTTTCCCTATCTGCTGCTGATTTCGATGACGGCGATGTGTGGCGCGGTGCTCAACAGTTACGGTTATTTCGCCGGGCCGGCGATCACTCCCGCCATGCTAAACCTGTCGCTGATCGGCTGCTCCTTCGCGCTCGCGCCCTGGCTCAACGAGCCGGCCTTGGCGCTGGCCTGGGGGGTATTGATCGCCGGGGTGGCCCAGTTGCTGTTCCAGTTGCCCTTTCTGGCGCATATCCGTTTGCTGCCCGTGCCGAAGCCGAGCCGCGGGCACGAAGGCGTCGCCCGCATCAAGCGGCTGATGCTGCCGGCGCTGTTCGGGGTTTCGGTGAGCCAGATCAATCTGCTGCTCGACACCGTTATCGCCTCGCTACTCGTCACCGGCAGCGTGTCCTGGCTGTATTACTCGGACCGGTTGATGGAGTTTCCCCTGGGCACCTTCGGCATCGCCATCGCCATCGTCGTGCTGCCGAGCCTGTCGCGCAAGCACGCCAGCGAATCGATGGATGAGTTCAGCGCCACCTTGGACTGGGCCTTCCGGCTCGTTTGCCTGATTGCGGTTCCGGCGATGCTGGCGCTGATTCTGATCGCCGAGCCGTTGCTGGTGACCTTGTTCCAGAATGACAATTTCACCGATTTCGATGTCGAGCGCTCCGCCGCGAGCCTCAAGGCCTACGCTCTCGGATTGCTCGCCTTCATGGCGGTCAAGATCTTCGCGCCGGGTTTTTACGCGCGGCAGAACACGGCCACGCCGGTTCGCATCGGCGTTATCGCCATGAGCGTCAACATGGTGTTGAATGTGGGTTTTTATCTGGCGGGTTTCGCCCACGTGGGGCTGGCCCTGGCGACGAGCATGGCGGCGGTGGTGAATGCCGGGCTGCTGCTGCGCGGGCTGCGCCGGGATGGGGTGTTCCGGTTTCAGCCCGGCTGGGGCCGGCTGATTTTGCAGTTGCTGCTCGGCAATGTGGCGATGGCTGCCGCGCTGCTTGCGCTCGGCGGGCCGTGGCGGGAATGGATGGAATGGACAATCGCCGGCAAAGTTGGCCAGCTCGCGCTGCTGGTGCTCGCGGGGCTGCTGGCCTATGCTGGTACGCTTTGGCTGTGCGGCCTGCGTCCGCGCCACCTGCTGCGCTGAAAGGGGCGGGAATTCGATGAAACGGGTCTTCAGCTCGGAAAACACGATAGACGTCTGGCAGATTCGCAATCTGCTCGAAGTCGCCGACATCAAGGCGGTGGTGAAAAACGCCGACCTCGGCTCCGCCTATGGCGAAGTGCCCTTTGTTGAAAGCTGGCCGGAGGTCTGGGTCGAGCGGGAAGTGGACTACAACCGCGCGCTGGCGATTGTCGATGAGTTTCTCGATGGCCCCGACGAGCACCGCCCTGACTGGCGCTGCCGCCGCTGTCGGGAATGGAACGGCGCCAATTTCGCCATCTGCTGGAATTGCCAGAAACCGGATGATTAGTGTTCCGATTCCTTGAACAATTCGGCGAGACTGTTGGCGAGATAATTGATATTGGTTCGGTTGATGCCGGCGATGTTGATGCGGCCGGATTTGACCAGATAGATGCTGTACTTGCGGATCAGGGTTTCGGCCTGATCAGGGGTGACGCCGAGAAAGGAGAACATGCCTTTCTCGCGCTCGATGAAGCTGAAATCCCGGGCCAGGCCCGCTCCGCGCAGGGCCGCGACGAGATCAGCGCGCAGGCCGTTGATGCGGCCGCGCACTTCGCCGAGTTCGCGCTCCCAATCCGCCCGCAGGTCCGCATCCTCCATGATCGCCTGCACCACGGCGGCGCCGTGGTCCGGCGGCATCGACCAATTGGCCCGGGCAGTCGCCGCGAGCTGGCTCGCCGCGGCCTTGGCGACCCCGCTTGAAGCGCAAATCACCGAAAGCGCTCCGGTTCGCTCCCGGTACAGGCCGAAATTCTTCGAGCAGGAAGTGACCAGCAGCAGCTCGGGCAGGGATTCCGCGAGCAGGCGCACGCCGGCGACATCGGCCTCGATACCATCACCAAGCCCTTGGTAGGCCATGTCGATCAATACCGTGAAGCCCCGCGCCAGGGCCAGATCGCGCAGCGCGCGCCATTGGCTGGGATCAAGATCGCCGCCGCAGGGGTTGTGGCAGCAGCCGTGCAGCAGCACCACATCGCCAGCCGCGGCGCTGGACAGGCAGTCGAGCATGGCATCGAAGCGCACCGCGTGCGCGTCGAAATCGTAATAGGGGTAGCTTTCGATCTTGAGCCTCGCCGCGCCGAGCAGCGGGCCGTGGTTCGGCCAGGTGGGGTCGCTCAGCCATACCGTGGCGTCCGGGTTGGCCCGGGCGAGAAACTCCGCGGCGAGCCGCAGGCCGCCGCAGCCGCCCGGGGTTTGCAGGGTAACCCGGCGCTCGCCGAGGCTGCCGATGAGCGTATCGCCAAAAGCGAGCCGCGCGATGGCGTCGTTGAATCCCGGCGCCCCGGCGGGGCCGACATAGGCTTTGCTGCGCTGGCCGGCGAGCACCCGCTCCTCGGCCCGCTTGACCGCGCGCATGACCGGCGTGTTGCCTTGCTCGTCCTTGTAGACGCCGGCACCGAGGTCGATCTTGTCGGGATTGGGATCGGCCCGGAAGGCCGGGGTCAGCGCCAGGATCGGATCCGGCGGGAGTGCCCGCAAACTTTCAAACATTGCTAATGTCCTGTCGTCTTTGCCGGGCCTTGAGCGTGTTCTGCAACAACGCGGCCCGGGTCATGGGGCCGACGCCGCCGGGCACCGGGGTGATCCAGGAACATTTCGGCGCCACCGAGTCGAAATCCACATCCCCGGCGAGGCGGAAGCCCGATGCCCGGCTGGAGTCGGCAACCCGGGTGGTGCCCACGTCGATCACCACCGCCCCCGGTTTGACCATGTCGGCGGTGATGAATCCGGGCCGGCCGATGGCCGCGATGAGGATGTCAGCCGAGGCGCACAGCTCGCCCAGATCCTTGGTGCGGCTGTGGGCGATGCTGACGGTGCAATTGCCGGGGCTGGCGTTGCGCGAAAGCAGGATCGACAATGGCGTGCCGACGATATTGCTGCGGCCCGCCACCACGCAGTGCTTGCCTTCCGTGGCGATGCCATTGCGCGCGAGCAGTTCCATGACGCCGTTCGGGGTGGCGGTGACAAAAGCGGGCAGGCCGAGGCACATGCGGCCGAGGTTTTCCGGGCCGAAGCCATCGACGTCCTTGGCGCTGTCGATAGCCAGGTTGATCTTCTGCTCATCGATATGGCCGGGAAGGGGGACTTGCACGATGAAGCCGTCGATGGCCTCGTCGGCGTTGAGTTCGGCCACCTTGGCGAGCACTTCGGCCTCGCCAACGCCGCCGTCGAGGCGGACAACGGTGGATTCGAAGCCCACTTCCCCGCAGTCCCGCACCTTGTTGGCGACATAGGTTTCGCTGGCGCCGTCATCGCCGACAAGCACCGCCGCGAGATGCGGAACCCGCATCCCGTCCGCCCGCAAGCGCCGGACTTGTTCGCCGATTTCCCGGCGGATTTGTTCGGCGCAGGCCTTTCCGTCTAATATCCGCACAGCTTGGATTCCCATGAATGATTCGGCGGCCGCCGGCCACCGCCAAAGGACGGACCCGGGGCGGCTTCAGCCCGCAAGAGGCCGGCAATGATAAACAAGCGCCCCAAGCCGCTCAAGCGCAACCCAAGCAGCGCAACCCAAACAACGTAACCAAAGCAGCGCAATCGAAACCTGATGCCCGCCCATGGAAGTGATTGCCGCCACGCTGGTCGTTCTCGCCGGGTCCTATGTGCAGACCGCCATCGGCTTTGGCTTGGCGGTAATCGCCGCGCCGGTCCTCTTCTTCATCAACCCGGATTATGTGCCGGCGCCGATCACCATCTCCGCCCTGACGCTGTCGATCGCCAACGCCTGGCGGTTCCGGCGGTCGATTTCCTCGAGCGGGCTCAAGTTCGCGATCATCGGGCGGGTTCCCGGCACCGTCGCCGGCGGCCTGCTCGTGTTTTGGATCGACCAGCGCGCGCTGGGCCTGTGGCTGGGGCTTTCGGTGCTCGCGGCGGTCTGGCTCAGTCTCGGCCGGGTCGAGTTCAAGCCGACCCGCCCAGCGATGTTCGGCGCTGGGTTCCTGTCGGGATTCATGGGCACGAGCACTTCGATCGGCGGCCCGCCCATGGCTCTGGTGCTGCAGCACCAGAGCGTGGATTTCATCCGCGCCAACATGGCCGCCTTCTTCGTCGTCAGTTGTGTGCTGAGCCTGGCCATGCTTGGTTTCGTCGACCGTTTCGGCCCGCGGCACATGCTGCTGTCGCTGCCATTCCTGCCCGCGACCCTGCTCGGCTACTGGCTGGCGATGTGCACGGCGCACCGGATCAGCGCGGACAACTTGCGCACCGCCTCCCTGTCCCTGTGCGCCCTAGCCGGCCTGGCGGCGGTGGTTTCCTACTGGCTCTGAAGCGGGTTTCTGAGCGACGGGAGGCGCAAGGCGTTTACTCCTGTCCGGCGGATGATAGACTGCCGGTTCCAATCAACCAGCGAGGAAATCCAGGTGAAAAAACTGACCGCCGCGATATTGATCTGCGCCTTCGCGCCTTTCGTGTACGCCGACAATGACCAAGCCACCGAAGTCATCGCCGGAGTGCTGATGACGCTCAACCACTTTCCCACCGACGACGACAAGACCGCGTTGCAGGGCCTGATCGACGACGACGCTGTCGGCCCGGCCTTCAAGGCGGTTGCCACCGCGGTCATGGGCATCGAACATTCGGCCAGCGAAGACGGCAAAACCGCGCTCGCCCAAGTGCTTGAAGCGGACGGCGCCGACCCCCGCGCCAAATCGCTGGCCCAGGTGGTGATGGACCTGAACCACGGCGCCAGCGACGAAGCCAAGGCCACCGTGCA
>JAPOTO010000131.1:1309-3871 GCA_026709135.1 Gammaproteobacteria bacterium | reverse complement strand
GGGCCCGGTGCGCCGGTTAACATCGCGGTTTTGTTGGCAAAGCGGATGTTGCCCATGTTCGGAACACGCGCCTTGGCGCTTGTGGTTTCAGGATTGCTGCCCGCCTCGGCCGCCATGGGGCAGGATGCGCGGGAGATTGTCGTTGTTGGCGTGGTGCCGGCGGGGTCCGGTGTGGAACTGCGCAAAATACCCTACCCGGTGCAGACCGCCGATGCCGCGGCGATCGCCAATGACGCCGCCACCAGCCTTGCCGATTTCCTCCGGGGCGGCTTTGCCAGCGTTTCGCTCAACGACGCCCAGAACAATCCGCTGCAGCCCGATCTGCAATACCGCGGCTTCACCGTCTCGCCGCTGCTGGGCCTCGCCCAGGGAATGGCCGTGTACCAGAACGGCGCGCGCGTCAACGAACCGCTTGGCGACACGGTCAACTGGGACCTGCTGCCGCAATCGGCGATCGGCGACATTTCCCTCACCGGCGGCGCCACGCCCCTGTTCGGCCTCAACAGCCTCGGCGGCGCCATGGTCGTGAACATGAAGGACGGCTTCCGCCACCAAGGCATCCGCGCCGATTTGCGCTACGGCTCCTTCGGCCGCGGCCGGGCCAGTTTGGAAATCGGCGGCAACACTGGTGGCAACCATGATCGCAACCGCACCGGATTCGGCTACTACCTGAGCCTCGAAGACTTCCGCGAAGATGGCTGGCGCGACCATTCCAAATCCGACGCCTTCAACCTCTACGGCTCGCTCGGCTGGCGCGGCGACCTCGGTGCCGTCAATCTCAACTACCAGCGCGGCGAATCCGATCTCACCGGCAACGGCGCCTCGCCGGTGGAATTGCTCGCCATCAACCGCGGAGCGATATTCACCGGCCCCGACATCACCGCCCACGACATGAACATGCTGAGCCTCGATTTCAGCCGCCGGCTTGGCGATAGCGCGGGTTTGCGCGGCACACTCTTCCTCCGCCGCAACAATACCCGGTCGTTCAACGGCGACGCTTCCGAGTTCGGCATTTGCGGGTTCTCGGCAATGGGCGAGTCCTTGATCGGCGGGCTCGAGGAAGACGATCTCCAGCAGCTCGGCCTCGATGACGACGACATCTGCGCGGGCCAGTTCGCCGATGGGGACGCGCTCGAGGATTTCCTCAACCAAACCGCGGCAAGGTTCGGCGGGGAAGAGGAATTCAATATCGAGGATTTCGCCGATGATGAACTTTCCGGCACCGGCATTCTCGCCGACGCCGCCATCAACAATCTCAGCCACCGCGAACAGGAAACCCGGGGTGCCGACTTCCACTGGAGCGCGGACACGAGCCTGTTCGGCCGCGGCAGCCGCGTCATCCTCGGCGCGGCCTGGCACCGGGGCGAGTCGGATTTTGATTCGGTGGTGGAACTTGCGGATATCGACCCGGAAACCCGCCTGACCACCGGCCTTGGAACCGGCACCTTCGTTGATGGGGAAGCCACGTTGATCCACACCCAAACCGAATCAACGAGCATCTATTTCTCCACGATCACCGACTTGAGCGAAAATCTCGCGTTCACGCTTTCCGGCCGGGCCAACCGCACCGGTATCCGCCTGCGCGATCTTTCCGGCGAGCGGCCCGAACTCGATGGCGACCACCGCTTCTCCCGGGTCAACCCCGCCATCGGCCTGAGTTGGCAGGCGGCGGAAAACTTCAATCTGTACGCATCCGCCGGGGAATCGAACCGAGCGCCCACGCCCATCGAACTGAGTTGCAACGAATATGTCTACGATCTCGCCATCGAATACGCCATCGCCGCCGGCCAAGACGCCAACGATGTGGAATTCGAATGCCGCCTGCCCAACGCCTTTCTCACCGACCCGCCATTGGAAGATGTTGTCGCCCGCAATTATGAACTCGGTGTCCGCGGCCAGCTCGGTGAAGACGCGACCTACAGTTTCAACCTTTTCCGCACCGACAACCGCGACGACATCCTGTTTCAAACCACCGGCCGCGCCACCGGCCTGTTCGCCAATGTGGAGCGGACCCGCCGCGAAGGAATCGAGGCCAGCCTCGCGGGCCAAATCGGCGCGCTGAACTGGTTTGCCGCCTACAGTTTTGTCGGCGCCACTTTCGAGGATGATTTCCAAGTGCTAAGTCCGAATCACGAGTTCGCCGATGAAGAGGGCGAAATCACCGTGCTCGCCGGCGACCGCATTCCCGGCATTCCCGCCCATCAATTCAAGTTCGGCGCCGACTATGCTTTTGACGGGCGGCTGAGCCTGTCGCTCGATCTCATCGCCAACAGCGGACAATACCTGCGGGGCGACGAATCGAATCAACTCGATGCAATCGACGGCTTCACCTTGGTCAACCTCGGCGCCCGCTACCGTTTCAGCGAGCGCTTGCTGATGTACGCCCAGGTTCACAACCTGTTCGATTCCAGCTTCGAGACTTTCGGCCTGCTCGGCGAGGAACCCGGCGAAGTTGAAGTGCCCCTTGTTGAAGATTTCGAGATTCCGATATTCCTAGGGGCGGCGCCGCCAAGGGCCGGTTTCCTCGGCCTGCGCTATCGTTTTTGAATCGCGTTTCTGAAT
>JAPOTO010000131.1:0-1201 GCA_026709135.1 Gammaproteobacteria bacterium | reverse complement strand
TGGATTCATGCCGTTAAGCGAATCAAGGGTGGAGTGGTATTTCAGGAAATCAAATGCAAAAGAAACCGGATATCGTCTGGATAATGACCGCTGTCTTTGTCCTTGGTTCACTGCTCACCGGCATCGCGCAAAGCGCATTGATGTGATCAATCCTCCGCGGGGAAGCGCTGCATCAATCTGAGCTTCCCCGGTCGGCGCCTCCGCGCCAATACACGCGCGCGGGGGTCGCCACCGCGTCCAGCGGCACATCCCAGGCTCGCATGGGCGGCAAATCCAGCAACTGGCATTCGTGGCCGAGGCCAAGCAGCATCGGGCCAAGCTGCGGATTGCGCCGGCGGAAGGCGAAGGCGCGGTCGTAGAATCCCTTGCCGTTGCCAAGCCTGCCGCATTCGCGGCTGAAGCCCACCAGCGGAACGATTGCCAGATCGAGGGCATGGGGTTCGATGGTTTCCCCCGGCATGGGTTCTGGAATTCCCCAGCCGCTTTCCACCAGTTGATCGCCTGCCTTATGGGCGATGAAATCGAGCTTTTCGGCACTCGCCACCCGGGGCAGATAGCAGCTTTTGCCGGCGGCGAGCGCGTCGCGCAGCAACAGCGCGGGCGAGGCTTCGCCATCGATGGCGATGTAGAAAGCGATCCGCCCGCTGTCGCGGTAGCAGTCGAGCTTGCTTATTCCCGCGTGCAGGGCCGCGGCGGCCCGATCCTGTTGCCCCCGGGAGAGGGCGCGGCGCAGGGCGCGCAGGTGCGCTCGCAGTTCGCCGCGCGATTTGCGAAATGCGTCGGCGTCGTCCGGGGTCATGGCGGGTTGGTTTTACTGAAATGCGGCAAGAAAGTTCCCCAAGACACCGCTACCAAAGTCGCCCTGAACCCACGGGTTCAGGTGGTGGCGCTCGCGAAGCATAAGGCTTTCCGGCTGGCGGACATGCACAACAACTTCTATCGAGACAGCCTCCGGTTGGAAGTGTATCGGCTCAAGAACATTTTTGATTGGCGAATGTCCCAGGGAACCTGATCCGGAGTATAGCCCGACTCAATCATTGCGGGGAAGCTCGGTTTGCAATGAAAGGAGTTCTCGTTTTGCTCACCCCGCGCACGATGGCAGGTGGCTTCGAGTCGTCGCCGTGCGCTGGGCGGAGTTCGGCGGACGCTGTGAATACATCCATGTACGCTTCGGGCTCGACATCCTGTCTCGCACGCCCGC
>JAPOTO010000061.1 GCA_026709135.1 Gammaproteobacteria bacterium | reverse complement strand
GGGCTGCTGCTCGCCCTCGCGCTGCCCGCCTACGACCGCCACCTGCTGCGGTCCGGTCGGCTCGAAGCCAATCGCGAGCTGATGGAAACCGCGGCGGACCAGGAGCGCTACCGGGCCCGCAACGGCAGTTTCATTGCCGACGCCTTGCCGCTGTGGGCGCCGGCTACCGCGGGCCGCCGCCGCGTGACCCGCGGCGGGCATTACGAGATTGAAGTCCGCGCCTGCCCGAACCGCGGCCTCTCAAGGTGCTTCATCGCCACGGCCCGGCCCATCGGGCGGCAAAGCCGGGACGACTGCGGTTCGCTCACGCTTTCCAGCGATGGCCTTCGCGGCGCCGCCAACCCGGCCGCCGCCAACTGCTGGCCCTGAGCAGCCGGAAACCCTCTCAATCACATTCCAGCGGCGACCCGTCGCTCGCCTCGCGAACGCCATCGCCGTCGCGGTCCCCGGCCTCCCGCAGCCGGCCCGCGGAGTTGACGATCAACTGCCGCGCCAACCCCGCCTCGCCATTTTGCGGGCACCAGGTGAAACTGCCGTTCTGGTTGCGGGTGAATCCCATGGCGGTCATTTGCAAATAGGGCCGGTTGCCGAAGGAGCGCCAGCGGATATCGCCGGCGGGCGCGGGAAAATCGAAAGCCCGCAGCAGCGAATCCGCCGTGTCGGGAATCCGGTCGCCATCGCGGTCGAGGAAGACAATGACGCCGTCGCGCCACTGTCCGCCGCAGCTTTGGCCACTCGTCGAAGGGCAAACCGTCGCCAGCCCGCCGCTGTTGATTGCGGCGCCCCGGGCCAGCTCGATCGCCCCGCGCAGGGTGCGCATGACTTCGGCGCCCCGGCGTTGTTCTATAATTCCGCCCAGCGATGGCGCGGTCGCCAGCAGAATGATCGACAGCAGGGCGATCGCCAGCAGCAGTTCCAGCAAGCTCATTCCGGCGCTCCGGGTCATTTTCCAGCCCCTGTTCAAGCAGTGATGAAGCAAGTGTTGCGGAAAGTTGACGCAAGACAGTTTGGGAAAGTCTAGTGAAAAACCGGCCGATTGCAGCGAAACCCGCCAATTTTAAGGTGATGTCTCAGCCGCCCGCGGGGGCCGGGGTTCGCCCATGACCGTCCGGGCCGTGATGGCGCAGTTGAATCTGCTGGTGGGCGATATCGACGGCAACACCCGCCGCATCCTTGAAAGCGCCCGCCGCGCCCGGGCCGAGTTCGAGGCCGATCTGGTGATCTTTCCCGAACTAAGCCTGACGGGCTACCCGCCGGAGGATCTGCTGCTGCGCTCAAGCCTGGCCGGGCGCATCGAGCGGGCGCTGGCGGAAATCAGCGCGGCGAAGCTCGACTGCGCCGTCGTCGTGGGCTTTCCCGAAGCGGCTGGCGAAGGCCCGCGCAATCTATACAACGCGCTGGCGGTGATTCACCGGGGCCAGCGCGTCGCCACCTACCGCAAGCAGCGCCTGCCCAATTACGAGGTCTTCGACGAGCAGCGCTATTTCCGCCCCGGCGATGCCCCCTGCGTGGTGGACTTGTTCGGTGCCCGCATCGCCTTCACGATTTGCGAAGACCTGTGGACCGAGTTCGCCGCCGACCAGGCGGCCGATGCCGGTGCGCGCCTGCTCGTCAACATCAATGCCTCGCCCTTCCACGCCGGCAAAACCGAACAGCGTCAGGCCCTGCTCGCCGGGCGCTGCCGGCGCGGCGGGTTTCCGATCATCTACGTCAATCTCGTTGGCGGCCAGGATGAGCTTGTTTTCGATGGCGCCTCGATGGCTGTCGATGCCGATGGCGCGCCGCGCTGCCTCGCGCCGGCATTCGCGGAGGGGCTGTTCCCGGTCGATATCGAATTGGACCTGGAGGGCGGGTCCTGCCGGCTGCCCGCCGGGGAGCGGCATCCGCAGCCGGGACTGGAAGAGCAGATATACCAAGCTCTCGTCCTCGGTGTGCGCGATTATGTCGACAAGAATGGTTTCAGCGGGGTGGTGCTTGGGCTCTCCGGCGGAATCGATTCCGCGCTGACCCTGGCGGTGGCGGTGGACGCGCTCGGGCCAGCGCGGGTGCGGGCGGTGATGATGCCGTTCACTTACACCTCGGAGTTGAGCCTGCGCGCCGCGGCCCGGCAGGCGAGGGTGCTCGGCGTGGGCTACCGGGTGATTCCCATCGATTCGCTGTATGCGGCTTTTGCCGCCGCGCTCGCCGATGAATTGGCCGGCGCGGCGCCCGATGTGACTGAACAGAACCTGCAGGCGCGCTGCCGCGGCGTGTTGTTGATGGCAATTTCCAACAAAAAAGGCCTGCTCGTGCTGACCACTGGAAACAAGAGCGAGCTTGCCGTGGGCTACGCGACGTTGTATGGCGACATGGCCGGCGGTTTCGATGTGCTCAAGGATGTTTCCAAAACGATGGTCTACCGCCTCGCCGCGTATCGCAACAGTATTGGGGATGGCGCCGGGGAGGCGATTCCGCGGGAGGTCATCGAGCGGCCGCCTTCGGCTGAACTCGCCCCGGACCAGTTTGATGCGGACAGTCTCCCGCCCTACGAGACCCTCGATGCGATTCTCGAACGCTATGTCGAGCGGGACTGGAGCGCCAACCGTATCGTCGGGGATGGCTTCGACAGCGCCACCGTGGCCAGGGTGGTGCGCATGGTAGACCGCAACGAATACAAGCGCCGCCAAGCCCCACCCGGCGTCCGCCTAACCCAAAAAGCCTTCGGCCGCGATCGAAGGTATCCAATTACGAATGCTTGGCAGCCCGGCGACTGACTCATCGACGGCAGTCTGCGTGCAGGGTTTGCGGCTTCGAGCCGTCGCAGTGGGCAGCCAATCAATCCAACACCCCGAAGGTGATGATGCTCAGGAATGAGCGGCCCGACTCCTCCGGGGCCTGCTGGCTGTCGATGATTTGCTCGCTGCCCGACATCGGTGGCCGCTCGGTTGGGGCGAGTGGCGGGTCGCCGCGGTTGTCGCCAAGCAGGCCGAAGCTCACCGTGTACAGCAGCGAAGGGTCGGAAATCTCGGTGCGGATGACGAATTCCCCACTCTCGTCGATGGCCGGGTGGCCGGGATAATTTTCCCGCAGCAGGGCCAGAGAGGTGTCGGCGAGGTCGTTCAGCCCGAGCCGCAGGTAGCACTCGACCATGATCGCCACCGCGTCGGCCACCGCCGGGGTGCCCTGGAAGTTCTCGACCACATACTGCGCCCGGCGCTGGGCGGCGACGAAGGCCCGGCGTTCGAGATAATAGTTCGCCACGTGGATTTCATAGGCCGCAAGATTGTTGCGCAGAAAAATCATCCGCGCCCTGGCGTCGGCGGCGTAGGGGCTGTCGGGATACAGCGCGAGCAACTGGGAAAAGTCGTTGAAGGACTCCTCGGTGCGACCCGGGTCGCGCTTGGTCGGGTCGATGGGCACGAAGCGGTCGAGGAAGCCGCTGTTGTCGTCGAAGGACGAAAGGCCAAGCATGTAATAGGCGTAATCGATGTTCTCGCTGTCCGGGTGCAGGCGGATGAAGCGCTGGGCCGCGGCCCTGGCGGCTTCGCGGTCGCCGCTGCGGTAATAGGCGTAAACGATCTCGATTTGGGCTTGGGCGGCGAAGCGGCCGAAGGGAAAGCGCGACTCGAGCGCCTCGTAGGTCGAAATCGCGCCGCGGAAATTCTGGTTGGTTAGCTGGTCCAGCGCCCGCTGGTAAAACTGCTCCTCGGTGCTCAGGCCGGCGAATTCGTCTTCCTCCTCATCGTCCCCGAACCAGGCGCAGGAAACCACGAACGAAGCCGCCAGCAACAGCAACGCCATCCGCGAAAACCCCCACAACCGGTCCATCCACCCAATCTCCGACCAAAGCCTCGCCGCAAGATTGTAACGCCCCCCAAGGCCCCGCTCCAAATCGGGG
>JAPOTO010000107.1 GCA_026709135.1 Gammaproteobacteria bacterium | reverse complement strand
CTAGGAGACTGCGCCGCAAGCCACGGTCATGCGGTGCATGGATGCACCGCCGGATTCAGTGGCATAAGCCATTGAATCCGTGAGCAAAACAGCAGCGAAGCTGGTGTTTTGCGTAGAGAACAATTTCAGGGATGAAATTGTTCGGGAAAACAGTCGTAGAAAAAAGTGGTATTTTGTGGGCGATTGTGGTTAATTACGGGTTGAGCCTCTCAGGAAAGCGCCATGTTTCGGGGCATGAACACCGTCAGCCTGGACGCCAAAGGGCGTCTGGCCATGCCGGCCCGCTACCGGGAACGCCTGTCGAATGAACACGGCGGGCGCCTCGTCGCGACCATCGATCTCGATACCCGGAATCGTTGCCTGTCGCTGTATCTGCCGGGCGAGTGGTCGAGCATCGAGCGGCGGATCGACGCCATGTCGGGCCTGAACGATCAAATCAGGCGCATGAAACACCTCTTGATCGGCCATGCCAACGACCTTGAACTCGACCGCATCGGCCGGGTGCTGCTGCCCCAGGAGCTGCGGCAGTACGCCGGCTTGGAAAAACAGGTCTGCCTAGTGGGGCAATGCAAGAAGCTCGAAATCTGGAGTGAGCAAAGCTGGCTGAAGAAGCGCGACGAGTGGCTGGAAGAGGTGCATGAACAGGGAGCGTTGCCCGAAGAACTCAGAAATTTGGCCCTGTGAGCGAAGCTCCGCCGGTGTCGGAGCATGGCAATCAGCAACGGCCGGATGGGATTGACAGCTGATGAATGGCGCGGCCGAACATCATCCGGTCATGAGGGCGGCAGTCGTGGAGGCATTGAACGTGCGGCAAGACGGAACCTACATCGACGCGACCTTCGGCCGCGGCGGCCACAGCGCGGCGATTCTCGAGCGCCTCGGCCCCGCCGGTCGGCTGCTGGCGCTCGACCGGGATCCAGAGGCGATTGCCGCCGCGCGCGAAATGAGCGCCGCCGAGCCCCGGCTCGGCGTTATCGACGGCCGCCTCAGTGACTTGCGCGCCGAAATCGAAGACCGCGGCCTCGCCGGCGGCATCGACGGCATGATTTTCGATCTCGGCCTGTCCTCGCCGCAACTCGAGGACAAGAACCGGGGCTTCAGTTTCCGCGGCGATGGCCCGCTCGACATGCGCATGGACCCGCGCAGCGGAATCAGCGCCGCCGAGTGGCTCAACAGCGCCGCCGAGGACGAAATCGCCGAGGCGATTTTCCGCTATGGCGAAGAGCGCCATTCCCGGCGCATCGCCGCGGCCATCGTCCGCGAACGGCGCGGGACACCCATCGCCGGCACCGCCCGGCTCGCGGAGATCATCGCCGCCGCCGCGCCCGGCAACAAGCGCCCGCCCGATCGCAAGCGCCGCCGCAAACATCCCGCCACCCGCACCTTCCAAGGAATTCGCATCCGCATCAACGGCGAACTCGACGAACTGCGCCGGGGCCTTGAAGGGGCGCTGGCGGCGCTGCGGGTCGGCGGCCGCCTCGCGGTGATCAGCTTCCACTCGCTGGAAGACCGCATCGTCAAGCGCTTCATGGCCGGCGCGGGGGATGAACTGCCCCGGGATTTGCCGGTCACCGCCGCGCAGGTTCAAAGCCGCGCCAGCCGTTTTGACACCCCGCTCAAACACCTGGGCAAGGCGCGGCGGGCAACCGCCGCCGAGGTGGCGCGCAATCCACGGGCCCGCAGCGCGGTGCTGCGGGTCGCGGAGAAGTTGCCATGAGCACCCGGGTGGAATCCCGCGACACCGCCTCCCGGCAGGCCGCGCGTCCCTCGCCCTGGGCTTGGGCCGGGCTGGGGCAGGCCTCGACCAAGCTGCTGCTGCTGTTGCTGGCGACGATCTTCGCCAGCGGCTGGATGCTGGTGGACAGCGCCCGCAAGCACCGGCACCTGTCGCGGGAATTGCAGGAACTGCGGCAGCAGGTGTCCCGGCAGGAAGAGGAGCGGGGCCGTCTGCTGATCGAAATCAGCACCTTCGCGCTTTCCAGCCGGATCGAGCGGGTGGCCCGGGAGGAGTTGCATATGCGCGTGCCAGAAGCGGAAGACATCGTGGTGGTTCACTATGGCCGGTAAACATCTATCCAAACCAGTGGGTGCCTGGCGCCCCACCCTGTTGCTGGCGCTGATGGCGCTCGGCATCGCCGCGGCCGGCGCAAAGGCCTTGGAGCTGCAAGTTTTCCAGCGGGATTTCCTGCAGCGCGAAGGCGACGCGCGCACCCTGCGCAGCGTGCCGCTGGTGGCCGACCGCGGCCTGATCACCGACCGCAACGGCGAGCCCCTGGCGATCAGCACGCCGGTGAAGTCGGTTTGGGTCGATCCCTCGGAGATCAATCCCCGGGGCGAGAAAATCGGCGAACTCGCGCGCCTGCTCGATCTCGACGCGACGGCCCTGCGCGCGCGGCTCGAGGAAAACCGCTCGCGGCGCTTCCTGTATCTTCAGCGCCACCTGACGCCGTTCGACGCCGAACCGGTGTTCGCGCTCGGCATCCCCGGCGTGTACGAACAACAGGAATACCGCCGCTTCTATCCCCACGGCGAAGTCACCGCCCACCTGCTCGGTTTCAACGACATCGACGGCAACGGCCAGGAGGGCATGGAGCGCGCCTTCAACGACTGGCTCACCGGAGTTCCCGGCAGCCGCCGGGTCATCAAGGACCGCCGCGGCAACATCATCGAGGAACTCAACACCATCCAGCTCGCCCAGCCCGGCAAGGACCTGCGGCTCAGCATCGACATCAGCCTGCAAAACCTCGTCTACCGCGAGTTGAAGGCCGCCTACCGCAAGCGCGACGCCAAGTCGGCCACGGCGGTGGTGCTCGATGTGAACACCGGGGAACTCCTCGCCGTGGCGAACCAGCCCTCCTACAACCCCCACAACAAGTCGCTGATCCGGGATCTGAGCGTGACCCGCAACCGCGCCTTCACCGACATCTACGAACCCGGCTCGACGATGAAGCCCTTCACCATCGCCGCGGCGCTTGAATCCGGGCGCTACACCCCGGATACCGTGATCGAAACCGGCAATGGCTGGATGGTCGTGGCGGGGCGCACGGTGCAGGACCTGTTCGGCTATGGCACCCTGACGACCACCGGCGTGATCACCAAGTCTAGCAATGTCGGCACGAGCCTGATCGCCGCCAATATCGGCGCCGGTCCCATTGTCGACATGCTCGGGCGTTTCGGCTTCGGCGCCGCGGTCGAAAGCGGCTTCCCCGGCGAGCAGGCCGGCGTGCTACCCGACCCGGGCCGCCTCGGCGCCCACGCCACGGCGACGCTGTCCTTCGGCTACGGCATGTCGGCGACCGCGGTGCATCTGGCCCAAGCGTATTCGATCTTCGCCGATCATGGCCAGCGCAAGCCGGTTTCGCTGTTGAAACTGGACCAGGAGCAGATCGCCGGCCTGTCCAGGGAACAGGTGATCAGCCCGATCATCGCCGGCCAGATTGTCGACATGCTGGAAACCGTGGTGGACCGCTCCCGGGGCGGGGCGGTCACCGGGGCGCGGATTCCGCTCTACGAAGTGGCCGGCAAGACCGGAACTTCCCATGTGGTGGGCGCTTACGGTTACGAGGACAATCTGCACAATTCGCTGTTCGTCGGGCTCGCCCCGGCCAGCCGGCCGGAAATCATCGTCGCGGTGATCGTCAACGAGCCCAAGGGCGGCGAGCATCTTGGCGGCCAGGTGGCGGCGCCGGTGTTTTCCCAAATCGCCGCGGGCGCGATGCGGATTCTCGATGTGCCACCCGATGCCGCGCCCCGCCCGAAACCCAGACCCATCCCGCCGGCCCGGCAGTCGCCGCAAAGCGGCACCGAGGGTCTGGCCGAGCCATGAGCGCGCCCGCGCCGATCGCGGTCCCGCTCCCGGAATTGATTGGCGGGCTGGTGGACTGCGGCCCGCAAGACGACGGCGCGCTCGATATCGCGGTGCGCGGCATCGAACTCGACAGCCGCGAAGTCGGGCCGGGCGATCTGTTCCTGGCGACTTTCGGGCGCACCCACGACGCCCGGGAATTCATCGATGCCGCGGTGAACCAGGGCGCCGCCGCGGTTCTCGCCGAATCCGGCCGCGGCTGGCAGGGCCTGCGCTGGCGGCATGGGACACCCACACCCGCCACACCCGCGCCCGGCACGTACGGAACACCCATCATCGCCGTCGACCACCTGATGGCGAAAGCGAGCGAGATCGCCGGCCGGTTTTACGGGCGGCCCTCTTCCCGCATGTCGGTCATCGGCATCACCGGCACCAATGGCAAGACCACCTGCGCCCAGCTCATCGCCCAGGCTTTCACCGCCGCCGACTGCCCCGCGGGTGTCATCGGCACCTTGGGCTATGGCGTCCCCGGGGAGTTGGCCGAGTGTCCGCTGACCACCCCGGACGCGGTGTTCACCCAGCGCGCGCTCGCGGAGATGGCGGCGGCGGGCCTCGGCGCGGTGGCGATGGAGGTTTCCTCGGTGGGGCTGCATCAGCGGCGGGTGCAGGGCGTGCGCTTCGAAACCGCGGTGTTCACCAATCTCACCCGCGACCATCTCGACTACCACGACAACATGGAAGCCTATGGCGCCAGCAAGCGCCGGCTGTTCGCCAGCCCCGGGCTGCGCCACGCCGTCGTCAATCTCGACGACCCCTTCGGCATGCGCGTGATCAACGACCTCGGCGCGGGGGTCGAAGTCATCAGCTATGGCGTGGGCAACCGCCAGGCCGGCATCCGCGCCGAGGCGGTTGCCATCACTGGGCGGGGTTTTACCGCTGAGATCCACACCCCGGCCGGTTCGGGCCGGATCGACTGCGAACTGCTCGGCCGCTTCAACGTCGGCAACGCGCTCGCGGTTGTTGGCGCGCTGCTCGCCTGCCGCCACCGGCTCGGGGACCTCGGCATCGGGCGTATTTGCGAGCTGGTTTCCGGCCTCTCCCCGGTCCCCGGCCGCATGGAGGTTTGGGGCGATGCCGGCGATGTCTGCGCCGTGGTCGATTATTCCCACACTCCGGACAGCCTCGAAGGGGCGCTCACCGCCCTGCGCGGGCATTTCGATGGCGCCCTGTGGTGCGTGTTCGGCTGCGGCGGCAACCGGGACAAGGGCAAGCGGCCAATCATGGGCGCGCTGGCGGAGCAACTCGCCGACCATGTTGTGATCACCGACGACAACCCGCGGCGCGAGGACGGCGACGCCATCGCCAGCCAGATTCGCAGCGGCATGAAGACGCCGGGCGCCGCCGCCGTCGAGCGCGACCGGGAGCGGGCGATTGCCGGGGCGATTGCCGGGGCGGCACCGGGCGATGTGGTGCTGATCGCCGGCAAGGGCCATGAGGACTATCAGCAAATCGGCACCGAAATGCGGCGCTTCAGCGATGCGGAAGTGGCCCGGGCGGCGCTTTCCCGGCGCGCGCGGCAATCCGCGGGGGTGGAAACTTGATCGGCGAGATGACGCTGGCCGCCCTTGGCGCGGAACTCGGCGGCGAATTGCGCGGCCGCGACGTCGGTTTCGGCGCGGTTTGCACCGACACCCGCAGCCTGCGCGAGGGCGAGTTGTTCCTCGCCTTGGCGGGGGAGAATTTCGACGGCAACGCGTTCGTGCCCGAGGCGTTGCGCCGCGGCGCCAGCGCCGCCGTGGTCGGCCGCTTCAGCGATGCGGACCTGCCCCAGTTGCGGGTGGCCGATACCGGGCTGGCGCTGGCGCGGATCGCGAACGCCAACCGCGGGCGCTCGAGCGCCACCGTGCTCGCCGTCACCGGCAGCCAGGGCAAGACCACGGTGAAGGAGATGCTCGGCGCCATTCTCGCCTTGGAGGGGCCAAGCCTGGTTACCCGCGCCAATTTGAACAATACGGTGGGTGTCCCATTGACGCTGCTGGGGCTGGGGGCGGAGCACCGCTTCGCGGTGATCGAAATGGGTGCCAACCGGGCTGGGGAAATCGCTTTCTGCGCCGCCGCCGCCGCGCCCGACATCGCGCTGATCACCGGCGCCGCCATGGCCCATACCGAAGGTTTTGGCGGCTTGTCCGGCGTGGTGCGGGCCAAGGGCGAAATCATCGACGGGCTCAAGCCAGGCGGCGTGCTGCTGCTGAACGCCGAAGACCCCAACGCCGGCGCCTGGCGCGAGCGCGGCGCCGCCCACCGCATCCGCGAATTCAGCCTGCGCGAAGTGGCGGGCAGGTCCGCCTACTTCGCCCGGGAGATCGAATTGAACAGCCGTGGCCAGCCAGCGTTCACCCTCGCCACCCCCGGCGGGGAAACGCGGATTCGCCTGGCCCTGCTCGGCGAGCACAATGTCGCCAACGCCGTCGCCGCCGCGGCGGCGGCACTCGAGGCCGGCGCCGGCCTCGATTCGGTGCGCGATGGGCTTGAATCGACCGCGCCGGCGCCGGGGCGGCTTTGCGCGCTGCCGGGCCGCGGCGGACTGCGCGTTATCGATGACAGCTACAACGCCAATCCCGATTCCTTCCGCGCGGCGATCAACCTGCTCGCGGCGCTGCCGGGCCCGCGGCTGCTGATCGCCGGCGACATGCTCGAACTCGGCCCCGGCGCGGACGCGATGCACCGGGACATCGGCCGCCACGCGGCGGAACGCGGCATCGAGTGGCTGTGGGCCACGGGCGATCTTAGCGAACACATGATCGCGGGCTTCGGCCCCGATGGCAGGCACTTCGCCAGCCGCGAGCGGCTCGCGGAAGCCCTCGCCGGTGGCGCCTTCGCGCCGGACGCCGTCGTGCTCGTCAAAGGCTCCCGCGGGGCGCGCATGGATGAAATCGCGGCACAGCTCCGCGAAGGAGGGCAGGGCTGATGGTGTACTGGTTGTCCGAGTACCTGATGCGGATCGACAGCAGCTTCGCGGTGCTGCAATACATCACCGTGCGCGCCGCCTTCAGCGTGATCACCGCGCTGGTGGTGTCGCTGATTTTCGGCCCGGCGATCATCGAGCGGCTCAACCTCGCCCAGGTCGGCCAGGTCGTGCGCGAAGACGGCCCGCAAACCCATTTCGAAAAGGCCGGCACGCCGACCATGGGTGGCCTGCTGATCCTGCTCAGCATCGCCATCAGCACCCTGCTGTGGTCGGACTGGGGCAACCATTATGTCTGGATCGTGCTCGGTGTGACCCTGCTTTTCGGCGCCGTGGGATTCGTCGACGACTACCGCAAACTCGTCCGCCGCGACCCGGCTGGCCTGCCCGCGCGCTGGAAGTACTTCTGGCAGTCGGTGTTCGGCCTCGGCGGCGCGCTCGTGCTCTACCTTTCCGCCCCGGGCAGCATAGAAGTTGAATACATCGTGCCCTTCTTCAAGGATGTCGCGCTCAATCTCGGCATCGTCTACATCGTCATCAGCTATTTCATGATCGTCGGTTTCAGCAACGCGGTGAACCTGACCGACGGCCTCGACGGCCTCGCCATCCTGCCTTCGGTGCTCGTCGGCGGCGCCCTCGGCGTCATCGCCTATCTGGCTGGCCACGCGGAGTTTTCAGCCTATCTCAACATCCCCCACGTCTCGGGCTCCGGCGAGATTTCCATCTTCGCCGGCGCGCTGCTCGGCGCCGGGCTCGGTTTCCTCTGGTTCAACACCTATCCGGCCCAGGTGTTCATGGGCGACATCGGGGCGCTGGCGCTCGGCGCGGCGCTCGGCGTCATGGCGATCATTTCCCGCCACGAAATCGTGCTGTTCATCATGGGCGGGGTGTTCGTGGTGGAGACGGCTTCGGTCATGATCCAGGTCGCCTCGTTCAAGCTCACCGGCAGGCGCATTTTCCGCATGGCGCCATTGCACCACCACTTCGAGCTCAAAGGCTGGCCGGAACCGCGGGTGATCGTGCGCTTCTGGATCATCACCCTGATGCTGGTCCTGTTCGGGCTGGTGACGCTGAAACTGCGCTGAGGCCGGGAACCCATGATGACAGGCGCGCCCGGACAAAACGCCGCCAGTGTGATCGTCGGCCTCGGCGACAGCGGATTTTCCTGCGCGCGCCATTTCCGCCGCCGCGGGAGGGGTTTCCGCGTGGTGGACAGCCGTCCGCGGCCGCCGCGGCTGGCCGAGCTGCGCAAACTCGACCCCGCCATCGAAGTCGAACTCGGCGGCTTCCGCCCCGGGAGCCTGCTCGGCGCCGGCGAACTCGTGGTGAGCCCGGGTGTTGATCTGCGCGAGCCGGCGCTCGCTGAAGCGGTCGCCGCCGGGGTGCCCGTCACCGGCGATATCGACCTGTTCTCCCGCGCGGCCCGCGGCCCCATCGTCGCGGTCACCGGCTCCAACGGCAAGAGCACCGTGGTCGCCATGCTCGCGGCGATTCTCGACACCGCCGGGGTTGACTACGGACTCGGCGGCAATCTCGACGGCGAGCGTTTCCGCCCGGCGCTCGATCTGCTGGAGCAGGGGAAAAAGGACTGGTACGTGCTCGAAGTTTCGAGTTTCCAGCTCGAAACCACCCGGCGGCTGAACGCCGAAGTCGCCCTGATCCTCAACCTCAGCGCCGACCATATGGACCGCTACGACAGCCTCAAGGAATACGCCAGCGCCAAGCGGCGCATCTTCCGTGGCTGCCGCCGGATCGTGTTGAACCGGGATGATCCATTCAGCGCGCCGCCGCATCCAGCCGCGGCGCCGGTGATCAGTTATGGCCTCGATGCCCCGGCGCCGGGCCAGGCCGGCCTGCTGCGCGTCGATGGCGAAAACTGGCTCGCCCGCGGCGACGAGCCTTTCATGCCCGCCGGCGAACTCAAGCCGCCGGGGCAGCACAATGTCTCCAACGCCCTCGCCGCGCTGGCTCTGGCGCTGGCCATGGGCGTGGAAAAGGAAGCCATCGGCGCGGGCCTGAAAGCCTTTCCCGGTTTGCCGCACCGCTGCCAATGGCTGGGGCAGATCGCCGGGGTTGACTGGTACAACGATTCCAAGGCGACCAATGTCGGCGCCTGCGCCGCGGCGGTGGGCAATCTCGGCGCGAGCCTCAACGCCGGCCGCAAAGAAAGCTCCGCCGCGGGCGGCGGGCGGGTGCTGCTGATCGCCGGCGGCCTGGCCAAGGGCACGGATTTCTCGCCGCTGGCGCCGGTGATGGAACAATGGGGCCGGGCGGCGATTCTCATCGGCCGCGACGCGCGGCGGATCGCTTCAGCCCTCGGCGCCGCGGTTCCAGTCCATTTCGCCGCCAGCCTCGGGGAGGCGGTGGCGCTTGCCCGGGGCGGGGCGCTTCCCGGCGACGCGGTGGCGCTGTCGCCGGCCTGCGCGAGTTTCGACCAGTTCGACAGCTTCCAGGCCCGGGGGGATGCCTTCATCCGCTGCGTGGAGGCACTGCGATGATCGGCGCCGCCACCGCCGCCAACCGTCCCAGGCCGGCGCGGGCGCCGCGGCCCCCGGCGGTGCTTGTCGTCAGCCTGCTGCTGCTGACCTTCGGGCTGTTGATGATGACATCGGCCTCGGTGGAAATCGCCCAGAACAACTACGGCGATTCGCTCTTCTTCCTCAAGCGGCAGCTTGTTTTCGCGGTGCTGGGGGTGGCGGTGATGCTCGCCCTGATGGCCGTGCCGATGCGCACTTGGAACGCGCTCGGCTGGCTGCTGCTGCTGGCTTCCTACTTCCTGCTCACCATCGTGCTGGTGCCGGGAATCGGCCGCGAGGTCAACGGCTCGATGCGCTGGATCGATCTGGGCTTCGTCGGTGTGCAGCCATCCGAGCCCGCCAAGGTGTTTCTGGTGATCTATCTGGCCGCGTATCTGGCCCGCCACCGCGACAGCGTGCGCGATAGCTGGCTGGGTTTTCTGGTTCCATTGGTCCCCGTTGGTCTGGCGGTGGCGCTGCTGCAAATGGAGCCGGACCACGGCGCCATGGCGATCGTCGCGCTAACCTCGCTGTGCCTGGTTTTTCTGGCCGGCGCCGGCATCCGGCGCATGTTCTCGCTGCTGCTGCTTTCGCTCGGCGCCATCGGCGTGCTCGCCTGGACCCAGCCCTATGTCGTGCGGCGGCTCACCGCCTTTCTCGACCCCTGGGCGCCGGAGAATATTTTCGGCGCGGGCTATCAGCTTGGCCAGGCCCAGATCGCCTTCGGCCGGGGCGGTTTGCTTGGGGCCGGGGTTGGCAACAGCATCCAGAAAATCGATTTCCTGCCGGAAGCCCACAATGATTTCATCCTCGCGGTCATCGGCGAGGAGCTTGGGCTCGCTGGTGTCGCCCTCGTGGTGCTGCTGTTCTGCCTGCTGGTCGGATGCTGCTTTTCCATCGCCCATCAGGCCCAGCAGCGGGAGCGCTGGTTTTGCGCTTTCCTGGCCTGGGGCCTGGGCCTGCTGTTCGCGGGGCAGGCCATGGTCAATATCGGCGTCAATCTCGGCCTGCTGCCCACCAAGGGCCTGACCCTGCCGTTCATGAGCTATGGCGGCGCCAGCCTGATCGTCTGCTGCGCGATGATCGGCCTGCTGCTGCGGGTCCAGTACGAAACCGAATGCCTGTCCGCGGACCGGGCCGACCGCCGCCGGAGGTTGCCATGAGCGGGCGCGCGCCAACCGTGCTGATTCTGGCGGCCGGCACCGGCGGCCATGTCTTTCCCGCGCTCTGCATCGCCCGGGAGTTGCAGCGGGCGGGTGTCGGCATTCATTGGCTTGGCACCTCGGCGGGGATGGAAAACAAATTGCTGCGCGACGAGGCCTTCCCGTTCCACGCCATCGGCGTGTCGGGCCTGCGCGGCGCCGGCCCGCGCCGGCTGCTGAAGGCGCCGTTCATGCTGCTGCGCGCGACTTGGCGCGCAATGCGGATTCTGCGCGAGTTGCGGCCCGATTGCTTGGTCGGCATGGGCGGCTATGTCACCGGCCCGGCCGCGGTCGCCGGGCGCCTGCTGCGCATCCCGGTGCTGATCCACGAACAGAACGCGGTTCCCGGGCTCACCAACCGGATCGTCAGCCGCTGGGCGGCGCGGATTTATGAAGCCTTTCCCAAGACTTTTCCGCGAGAGAGGCGGGTATTGTTCACCGGCAATCCGGTGCGCCGGGAAATCCTCGGCGTCGCCGACCGCCGCCGGCGCCGCAAGAAAGGGCCGCTGCGCCTGCTCGTGCTTGGTGGCAGCCAGGGCGCCGACGCCCTCAACGCGCTGATTCCCGACCTGATCGCCGGCTGGCGCGGCGCTCAGCCGCTGAGGGTGCTGCACCAATGCGGGTTCACCGCCATGGCCAGAACCCGGCAGCGCTACCAGGAGCTCGAAGTGAACCTGGACAGCAATCACCGCCTGGTGGGCTTCATCCGCGAAATGGGCGACGCCTACGCCTGGGCCGATCTGGTGCTGTGCCGCTCCGGGGCGGGCACGGTGGCGGAGATCGCCGTCTGCGGCCTGCCGGCCATTTTCGTGCCCTATCCGCACCACAAGGACCGGCAGCAGTTGTTCAACGCGCGCTGGCTCGCGGCCCGGCAGGCGGCGGAAATCATCGAACAGTCCGAGCTTTCGCTGGCCCGCCTCGAGCAAATTCTGCTGCGGCTGGAGGGGGACCGGGACTGGCTCGCCGAAATGTCCCGCCGCGCCCACGACATGGCAATCACCGACGCCGCCGGGCGCGTGGCGGAGTCGTGCCTGGTGTTTCTCCGGCAAAGGGAAGAGGAAAGGGAGCGGGAACAGGAAACGGAAGCAGAAGCGGAAACGGAAACGCCCAGCGAAGAACAGGGAGCGGACCATGACTGATTCCGCCCCCCGCCAGTATCCCCCGGGAATGCGCCGGATCCGCACCATCCACTTCATCGGCATCGGCGGCGCCGGCATGTGCGGCATCGCCGAGGTGCTCTTCAACCAAGGCTACGCGGTCACCGGCTCCGACCTGCGCCCCTCGGCGGTAACCGCCCGGCTCGCGGACATGGGCATCGAAATTTTCCCCGGCCACGACGCGGCGAATGTCGGCGGGGCCGATGTCGTGGTCTATTCATCCGCGGTGCCCGCGGACAATCCCGAGCTTCTCGCCGCCGCCCGCCAGGGCAAGACCCGGATTCCCCGGGCCGAAATGCTCGCCGAGCTGATGCGCTACCGCCACGCCATCGCCGTGGCGGGCACCCACGGCAAAACCACCACCACGAGCCTCGTGGCCTCGGTGTTCGCCGAGGCCGGCCTCGACCCGACCTTCATTATCGGCGGCGTGCTCAACAGCGCCGGCAGCAACGCCCGGCTTGGCGAAAGCCGCTACCTCGTCGCCGAGGCCGACGAAAGCGACGCCTCCTTCCTGCATTTGCAGCCGCTGGTGGCGGTGGTAACCAATATCGAAGCCGACCACATGGCGACCTATGGCGGGGACTTTGACAACCTGAAGCGGTACTTCGTCAATTTCCTCCACAATCTGCCCTTCCATGGCCTCGCCGTGCTGTGCCTCGATGATCCGGTGCTGCGCGAGATCCGCCCGCGAATCAGCCGCCCGGTGATCACCTATGGATTCCACCGGCGCGCCGATTACCGCGTCAGCGGCCTGCGGCAGCGCGGCCACCGCATCGAATTTCAAGTAAACCGGCCCGAAGGCCAGGCGCCGCTCGCGCTCGAATTGCAGATGCCGGGGCGCCACAACGCCCTCAACGCCGCCGCCGCGGTGGCGGTGGCCAGCGACGAAGGCGTCGAGGACGGGCATATCCGCGCCGGCATCGCCGGATTCGCCGGGGTCGGCCGCCGCTTCCAGCGGCTTGGGGAGTTTCCCGTGGCCGGCGGCGCGGTGACCCTGATCGACGATTATGGCCACCACCCCACGGAGCTCGGGGTAACGATCGAAGCGCTGCGGGCCGGCTGGCCCGACCGCCGGCTGGTGATGGTGTTCCAGCCCCACCGCTACAGCCGCACCCGGGATCTGTACGAGGATTTCGTCAGCGTGCTGACCGGCGTCGATGTGCTGCTGCTGCTCAAGGTCTACAGCGCCGGGGAACGGCCCCTGGCCGGGGCGGACTCGCGCTCGCTGTGCGGCTCGATCCGGCAGCAGGGCAGGGTCGATCCGATCCATGTCCCCGACGAGGGGCAGCTGCGCGACATTCTCGCCGGGCTGCTGCGGCCGGGCGACATCGTCCTTACCCAGGGCGCCGGCAATGTCGGGGCCTTGGCCCGGGAACTCGCCGAGGCGGGATTCGGCGCCAGCCGCGGGGAGCAGAGCGCGTGAGCCGCCAACAAGTGCCGGACCGCGTGCGGCGCCTCGGCCGCATCGCCGTGCTCATGGGCGGCGATTCCCCGGAGCGTGAAGTCTCGCTGCAAAGCGGCCAGGCCGCCTGGGAAAGCCTGCGGCGGCTGGGATTGCCCGCGGTGAAAATCGACGCTGGCCGCGATGTCGCCGCGCGCCTCGCCGCCGCCAAGGCCGATTTCGTCGTCAACATGCTCCATGGCCGCGGCGGCGAGGACGGCGCCATGCAGGGTTTGCTGGAGGTGCTCGGCCTGCCCTGCAGCGGCAGCGGCGTGCTCGCCTCGGCGCTGGCCATGGACAAGATCAAGAGCAAGCTGCTGTGGCGGCAGGCGGGGCTGCCAACGCCGGATTTCCTCCCCCTCGACGCCAGCACCGACTTCGCGGCCGCGATGGCGAGGCTCGGCCCCGCCGTGGTCAAACCGGTGGCCGGCGGATCGAGCCTGGGCGTGGGCATCGTCGGGGACGCGGCCGCGCTTGAGCGGCAATACCTGGCGGCGGCGGCTTTCGATTCGGCGGTAATGGCCGAGACATATATACGGGGCGGGGAGTTTTCCGTCGGCGTGTTGGGGGATGAGCCGCTGCCCGCGGTGGAGCTCCGCACCCGGCGCAAGTTTTTCGACTACCAGGCGAAATACGAGGACAGCGAAACCGAATACATCTGCCCGCCGGAGATCCCCCGAGCCAGCCACGAAGAGCTGCTCGCCCTCGCCCGGGACGCCTACCGCGCGCTCGGCTGCCGGGGGCTCGCCAGGGTCGATCTGATGCGCGATGGCGATGGCGCGTTCTTTTTGTTGGAGATCAACACCATCCCCGGCATGACCGGGCACAGCATCATCCCCATGGCGGCGAGCCGCCTCGGCCGGAGTTACGACGATCTCATGCTGCAAATTCTTCAATGCGAGGCGGAGGCGCTCCAGCCATGAGCCGCGGCCAAGCCAGTGCGGCGTCAGCGGCACCAAGCGGCGTTCGCTTCTTCCGCGCCCTGCTCGCGCTGCTGCTGGCCGCGTGCCTGGCGGGGGCGGGAGTCACCCTGTGGCTGCGCTGGGGCGAATTTTCGCCCATGCTTAATCCAACGCTGACCCGGGTGCGGATCCAAGGCGAACTCCAGCACTTGGCCGGGGACGACATCCGCGCCAAGCTCGCGCCTTTCGCCGGAACCGGATTCTTCGCCCTCGATCTGCGCCAAGTTCGGGAGCGGGTCGAAAGCCTGCAATGGGTCGAGTCGGCGGCGGTGGGCAGGCGCTGGCCAAACACCCTGACCGTGGACATCACCGAAGCCACCGTGATCGCCCGCTGGGGCGCCGACCGGCTGATCACCCAGCGCGGCGAAATGATCGAGGCGGACGCCGGCGCCATCGACACGCTGAACGGCGCGGACCTGCCGCTGCTTGGCGGCCCGCCGGGTTCGCAGTTCGAGGTGATGCGGCAGTACCAGCGCCTGAACCAGATTCTGTATCCCGCGGGCCTGCGGCTCAGCGGCTTGAGCACGAGCCCGCGGCGAAGCTGGCGGCTGCAATTGAATGGCGTCACCGAGGTCGTCCTCGGCGGCGAGGATCTCGTCAACCGCCTCCAGCGCTATGTCGATTTCCACCAGCGCCAGCCAGAATCCGAGCGGCTGCGACACGAAATCGTCGACCTGCGCTACGGCAGCCGTTTCAGCATCCGCCTGCGGGAGTTTGACGCCGGCGCCGGCGAACTCGCGCGGCGCTGACAGGGAAGGGAGTTACAGGAAGCAATCCAAATGAACGAATCGACCGGCAAGAGCGGCAACATCATCGTCGGGCTCGACATCGGCACCACCAAGGTGGCGGCGCTCGTGGGCGAAATCTCTGACCAGGGCCAACTCAATGTGGTCGGCATGGGCAGCCACCCCTCACTCGGCCTGAAAAAGGGCGTGGTGGTCGATATCGAATCCACGGTCATCTCGATCCGCCGCGCGGTGGAGGCCGCCGAGAACGAAACCGGCTACAAGATCCGCTCGGTCTACGCGGGCATCGCCGGCAGCCATGTGCGCAGCATGAATTCGAGCGGCGTGGTTTCGATCCGCGACGGCGAAGTCTCCCGGGCCGATGTGGACCGGGTGATCGATTCCGCCCGGGCGGTGGAAATCCCCCCCGACGAGCGCATCCTTCATGTGGTTCCCCAGGAGTACACGATCAATTCCCAGAGCGGCGTCAAGGAGCCGCTCGGCATGTCCGGGGTGCGGCTCGAGGCCCGCGCGCATCTCGTCACCTGCGCCGTCAACGCGATGCAGAACATCGAAAAATGCATCCGCCGCTGCGGCCTCGAAATCGAACAGCTCGTGCTCGAACAACTCGCCTCCGCCGAAGCGGTGCTGACCCGGGACGAGCGGGAGCTTGGCGTGTGCCTCGTGGACATCGGCGGCGGCACCACCGACATCGCGATCTTCACCCAGGACGCGCTGCAATACACCGGCGTTATCCCCATCGCCGGGGATCAGGTAACCAGCGACATCGCCACCGCCCTGCGCACGCCGCGGCAGAACGCCGACGAGCTGAAGATCCGCCACGGCAGCGCGCTCGTGCAGCAGCTCGCCCAGCCCGAGGACACCATCGAGGTGCCCAGCGTCGGCGAGCGGGCGCCGCGGGAATTGTCGCTGCAAAGCCTCGCCGAAGTCGTCGAGCCCAGATATGAAGAGCTGTTTTCCCTGATTCAGCAGCAACTCGCCAACAGCGGAATGGAGAATCTGCTCGCGGCGGGAATCGTCCTCACCGGTGGTTCGTCGCGGATTCCCGGCGCGGTCGAGCTCGGCGAGGAAGTGCTGCACGAGCCGGTTCGCGTCGGCACGCCTCAGAATGTGAAGGGACGTGCCGATATAGTAAGCAATCCGATTCATTCAACGGGTGTCGGCTTATTGCTTTATGGAATGAAAGACTGCGAGGAGCAGGGCCACGGGGTGGAGCGGCAGGAAGAAAAACCGCAAACAAGCGGCGTGCTCGAATCCACCCGGCGATTTTTCCGGCGGTTTGTGTGAACGCCCGGCAGGCGTTGAAATGAGGAGTTGAAGTAATGGCGAGAGAAACATTCGAAGTTCTGGAAAGCCCGTCCCACGCGGCGAGAATCAAGGTGATCGGCGTTGGCGGCGCCGGCGGCAACGCGGTGGAGCACATGATCAGCCGCAGTGTCGTCGGAGTTAAATACTACTGCGCCAACACCGACGCCCAGGCGCTTGGCCTGCTCAGCGTGGAAAACAAGATCCAGCTTGGCAGCAAAATCACCCGGGGCCTCGGCGCGGGGGCGGACCCGGACGTGGGCAAAGCCGCGGCCCTTGAAGACCGGCAAGTGATCCAAGAGACCCTGCAGGACTGCGACATGGTGTTCATCGCCGCCGGCATGGGTGGCGGCACCGGCACCGGCGCCGCGCCGGTCATCGCCGAATCCGCCCGGGAAATGGGCATCCTGACTGTGGCCATCGTCAACCGGCCCTTTCCCTTCGAGCAGCGCAAGCGCATCACCGTGGCGGAAAAAGGCGTGGCCGAACTCGCCGAACACGTAGACTCTCTCATCATCGTGCCCAACGCCAAACTGCTCGAGGTGCTGCCGCCGGACACCACCATCGTCAACGCTTTCGCCGCCGCCAACGATGTGCTGCTCGACGCGGTGAAAGGCATTTCCGACATCATCACCAAGCCCGGCCACATCAATGTCGATTTCGCCGATGTGAAAACCGTAATGTCCAAGCGCGGCATGGCGATGATGGGAACCGGCATCGCCTCGCGGGATGATCCCAATCCCGGCGCCGCCGCCGCCCGCGCCGCGATTTCGAGCCCGCTGCTTGAAAATGTCGACATCAGCAGCGCCGGCGGCCTGCTCGTCAATGTCAGCGGCGGCCAGCACCTCACCCTCAACGACCTGCAGGCGGTTCACCGGGTCGCCGAGGAAGCCTGCCAACTCGACCGCGACATGCTGATTTCCGGCATGGTCGTCGAGCCCGAACTCGGCGACAAGGTGCAGGTCACCTTCGTCGCCACGGGGCTGCGCGGCAAGGCCTTCCACGTCGTCGGTGAAGAGGCGGAAGAGGCGGAGGAAACGCCCCCCGGCCGTGGCGCCGGCCAGCAGTTCACGCCGCGCCGGCCGATGCGGGCGAACACCAATGGTTCCGGCGCCGGCAGGCGCGCCGCCGCCGCGGCACAAAAACCCGCCGGTCGCGGCCAGCCGCCAGCCCGGGAGGGCGCCAGCGCCGAACCAGCCGCCGCCACCGAGCAACCCGAATTGAAAAAGGCCGCAAACATCGATTTCCTCGACATCCCCGCCTTCCTCCGCAAAAACGTAGACTGAGCCCCGCCGGCCTGGGCGCCATCATGCCCACGCTCACCAAGGGCGAGATGGAGGAATTGTCGGCCGCGAGGGGCTCTCATGCCAAACTAGATGGTGGAGCCTTGCGGCGGGGCAGCCCCCAGTAGGGCGCAATAACCGAAGGGCATTGCGCCGCATGGCTCGGCGGCTCGGCTGGCGCACTTCGCTCCGGTTATTTAGCCTTATGTGCTGAGCCGCTACAAAAATCTGTTCAAGCATGCGGGAGTATGCTAGGCTATCCCAGTGAATGCGGGGATTGTGTATGAGCAGCTACTCCATCTACAATGAGAAGTTTAAAGTGAAGCAAAGGGAGAACCCTTTGCTTCAGATTTTTCCTGCATTACCGAAAGAGAAATATGCGGTTATCTACGCTGATCCGCCTTGGCATTACAATGGAAAGATGCAATTTGATCGTAGTGGAATGTCGAAGGAAAATCCTGGCTGGGAGAGAGAGATATTCATAAGCTCCGCATGCTTCAAGTATCCAACGCTTCCTACAAAAGATCTGATGACTCTTTCGATAGAGAGTATTTCAGAAGAAGACGCATTGCTATTTATGTGGAGCAGCAGTCCACATTTAGAGCAAGCAATATCATTGGGTAAAGCATGGGGTTTTGAATACAAGACTGTTGCTTTTGTTTGGAACAAAATGAATCACAACCCCGGGCAGTATACTTTGTCATATTGCGAATTGTGTTTGTTGTTCAAAAAAGGACGAATCCCGAAGCCTAGGGGTGCCCGAAATATAAAGCAGCTATTGGAAAAACCAAGAGGGCCGCACAGCCAGAAACCGGAGGAGATTGCTGGCAGAATTGAGAAAATGTTTCCGCTACAACGGAAAATCGAATTGTTTGCAAGGCATAAGCGGCGAGGTTGGGATGCTTGGGGACTAGAGAGCTTATTGGCTGATGAGTTCAATCTAGCAGCGGGCTGATTCTGTCAATAAAGTGTTCACATAGCGCGTCGGCGTCGTTGTTGCGCCAGAAAAAGAAGTTATCAGTGTATTCATCGAACCAGCAAGTAATCTCCCTTACCCGGCAAGGATCTCTTGTTATATTGCCGATAAAGACAATCCAAAACGGTAATGCCTTGTTTATACCGCTTTTTTCCCTGAGAATCTTGTCCAGTCCAGGCGTGAAATACTTGCAAAACCTTTCATGCGCATTTCCTCTTCCCGCACTTCTCGGGAGGCCTTCAATCCATCCATCTTGCCTTTTAACCTCAACATAAATCTTCTTGCCGGTCTCTAGATTCTCTATAGAATAATCTGGCGTAAATCCGTGCCTGTAAGCTTTATCAGGATTATATATCTGCTCGTAATCTTTGTCGCTCAAGGGCCAATCTTCGTATATGTTGGCAAAGTCATTTGGCTTATCCACCAGTCTATAACTTATTCCTTCGAGCAAAAAAGATAACACAGAATAGAAATCATGCTCCGCAGTTATCGATAACCTGCCAGAGTGTGTTTGCCAATTCTCCCGCAATCGCAATTCATTGCTGCCCATAAAAAATCCTATAGTCGCCTGCCATTATCATTTGTAGGGTTATCGGCTCATAGAAGAAGAAGTTTACCATCATTTGGGTAGCATGCTTATCTTATTGTTGTTTCCTGTTATGATTCTATGCCAAGCTTGGACATGGTAATTCCATCGCAAACATGCGCACCTGTGAGTGGACTGTCCGAATGATACATAAGCATGCGGCCATGCACCAGATAGATGTCGGGGAAGCGAGAAGGAGACCGCTGGCGTTGCGTGATTGGGGGTCCGGGACTAAGGGCTTGTTATTACTATTCGGAAGCAGGGTTGTTCCCTGTGCGGCGATTGTTCCGCTGTCGCATATTCGGCAGGACAATTTGATGAGCACCTCCTTGCTTCGCGGTTCAGGGGCGGGTATGTATGGGGATGCCAGTAAATTCATCGAAAGCAAGCGTGACTGGTGATGCGCGTGTGGGGGCTGAGAGCCTGAACTGCGTGAGTCCGCTGGCCACAGTGGACGAGACATGAAGGGGTCTGAAAATGAAGCTGCCCTCCGATCTCCTCGCCCACCATGCAGGGTATTCGACGCCGCTGGCACACCCGCGGGCGGTCAAGGGGCTCCTGCCGCATTTCGGCATTTGATGGTATTATCCACATCGTCAATCTGACATCGAAATCGGAGGAAACCACCGGTGCCGGAATTGCCCAAGCGAATCATGGCGCATGCGGAATCCCTGCCCGAGGCGACGCCAGTCTGTCCCGGCGCCCTGCTCCATCTGGGCAATCGCGCGGCGATCGATCAGGCGCTTTCCCGGCTCGCGCGGGCCGGCAGGCTTCTGCGCGTCTGCCATGGCGTGTACATGTGTCCCGTCGAAACCCGGTTCGGCTCTTGCCCGCCCAATGTTGGCAAGGCGGTGGACGCCCTCGCCGCGCTATGGGGCGAAACCATCGTCCCCTGCGGCGGCGCGGCGGCAAACCAGCTCGGGCTCACCACCCAAAACCCGGTTCGCGAGGTCCATCTGACTTCCGGCCGCAGCCGGAAGCTGCGCTTTGGCGGCCTGACGGTCGAGTTGCGCCACGCGCCGCGCTGGCTGCTTGCGGCGCCCCGCGGGAAAGCCGGCGCGGTCATCCGCGCCCTGGCGTGGCTCGGGCCTGAAGAGGTTGAGGAGCGCCTGGGCGCCATCATGCCCACGCTCACCAAAAGCGAGATGGAGGAATTGTCGGCCGCGAGGGCGCTCATGCCAAACTGGATGGCGGAGCCTGTCAGCGCGAAACTGTCCCGTGCCTGAAACGCGGTTTCAGTTTCTTTCCGCCGGAGACCGGCGCGACGCGCTCAGGGTGGCCCAGGACAAAAGCCATCGCCGCGCATTCCTGATCGAAAATGACATCTGGGTCGTTGCCGCGCTCGGCTGGTGAACCGAGAATTGTCCAGCCCGTGGTTTGCGACGCGGCGGCTTTATATCGGTGGGCCGGCCGTTGCGTATTCAGGTATCGCGGCATCCGTCACGGGTGCCGAAAATCATTACCCTGTATGGGCCGGACCCGGCGGAATGGCTCGACTACACCCGAAGGAGAAGATAGACGTGCCTATTTGTGATGTATGCGGTGGCAGCGATTTTCGCCAAGAGTCGGTGGCGGAGGTGTTCCATGTCGGAGACCGTTATATGCTGGTCGAAGACACCCCTGCCACCGTGTGCGCCAAATGTGGCGAAAAGACCTTCGACGCCGCAGTGGCGGAGGGCATTCGGCATCGCCTGCACGGTGACGGCAAGCCCGAGCGCTCTATGACGTTGGAAGTATCCGCCTACCACGCATGAGCGGGCGTCCACCCCGGAGTCTGGCATCCGACGTTGTGGCGCCGCACATAGCCGGAGGCAGCCCTCTGGCCGTGCTGCTGGCTGAGCATGGCACCAGGAGAAATCCCGCATGTATGAAATAGACGCCGAAGAAGCGCGGCAGAAACTGCCGGAACTGCTTGATCGGGCTCGGACCAAAAGGCTGGTCACAATCGTTCGGAAACGAGGTGTGCCCTGCGCCGCGATTGTTCCGCTGTCGTATCTGCGAGAGGATAATGTGAAGAGCATTTCCTCTCTGCGTGGGTCGGGAAAGGGGGTGTATGGGGACGCCGCTGAGTTCGTTGAAGGCGAGCGTGACTGGTAATGCACGATGCTTGTGACCTGCACGAGTGGGGGTCTTGAACGGCGCGAGTCCGCAGCGGACGGGTTCTTGGCGCAACATCAACCCGCTCCATCGGTTTTCGCACTAGCTCTCACGATTCCAACTTATCGCGCAGCAACTGGTTGACTTGGGCTGGGTTGGCTTTGCCTTTGGACAGCTTCATTGCCTGGCCGACGAGGTAGCCGAGGACTTGTTGTTTGCCGTTGCGGAATTGCTGGGCTTGGGGAGCGTTTTCGGCGATTACCTGGTCGATGAGTTTTTCGATTTCTCCCGCATCGGTGACCTGGCGCAGGCCCTGTTGTTCGATGATTTCGTCCACGCCGGCATCGCCGCTGGCAAGCTGCTCGAATACGGTTTTGGCGATTTTGCCGGAGATGGTTCCGTCCTTGATGCGCTGGATCAAAGTGGCGAGATTGGCGGTGCTGATGGGTGAATCGGCGATTTCGAGATTCTCGCGGTTGAGCAGCGCCTGCAATTCCACGCTGACCCAGTTGGCCGCGAGCTTGGCGTCGCCGCAGGCCGTTGCCACCCGCTCGAAATAGTCCGCCATTTCGCGGTTCGCGGTGAGCACATCGGCGTCGTAGGGGGACAGGCCATATTCGGCGGCGAATCGCTGCCGGCGGGCGTCGGGCAACTCCGGCAGTTCCGTGCGTATCTGTTCGATCAGTTTGTCGTCGATGACAACTGGGAGCAAGTCCGGTTCGGGGAAGTAGCGGTAATCGTTGGCGACTTCCTTGCCGCGCATCGGCCGGGTTTCGTCCCGGGTCGAATCGTAGAGGCGCGTTTCCTGGGTGATTTCGCCGCCGTCCTCGAGCAGCTCCCGCTGGCGGCGCGCCTCGAAGTTGATCGCCTTTTCCACGAAGCGGAAGGAGTTGATGTTCTTGATCTCGGTGCGGGTGCCGAACTCGCTTGCCCCCATTGGCCGGATCGAGACATTGGCGTCGCAGCGCATCGAACCTTGGCTCATGTCGCCGTCGGAAATATCGAGATAGCGCACGATGGAATGCAGTTTCTTCAGGTAGGCCACCGCCTCCTTCGCGCTGCGCAAATCGGGCTCCGAGACGATCTCAAGCAGCGGCGTTCCGGCGCGGTTGAGGTCGATGCCGCTGCCATCAGTGAATGCCTCGTGGAGCGATTTGCCCGCGTCCTCCTCCATGTGCGCCCGGGTTACGCCGATGCGTTTTTCGCCGCCGCCGTCCAAGGGAATGACGATGGAACCGCGGCCAACGGTGGGGTAGTCCAACTGGCTGGTTTGGTAGCCCTTGGGCAGGTCGGGATAGAAGTAGTTCTTGCGGTCGAAGATCGATTGCCGGCTGATTTCCGCGCCAATGGCGAGCCCGAAACGCACCGCCATGCGCAGGGCTTCCCCGTTCAGCACCGGCAGCGTGCCGGGCATGGCGAGGTCGTAGATGTTCGCCTGGGTGTTGGGTTCGGCCCCAAACGCGGTGGAGGTGCCGGAAAACAGCTTCGAGCGGGTCGACAACTGCACATGCACCTCAAGCCCGATGACGGTTTCCCACTCCATGTCAGCTTGCCTCCCCGGCGGCGTCCGCCGGCAGGCGGCGGTGCCAGTCGGTCAATTGCTGGAACTGGTGGGCGACATTGAGCAGCCGCGCCTCGCCGAAGTCCGGGCCGATGATTTGCAGGCCGAAAGGCAGGCCATCCTCGAAACCGGCAGGGACCGAAATGCCCGGCAGCCCGGCGAGATTGACGGCGATGGTGAAGATGTCCTCGAGATACATCTCCACCGGGTCGGCCTTGGCGCCGTGGGGGAAGGCCACGTGGGGCGAAGTCGGCCCGGCGATCACGTCAACCTTGGTGAAGGCCTCGGTGAAATCCCGCCGGATCAGCCGCCGGATGCGCTGGGCCTTGCGGTAGTAGGCGTCGTAGTAGCCGGCGGACAAAGCGTAGGTGCCCACCAGAATGCGCCGCTTCACTTCGTCGCCGAAGCCCTCGCTGCGGCTGCGGGTGTACAAGTCATCGAGGTCCACCGGATTCTCGCAGCGGTGGCCGTAGCGCACGCCGTCGTAGCGCGACAAATTGGCCGAAGCCTCCGCCGGCGCCACGACATAATAGGCCGGAACCGAGAGGTGGTTGTTCGGCAAGTCGATATCGATCAGTTCCGCGCCGGCTTTTTCGAGTTCCGCAAGCGCCGCGCGAATGCCCCGCTCGACGCCGGGGCTGAGCCCCTCGGCGAAATGCGGCGCCGGAACGCCCACCCGCAGGCCCCGCAGGGGGCGCTCCAATTCGCTCGCGTAATCCTCCACCGGCCGGTCCACGCTGGTCGAATCGCGCGGGTCGAGGCCGGCCATCGCCCGCATCATCAGGGCCGCGTCGGCGGCGCTGCGGGTCAGCGTGCCGGCTTGGTCGAGGCTCGAAGCGAAGGCGATCATGCCCCAGCGCGAAACCCGGCCATAGCTCGGCTTGAAGCCGGTAATGCCACAGAATGAAGCCGGCTGGCGGATCGAGCCGCCGGTGTCGGTGCCGGTGGCCATGGGGCACAGCCCGCCAGCCACCGCGGCGGCGGAACCGCCGGAGGAGCCGCCGGGAACCCGGCCCGGATCATGCGGGTTGCGCGCCGGCCCGAAGAAGCTCGTTTCATTCGACGAGCCCATGGCGAACTCGTCCATATTGGTTTTGCCGATGAGCACCGCGCCGGCCCCGCGCAGCCGCTCGACGACGCCGGCGTCGTAGGGCGGCACGAAGTCGCGCAGCATGCGCGAGCCGCAAGTCGTGGCCAAGCCGCGGGTGCAGAAGATGTCCTTGTGCGCCAGCGGGATGCCGAGCAGCGGCTTCGAATCACCCGCGGCCCGGGCCGCGTCCGCCGCTGCCGCCTCGGCGAGGGCCGATTCCTCGCAGATGGAGATGAAGGCGTTGAGGCTGGGGTTCCGCCGCTGGATTCGCTCAAGGCAGGCGCGGACGAGTTCGACGCTGGAAAAGGCGCCGCGGGACAGCTCGGCCGACAGCTCGGTGACGTTTAGCCGCAACATCGGGGTTCCGCCGGCCGCGCTATTCGATGACTTTGGGAACGAGGAACAGGCCGTCCCGGCTCGAAGGGGCCAGCGCGAGCAACTCGTCCCTGCGGTCGGTTTCGGTGACTTCGTCGGCGCGCAGGCGCTGAACGGCGTCCAGCGGATGCGCGAGCGGCTCGACCCCGGCGGTGTCAACCGATTGCATCTGGTCGATTAGCGTGAGTATCCCGCCGATTCGCGTTGCCACCTCGTCGGCTTCGGCGGGGCTGACCCGCAGCCGCGCCAGCGTGGCGATCTTGTCGATTTCGGATTTGTCCACAATGAGCGAGGCTGTTTGCTATGCGTGGGAGGCGCGGAATGCGTGGCCGGGCTGGCCGGGATTATACCCCAGGTTTCCGTTATCCAGCCCCGGTTTGACCGCTCTGGTTTGACATTGGTCAACACTTGACTTCCAATACATTCAAGCTGTTTCCCGAGACGGGGGAGAGGAAAAAAATGAGAAACTATTTCGCTTTCGCCGGGCGTGGCGGCGTCCTCGCGGCGACTTTCATCGGCACCTTGCTGTTTCTGTTTCTGGTCTTCCCCAACATTCCCATCGAAGGCGAGCTGTTCGACATGAAGGCCGGCGGATACACCCACGGGGAAGCCTTGGCGCAGATGGAGGTTTACGGGGCGGACGGCAGAGTAACCTACGCTTGGGCGAGCGCGGTGCTCGACACGCTGTTCCCCATCACCTACGTCACCTTCTTCGCTGGCTTGATCTACCGGTTCCGCCTGACCGAGGGAACCTGGGTGCTGGCCTACATCCCGGTTCTCGCCGGTGCCTGGGACCTGCTCGAAAACGCGCAGATCATCGCGATGCTGCTGCGCTACCCCGAAGTTGGGGCGGCGCAGGTGGCCTGGGCTTCGACATTCACCATCGTCAAGGGCTACCTCGGCAGCGTGTATCAAATTCTCGGCGCCGGTTTGCTGCTCGCGGCCCTGGTTCGCGGCGCGATCGCCAGATTGCGGCGCTGAGCCGGCGCTCTCGACCGCCGGCGTGATGGAAGATTTGCGCAAAAGGCTTCATAATCTCCGCACTTCCGGCGAGGGCGGGTTCGGGGCCCGTCACCACTGTCGCGCCGAAACGGTAATGGAATCGGGAAATGTTCAAGAAAATCAGAGGGCTGTTCTCCAACGACCTGGCGATCGACCTCGGCACGGCCAACACACTCATCTACGCCCGCGACAAGGGCATTGTGCTCGACGAACCTTCGGTGGTGGCGATTCGCGACCAAGGTGGCCAGAAGTCGGTGACCGCGGTGGGCAAGGAGGCGAAATTCATGCTCGGCCGCACACCTGGCAACATCGTCGCGATCCGGCCGCTCAAGGATGGGGTGATCGCCGATTTCCAAGTCACCGAGAAGATGCTGCAATACTTCATCAACAAGGTGCACGAGAATTTCTTTTTTCCCCCCAGCCCCCGGGTGCTCGTCTGCGTGCCCTGCAAGGCGACGCCGGTTGAGCGCCGGGCGATCCGCGAATCGGTGCTTGGCGCCGGGGCGCGCAAAGTGCAATTGATCGAGGAGCCGATGGCCGCCGCCATCGGCGCGGGGTTGCCGGTGGAGCAGGCCTGCGGCTCGATGGTGGTCGACGTCGGCGGCGGCACCACCGAAATCGCGATCATCTCGCTGAACGGCGTGGTTTACGCCGAATCGGTTCTCGTTGGCGGCGACCGCTTTGACGAATCCATCGTCACCCACGTTCGGCGCAACTACAGCAGCCTCATCGGCACCACCACCGCCGAGCGCATCAAGCAGGAAATAGGCTACGCCTACATGACTTCGGATTCGGACATCCAGGAAATCGATGTCCGCGGCCGCAATCTCGCCGAAGGCATTCCCCGCTCGTTCACCCTGCGCAGCGACGAGATTCAGGACGCCCTGCAGGAGCCGCTCGCGACCATCGTCCAAGCGGTGCGCAGCGCCCTTGAACAGTCGCCGCCGGAACTCGCTTCCGACATCGCCCAGGCCGGCGTGGTGCTTGCCGGCGGCGGCGCGCTGCTGAAAGGCCTCGATCACCTGATTTCGGAGGAAACCGGCCTTCCCGTGGTTCTCGCCGAAGACCCGCTGACCTGCGTGGTCCGGGGCGGCGGCAAGGCGATGGAATTGATGGATCAGTACGAATCCGACTGGCTCGGCATGGAATAACGGGGCCCCGGGCTTCCGTATTCTTGGATTGCGCCCCCCAAGGGTTTAGACTTGCGCGGGTGGGTGCTGTTTCCAGCGCAGTCGGCCCTGAACCAGTCGGGGCCTGGCCGGGAAGGGAAGCCCAGCAAGCGAGAGGATTGCCGAAATCGAGACCGCCGCCTTTGCCAGAAACCCCGGGCTGGAGTACCGGATCGTCCTGTTCGTGCTGTTGTCGGCGCTGTTGATGATCGCCGACCAGCGGTTCGGGTACATGGAGCACGCGCGCCAGGCGCTCGGCCTGATCGCCGCGCCCTTCCATTGGCTGGCCGACACGCCGGCCCGCATCGGCAGTTCGTTCAGCGACATCTTCGTCAACCGGGCCGACCTCATTGAGGAGAACGCCAAGCTGCGCGAGGAATTGCTGCTGTCCCGGCAACGCCTGTTGCTCGCCGAAAGCCTGAGCGTGGAAAACAACCGCCTGCTCGCGCTGCAGAACGCGGTGGACATGCTCGAGCAGGAAGTGCTGCCGGCGGAAATCATCAACGTTTCACCCGACCCGTACTCCCGGCGCATCCTGATCAACAAGGGCGGCAACCACGGCGTTCTCGAAGGCCAGGCCGTGCTCGAGGCCAACGGCCTGATGGGGCAGGTCGTCCAGGTCATGCCTTTTTCGAGCTGGGTGTTGTTGATCAGCGACGCCAGCCATGTGACGCCGGTGGAAGTGAGCCGCAACGGCGAACGGGCCCTGGCCCGGGGAGGCCAGAACAGCGGCACCGACCTCGAGCTTGAATTCGTCGTTCCCAACCAGGACATCCAGGTTGGCGACAGCTTGATCAGTTCCGGCATGGGCCTGGTTTATCCCAAGAACTATCCAGTCGCCGAAGTCGTCAGCGTGACCCACAGTCCCGGCCAACCCTACGCGACGATCAGGGCGAGGCCCAAGGCGCAGTTTTCCAGCACCCGGCATGTCATGCTCGTGCTCGACGCGACCGGGCCGGACTATGCCGCGGCGGAGGAGGATGCCGGCGGCGGCGACGGGGAATCGGGCCTGGCGTCGGTCAACTCCGCCAACTGAGTCGCCGCCGATGGCCAGCCCCGCGCTGCTCAACAGCCTGATCGCCCTGACCTTCATCGCCGCCGCCCTGCTCGCGATCGTGCCGGTGCCGGAGTGGGCGCTGTACTATCGGCCCGAATGGGTTGCCCTGGTGCTGGTCTTTTGGGTGATCAACCATCCCGAGCGGGTGGGCATCGGCGTCGCCTGGCTCATGGGCATCCTGCTCGATGCCCTGACCGGCTCGCTGTTCGGCCTCCATGCCCTGGGTCTCGCGCTGGTGGCCTACCTGACGCTGCGGCTGCGGCTGCGGCTGCGGTTGTATGCGGTTTTCCAGCAGGCCAGCGTCTTGCTGGTCATCATCGGCCTGCAGTTGCTGCTGCTCCAGTGGCTGCAAATCCTGTTCGATCTGCCCCGGGGCGCCAGCATGATTTTCCTCGCGCCGGCCGTGAGCAGCGCGCTGCTTTGGCCCTTCGCCTGGATGCTGCTTGGCGGACTCGTCCGCTCGCTGGACATCAACCGATGAGCCCCAGCCAAGCCAGCGGCCAAGCCAGCAAGCCACCCGGCAAGCCGGGCCACCCGCGGACGATCGGCCGGCGGCTTCGTTGGCACGCCGTCCTGGCCCTGCTGCTCGCCGCGGTCCTGCTCGCGGCCTATGTCAGCGTGGGCAGGCAGTTCATGCCCGCCATCGCCAACTACACCGGGTTCTTTGAGGATCAGATCGAGGCGATCACCGGCGTTCCGGTTCGGGTGGAGTCGCTGCGGGGTGGATTCAGCGGATTCAATCCCGTCATCGAAGTCAACGGTCTTTCGATGCTCATGGCGCCGGGGTCCGATCCGGCGGGAGACCGGGCCGGGGCGCTCGATTTCGACCGCGGCCGGGTCGCGGTCGACATGATCCGCAGCATCGTGCAGCGCCGCTGGGTGCTTGCGGAATTCGTCGTCGAGCGGCTTGAACTCGAACTTTCCCAGACCGCCGACGGCGCCTGGCTGCTCGGGGATATCGCCATGCCCTCCGGCGGGGGTGTCGACCCGGATACCGTGTATCGGGCCCTCCTCGATGTCTCGCAACTCGATTTGCGCGAGGTTGTGGTCAATGTGCGCACGCGCTCCGGCGAGCGTCTGCGCTTCATCGACGGCGCCGCGAGGATTCAAAACCGCAACGGCAACCACTTTCTGCATGTCGATATCAATCCCGAAGGCCAGAACCGGCGGCTTGCGCTGTCGCTGGAAGTGCGCGGCGGCAATTTGTCGGCCATCAGCGGCAGTTTGCACGCCGCGGTGCCGGCGGGCGACTATTCCTATCTGCTTGGTGGCCAGGAAATCGCCGGATACCGCGTCGAGACACTCGCCGGCGGCGGCGACATGTGGATCGATTTCGAGCGCGGCGCGGTGCGCCGGGTCGTCGCCGACGCGCGATTCGACGCCCTCGCGCTGCGCACTGCCGCAGGCGCCCCGGTCATGCTGACCGAGCTCGGCGGCGCGCTCGAGGCGCGGGTCGATGGGGAGGCCACGAGCTATTCCTTCGCCGGGCTTCGCTTCAGCCATGCTGGCGCGCAATGGCCGCCGGGGGATCTGTATCTGCGCCATGTGCCCGAGTCATCGCTGAGCCTGCGCGCCGGGCGCGCCGACCTAGCGATTCTCGCCGCGCTGGCATCGGCTTTCGATCTGTTGCCGGAAGCGGCGCGGGATGCGCTCGAACAGGCGCGCCCGGCCGGCATGATGGAAAATCTCGCGCTCAACGCCCGCTTGGATGAGACCGGCGGCCGGGAACTCGGCCTCCAGGCGAATATCGACGGTGTCGCCATCGCCTCGCTGCGGAATGCCCCCGCGATGTCGGGCTTGACCGGCTACCTCGAAGTTTCCGCCGACCTCGCCGCGGCCCGCGCTTCCGGCCTGGTGGAGATCGACTCCGGCGACTTCACCATGAACATCCCGCGGGTATACAGCGCCACTTGGGCTTTTGATGAGATGAACGGCAGCCTGGCGTTCGACTTCGACTACAGCGACGGCCTGAACCTGCGGCTCGGCAGCAGCGTGCTCGTGGGTCGGTCCGCCGGCGTCGACAGCCGGGTGCGGTTCACCTCGGAACTCGACCAGCGGCCCGATGGCGAACGCGAGAACGAGCTCGAACTGCTCGTCGGCGTGCTGCGGATGGAAGCGGCCGAAAGCGGGCCTTTCCTGCCCGACGGGCCGGGAATCACCGGCGGGCTGCGCGATGGCATGGCCTTTCTCGACGGCGCCCTCGCCGCCGGCGAACTCCGCAACAGCGGCGGGATCTACCGCGGCTCCACAGTGCGCGGCGCCGACCGGCTGAGCCGGACTTTCCAGAGTTTCCATCAATGGCTCGACGGCAATCTGCGCTTCGACCCAGAATGGCCGGAAGTCGCCAGCAGCCGGGCTTTGGTGCTTTCCGACGACAACGCCATCGATGTCTTGATGGAAGACGCCAACAGCCGCGGGCTTGCCTCCAGCTTGGTCCGGGGCGGTCTGCGGCCGGACGATTCCGGCGCCAGCGTGCTGTCCGTGTCCGGGCGCGTGGCCGGCGCCGCCGCGGATGGTCTCGCCTGGCTCCATGCCAGCCCGGCCGCCGCCGGCCTGCGCGCCGCCTCGGCCGACTGGCGCATTGATGGGCAAACACAGGGTGGGTTCGCCCTCGAAATGCCGCTTGGCCAAGCCGCGTCGGAAACCCGGCTCCGGCTGGATTTTGCCCTCGATGACAGCGATTTGTGGGTGGCCCAGTACGATCTGGCGCTTTCCGGCCTCAACGGCGCATTGGTTTTCGACACCGCAAGCGGCATCGAACGCGGTGATTTCACCGCCAAAGCCTTCGGCGGCGATGCCGGAATCGAAGTGTCGAGCCGGGGCCCGTCCGGCGATATGGAGCAGATCGTGGTGGTTGCCAAGGGCCGGGCGGAGCGGCGGGAACTGCGGCAATGGCCGCGGCAAAGCGCCTTAGTGCGGGGCTTGCTCGACAATGCCCGGGGCTCCTTCCTCTACGCCGCCGAGTTGCACATCGGGCAGGACGGCACCGGGGCAAGCTCGCTGCGGCTCGCCTCCGACCTGGCCGGATTGTTCCTGGACTTGCCGGAACCTTTCGCCAAACAGGCCGGCGAGCCGTTGCCGCTGACCCTGCAAATCGATCGGGCCGATGACCGGCAGCGCATCACCGGCGGCTTGGGCGGCAGATTGCGGTTTGATCTCGAATCGTCCGCTGACGCGGCCCAGCGGGGCTGGATGCGGGTGGGCAGCCCGGGCCGCCGCCGCGTGGAAGCCGAGGCAAGCCGCGGCGTGGCGGTGTATGGCGGCATTGACCGGCTTGCGCTCGAGGAATGGTCCAGTCTGTTTGCGGGTCTGCGGGCGGCGTCGCCGTCTCCGGCGGGATTGCGGGAGGCCCTAGCCAGTGTTTCGCTTGATGTTGGCGAGATTGATGTCTACGGCCAGACACTTGCGGATGTGCGGATGGAAGTGGAACCCGTCGCCGATGGCTTGCGCGCGGTAGTGTCTGGCGATTCTGCCCAGGGGTCCGTGGTGGTTCCGCTGGCCGGGAATGAGCCATTGCTGATCGATCTCGACTATCTGCGGTTCCAAGGCCCAAAGACGCCGGCGGCGGCGGGGCTCGGCGGGGCCGGCGAGGCGCCGGACGTGGATCTGCTGGCCCGGGTTGACCCGCGGAAGTTGCCGCGGACGCGGGTTTCCATCAACGAGGTCCGCATCGGCGACACACCCTGGGGCGGCTGGCGTTTCAGCTTGGAACCCGATGCCGATGGCGCCGATTTCGCGGATCTCGGTTTCGATTTCCGCGGCTTTCGCATGACCGCGGCGAATGCCGGAGATTCGCAGCCGCCGCCGGTTCCCGGCATGCGCTGGGACTACGACGGGCGCGGGCATGCCACCCGTTTCCGCGGCCGCGTGCTGGCCGGTGACATCGCCGTGTTCCTGCTCGACAGCGGTTTCGCCGCGAGCGTGGAAAGCGAGAGCGCGGGGTTTGAAGCCGACGTGCGCTGGCCGGGGACCCCGGTTTTTTTCCGCGCCCGGCATTTGAGCGGCGGTATCGGCATGCGGATTGAAAACGGCCGTTTTCTGGAAACCACCGCCGGTGGCGGCACCTTGAAGCTGATCAGCATCATCAATCTCGACGCCATCATGCGCCGCCTGCGCCTGAGCGACGACTTGCTGCGGCGGGGCTTGGCCTTCGATGAAATCACCGGCCGGCTCGACATGGAAAACGGCCTCGCCCGGATTGAGGACCAACTGGTGATTTCCGGCCCGTCGAGCCTGTACCAAATCACCGGCGAAGTCGATTTCCGCGATGAGACGATTGCCGGCGAGATGTACGTCACCCTGCCGGTGAGCGACAACATCCCTTGGATTGGCCTGATCACCGGCAATCTGCCGCTGGCCCTCGGCGCCTACCTGTTCGACCAGATTTTCGGCGACCAGGTCGACAGCCTCACCAGCGCCGTCTACACACTCGAAGGCCCCTGGGAAGGCCTTGAGCCGGAGTTCAAGCAGGCCTTCGGCGCGCCCGGCGAGGATTGACCGATGAAACCGGTTCTGGCCGCGGTGCAAATGGTCAGCGGGCCCGATGTCGGGGAAAATCTGGCTGTTGCGGCCGAACTGATCGCCGAGGCCGCCTCCCGCGGCGCCGGCCTCGTGCTGCTGCCGGAAGTTTTCGCCGCCCTCGAGGGCGAACCGATGCGCAGCCATGGCGAGCGCGAAGGCGCGGCGGACGGCCCGATCCAGTCGTTTCTCTCAGGTCAGGCGAGGCGGCACGGCATCGTCCTCGTTGGCGGCACCGCGCCGCTGTCCTCGCGCCCCGGCACGGCCGAAGCCGATGCCGGCCACCTCATCGGCGACGGCCGGGTGCGCGCCGCCAGCCTGGTTTACGACGCCGCCGGCGAGCTGCTCGCCCGCTACGACAAGATTCATCTATTCGATGTCGTGGTCGAGGACCGGCAGGCGCGGTATTCCGAATCACTCAGTTACGAGGCCGGCTCGGAAGTCGTCTGCGTGGAAACCGCCGCGGGCAGGCTCGGGCTTTCGGTCTGCTACGACCTGCGCTTTCCCGAACTATACCGGCAATTGTTCCGCCTTGGCGCCGAGATCATCACCGTTCCCGCCGCCTTCACCGCGGTTACCGGCGCCGCGCACTGGGAGAGCCTGTTGCGGGCCCGGGCAATCGAAAACCAGTGCTATCTCATCGCCGCCGCCCAGGGCGGCCGCCACGGGCCCGACCGCGAGACTTGGGGGCATTCGATGATTATCGACCCCTGGGGAGGGATCCTCGCCGAACTCGGCAAGGGCCCCGGGGTCGCCACGGCGGAATTCGATCTCCAGCACCTGCGCGCCATCCGCCGCAGAATGCCAGTGGCCGACCACCTCCGCCTGATTTGAATGCCTTGCCATTCCGTGCGCGGTCGCGTGGTATCCCCGGCCCCGGCGCCGCGGCCGCCCCTTTCCGGCTCCCGATTGCCCGCGCGGCGGCCGGTGGTGTTACCATCAACCGGGAAGGGATCAACTCTTGATGGATGCTGGTTGGCGCTGATGGCGAGGCCGATCGAATACAACGAAGCGGAAGTCTTGTCCAGGGCGCTTGAGCAGTTCTGGCGCGAAGGCTACGAGGCGAGTTCGGTCAACAAGCTGCTCGCGGTTTGCAATATCAACCGCGGCACGCTCTACAACTCCTTCACCGACAAGAACACCTTCTTCAAGATCGTCTTCAGTTACTACAACGAGATGCTCAACGGGCAGATCGCCGCCACGCTGAAAAATCCCGAGCTGGGGCCCTGGGAGTCGATCGCCGCGTTTTTCGATGTGGCCGCGGTCAACGCCCCGGCCGCCCAGCGCAATCTCGGCTGCCTGATCGTCAACTCGCTGTGTTCGAACATCAACTACGACAGCGAAATCCGCCGCGTGCTGCGCGCCTCCCTCAACCGGATGCGCAAGGCCCTCGTCGAGCGGCTGCGCGAAGCCGAGGCCAAAGGCAGGCTGAAGAAAGGCGTCAACGAATACCTCGCCGCCGAGGTGCTGATGAACACCCTCCACGGCATCCGCGTCAACTCCCGCAACGGCAAAAGCGCCCGCCAACTCAAAAGCCTCGTCAACCACGCCATCGGCTCGCTGAAGAAGTGACTTG
>JAPOTO010000170.1 GCA_026709135.1 Gammaproteobacteria bacterium | reverse complement strand
GGCCAGTCGGCAAGCTTGCCGGTTTGGGGTTTGCCGGCTTGCCAGCATCAATGAATATCGATGAACCAGCATCCGCGGGCGGTGGTTCCGGGCGGATTGGCCGCTGGGTGGCCCGCGCTTGGCGCGACAACCGGAATTTTCTGGCCTTGCTTTGCGCCATCGTTTTCTTCAAGAGCGCCATCGCCGACCTCAGCTCGATTTCCGGGGCGTCGATGCTGCCGACACTGGTGGACGGCGACAAGGTTTGGGTGAACAAGCTCGCCTACGATGTGAAGGTGCCATTCACCGATGTTTCGCTGGGCCGGGTGTCCGACCCGGTTCGCGGCGACATCGTTATCATCGACAGTTCCCGGGCGGGCAAACGGCTCGTCAAGCGCATCGTCGGCGTTCCCGGCGACCGCATCGAGATTCAGAACAACGCCCTCATCATCAATGGCAAGCCGGTGGATTATGAGGTTCTATCCCGGGAAGGCGGCGCCATGATCATCGAGGAGGCCCTGCCCGGCCGCAATCATCAAGTACGGCTGACGCGCTATCTGATGGGCGCTTCAAGCCGCAGCCACGGCCCGGTCGAAGTGCCCGGCGACCGCTTTTTCGTACTCGGCGACAACCGCAACAGCAGCGCCGACAGCCGCGTCTACAGCTTTATCCCCCGCGGGGAAATCATCGGCCGCTCGCGCTCGGTGGTGTTCTCGCTCGACAGCGGCAACTACTATCTCCCCCGCGGCGGCCGCTTTCTCGCGGGATTGGAATAAGCCGGCCCGCTGCTATACTGGCGCAAGGACGCAGTGCAATCTGGAAACCGCGCGGGAGGATGCCCGCCGCAACCGATGACTCGTGATTCGACAGAAAAGGTGGTAACCATGAAACCAAGATCGACGCTGGCCGGCTTGCTGCTTGGCTGTGCTTTTTTCACATCGGCGGCCGCCCAGGACTTCGTCTGGGCGCCCGACTTCCCGGTGGGCGCGGCGCTGCCGCCGATTTCCGCCGAGGACCAGAACGGCGAGATGCGCGGCTTCGCTGACCTCGTCGGCGGCAACGGCATGCTCTTCATGCTCAGCCGCTCGTTCGATTGGTGACCCTACTGCAAAGCTCAGCTCGTGCAGCTGACAGAGATTGCCGGACAGTTCGAGGAAATGGGCTTGTCCGTGGTCGCCATGACCTACGATTCGGTGGAATTGCTCAAGACCGTCGCGGAAGACGAGGGAATCGGGTTCGCCCTGCTGCGCGATGAGGCGGCAACCCATGTGGATGCCCTCGGCATCCGCAATCTGGACTACGAACCGGGCCACCGGGCCTACGGGATTCCCTACCCGGGCATTTTCCTGGTCGGCGCCGACGGCGTGATCCAGGCGAAATTCGCCGAGGAGGACTACCGCGACCGCCCCGACTTCAGCTTCGTCCTGGAAGCGGCGGCCGATATGGAATAGCAAGTGTTCCGGCTGGCACCATCCGGTGCCGCCCGGAGCTGCTTCAGGTCCAACATAACAGCAACAGCGCGGCTCATCCCGCCCGCAGCAAGGCTTGGGTGATCGGCAGCCTCGCCGCCTGGAGGGCGGGAAACAGGCCGCCGGCGAAGCCGAGGGCGAGCGCCCAGACGATGCCGGTGACAAGGATGTCGGGGCCAACCGCGAAGTCGAACGCGACTTGGGAGAAGGAATTCTGGTTGAGCGTGGACACGGTGTAGCCGTTGAAGCCGAACCAGGCGATGGCGCCGCCGAGCAGCCCGCCAACGAGGGCGAGCGCCACCGACTCCACCAGCACCGAGACCACCACCGGCATCGCGCCGAAACCGAGCGCGCGCAGGGTGGCGATTTCAACGGTGCGGGCCGAGACCGCCGCGTACATGGTGTTGAGCGCGGCGAACATCGCCCCCACCGCCATGATCAGGGCCACGCCGTAACCGAAACCGGTGATCAGCGAGGCCAGAAATTCCGACTGGCTCCCGAAGAATTCCTCCTCGGAGGTGATCGAAAGATCCACCGCCGGGTTGTCCTCGAATTCGGCGCGGACCGATTCAATGGCGCCGGGATTCTCAAGCTGCACCCGCATCGAACTGATCAGGCTGAAGCGGCGGAAAGCAGACTGGGCGGTCGCCAAATCGGTCCACAGCTCCGACTCGTAGGCCGAGCCGTCGGCTTCGAAGATGCCCACCACGGTCCACTGCGACTGCCGCAGTTCGATGGTGGCGCCGAGGTCGATGCCGAGAAACTCGGCGCCGGCGCCGCGGCCGGCGATCAATTCGTTGCGTCCCGGGGTGAAATCGCGGCCCTCGATGATGCGCAGTTCCGGCCTGATCCCAAACGCCGATTGCTCGACCCCACGGATGACCACATTGGCAGGCAGCAGCGTGGCGCGCTTGGGGATGTCGGCGACGGTGTACAACTCGCCGCTGGAGCGGCGGATGCCATCGAGCGTGCTGACGTACTGGCTGCGTTGCAGGTCGATGGTGCTGCTGAGCTCGGCGGTGGAACTGCCGCCCCGCAGCACGATGGCGCGGTCCGGCGCCCCGCCGCGGTTCAGCGTGGCGGAAAAACCAGCCGCCATGGCCAGAATCGCCACCAGCACCGCGACCACGCCACCAATGCCCACGACGACAACCGACGAGCTGCCGAGCCGCGCCGGCAGATTGCGCAGATTGAGCAAGGTGATCTGAACGATTTGCGCCAACATGATTCCGCCCTCTCCCGTTGCTGCCGCCGCTACCGGCGCAAGGCTTCCACGACTTGCAGCCGCCGCGCGCTCAGCGCCGGATTGAGCCCCACCACGACGCCGAGCAGCACCGCGATGCCAATGCCGCCCAGCGTGGTGGCGGCGGACATTTCAACTTGGCCGAGAAACGCCTCAAGGCTCGGAGCAAGCCCGGCGAGCACCAGCACCGCGAGGCCGATGCCGGCGGCGCCGCCGAGCCCGCAGAGCAGCACCGATTCCCACAGCACAAGCAGGGCGACGCGGCGGTCGGTGAAGCCGAGGGTTTTGAGCACCGCGAGTTCGGGAACGCGCTCGCGCAGGGCCTGGGCCATGGTGTTCCCCGTCAGCAGCAGGATCGTGAAGAAAACCGCGCTGAGAATGCTGTTCATAATCAGGCCGATATTGCCCACCTGGGCGGCGAATTGCCGGTTGGCCTCGGCCTCGGTGGCGGTGCGGGTGGGGTTGATCGAGTTCTCGAAGCGGGCGTCGATCCGCGCCGACACCTCGCCGGCTTCATCCGGGTTCGCCACCCGCACCGAAAAGTTGCTGACGATGCCCTCGGTTTCGGCGATTCTGGCCTCGTCGAAATAATCGTAATTGAACAGGAAGCCGGTGAAGGCGTTCTCGTCGTCGCGGACGCGGTAGGTGCCGACGAGTTCGAATTCCCACAGGCGGCTGCCGTCCTGGCGCAGCCAGATGTCGCCCTGGATGGGGATGCGGTCGCCGATTTGCCAGCCGTAGCGTTCGACGAGTTCGACCGGCGCCACCGCGGCGGTGCGGATGCGCTCAAACTCGTCGAGTTGGGCCGGGTCGATGATGTATTCGTCGTACATGCCGAAGTAGGCCCGGGGTTCGATTGGAAACTTGGGGAAGAAATTGGCGGGATTCTGGTAGATGCCGCCGAACCAGGTGCTGTGGGTCACCGCGGCGACGCCGGGCACCGAGGCGATTTGGGCCAGGTGGCTGATGGGCAGCCCGTCGATGATCGAATACTTGGGCGATACGCTGAGCCGGTCGACCCCCGCCACATCCACACCGCTGTCGAAGGCGTCCGCCACCGAGCGCAGCAGGCCGAACAGCAGGAAGGCGGCGATGATCGAGAACAGGGTGAGAAAAGTCCGCGCCTTGCGGCGGAACAGGTTGCTCCAGATCAAGGAAAAGCCGCTCATGCCGGAATTCTCGTTCTGTGGGGAATCAGTGCCATGTTTGAACTCCGGTCGCTTGTGGCTTCGATCCGTC
>JAPOTO010000053.1 GCA_026709135.1 Gammaproteobacteria bacterium | reverse complement strand
TGTCTCGCACGCCCGCTGAACGCCACCCAGCCAGACGGCGACTCACGCTGTGCCTACCATCCGTCATTCTGTGCGCGGAATGACGAGAAGGGCACAGGCATTCCGTGGGATGGCGGGGCGGAAATCAATCGCTCGAAGCCGCGCCACGGTCCACCAGCAGCGGCTCGCTGACGCCTTCAATCCCCGCGAGCGCCAGGATCGTCAGCAATACGGTCTGCGGGCCGAGGTGGGAATCTTCCGGGGCGAACCATTCCCCCGGCGAATGGGCGTCGCCGCCATCGCCGCCGCCGGGCATGGTGATGGCCGGAATGCCGAGCGCCATCGGCACATTGGAATCGGTGCTGGAAATGCCAAGCTCCCGCAGCGGGACGCCGCTGGCTTCAGTGGCCAGCGCCGCCGCCTGCACGATGGGGCTGCCCGCGGGCGTGAGGCCGGTTGGACGGTCGCCGATCAGCACGAACTCCAGCGCGATCTCGCCATTGTTCCAGCGCGCGTTTTCCTCCGCCACCGCCGCGAGCGCCACCGCCTTGGCCTCGGTTTCCAACTGCACGAGCTGCTCCGGGCTGTTCGAGCGCATGTCGATGGCGAAAACCGCATCCGCGGCGATGGAATTGACCGAGGTGCCGCCATCGACGGTGCCCACCGTGAAAGTCGTTTTCGGATAGCTCGGCGTGCGCAATTCGGCGATTTGGGCAATCGCCCGGCCCATGGCGTGGGTCGCGCTTGGCAGCCCGAAGGCGCCGAAGGAGTGGCCGCCGGGGCCGCTGAAGCGGAATTCAAAGCGGCGGGAACCGGTGCCGCCGATGGTGATGCGCGTCATGCGCACGCCGTCAACCGAGATGAAGCCGTCGATCTCCGGGTTTTCGCGGAAAATCGCCTTGATCCCGCGCAAGTCGCCCCGGCCTTCCTCGCCGACATTGCCGGTGAACAAAACATCGGCGACGGTGTCGATGCCGCTTTCCCCGAGCACTTCAATGACCGCGAGCAGCACGGCAAGCCCGCGGCTGTCGTCGCCGATGCCCGGCGCGTAGTAGCGGCCGTCGCGGAATTCCACCGACACATCGACCTCGGGGCCGAACACGGTGTCGAGATGGGCGCCGATGAGCAGAATGGGCGCCTCGCCGCCGCCAACGCCCGCGCCGGGGCGCCGGCCAATGACATTGCCCTCGCTGTCCATCCAAGCGTCTTCGAGCCCCCGGGCTCGGACCTGCTCGAGATAGTAGGCGGCGCGCTCGTCTTCCATGAACGGCGGCGCGGGAATCTCGGTGATGCGGATTTGCTCCTCGATGGTCGCCGGCTCGCGCAGGCGGAGCTGCTCGAGGGCCTCGATTACGCGGGGGTCGGCGCGCACGGCGTCGAAGGCTTCCCGCGCGGCTGGATCAATCGGCACCAGTGTTTGACCAAAACCGGTCTGCCCGACCTGGGCCGCGGCGGTGCCGGTGACAAGCGCGAGTGCCGAAACAGCAAAGCAAAACAACCTGACCAAGATCTTCTCCGGATCTTCCTTCTGGAGCCAGCCATTGTACACAATTGCCGCCACCCGGGGAGTTCAGGCGCGGGAGGCCAGGGCGCGGTCGAGGATGGATGCGGCGGTGCTGAGGATGAGCGCGAAACACAGGAGGGTGTTTGCTGGATACAGGAAGTCTTCCAGCGGGGCGGCCAGGCGGGCGGCGGCGATCAGCAGCAGTGGCACGAAATACAAAATGCCGTTCCAGCGGCCGAGTGCGCTCATGCGCAGGGATTTACGCCGGTGTAGGAAGCGCGAATCGAGCATATATTGCGTGAAAGCCAGCGCGACCAGCGGCGGCAGGGGCCAGGGAACGACTCCGGCGAGCGCCGCGCCGCCGAGGCAGGCGGTGACGAACAGGCAATCGGTGGCGTGATCGAACAACTGCCCAGCCGCCGAGGCGGTTCCCCGGCCCCGGGCGAGCTTGCCGTCGAAATAATCCGAGGCGATGGCGGCGAGCAGCATCGCGGCCAGCGCCAGCGGCGGGAGCAGGTCTTCCGCCGCAAACGCCGCCGCGGCTGGCAGGGCAAGCAGCAGCCGCAGCCCGGTCAGCAGATTCGCCATCGGCGCTACCCAAACAGGTCGCGCTGGGCGCGGCGCCAGAACAGCAGGCCGATGAGGGCGTTGAAGAGGATGAAGAAGTTGTGCTGCACCAAACCGAAAGCTGCCATCTGGCCTTCGTTTTCCGGGAACAGGATCACCCAGAAGGTGATCGCCGCGGCGCGCATGGGTGTCGGCACCGTGGCGGCGAAGAAGATCACCGGCAGATAGGGCAGCAGCATCGTCACCGAGGCATCGACCCCGAACAGGTTGAGCGCCACGGTGTAGACCACCACCGCGGCGAGCAGGGCTGGCGAGCGCAGCAGGAAAAAGTAAAGATAGTGCCTCGCCCCCGCTTGGCGGAAAGCCGAGAGAATCCGCCGCTCGCGCAGTTTCAGCCCCGGCAGCAGGATGCCCCGGAAGTAGCCCAGCCACAGCAGCCAGAACAGCCCGCCGCCGAGAGCGATCCAGGGAATCAGCCCGAACACCTCGGGCAGCCCCCCGCCGCCGAAGGTATGGCCGATGGTGGCCCAGATCAGCAGGTAGAACACTTCGCAGAACATGATGAAAAGCATCACCGAGCCGACTTCCCAGCCGGGCACACCGTGGCGGCGGTTGAGATACCAGGCCATGGCGCCTTTGCCCACCTGTTCGTTGAAGATCGAGATGATGTAGGCGCTCGCCCGCACCGGCAGGATGTCGCGGTAGCGGATTTTGCCGATGAACCAGTTCAGCGCTTGGGACGCCACCAGGGTGTCGATGGCGAAGTAGAAAAGCGAATAGGCCATCATCAGCAGCAGCCACCAGCCCCAGCTCACATTGGCGAAGACCCCGGCCATGTAGGCGGCGACCGACAGCCCTTCCCGGGCGGCGGCGCCGGCGATGCGGAAATACAGGTAGGTGAAGCAGCCGACTGTGATCAGCAGGAATACGGCGCGGCCGATGCGGCCGCCGGCCCGCGGCGGCTTGTTTTCGGGGTTTTCCGTCGCGCTGGCTTCGTTCATTGCGGCTTTGGCTCCTGCGGCTGCTCCGCCGCGGCGAATTTGGCGAGTGTCTGGCTCAGTGGCGTCAATTCTATGCCAAGGGCGGTGTCGGCGTTGCGGCTCACTGTATCCTCCGAGGTGATCACATCGATCACCGCCGGGGTGATGCCGCCCCGCAGCCGGCTCACCGCGGCCGCGCCGAGCTTCGCCAGCCAGATGGGGAAGCCGCGGATGCGCATGTTTTGCCCCAGCAGTTCCGCGGTTCTTTCCACGAGTTCGCGGTAGCTGAGCGATTCCGGGCCGGCGAGCTCATGCACTCCGGCGCGCGGTTTGCGGCAGGCGTTCAGCACCGCCGCGCACAGGTCGTCGATATCGAGTGGCCGCAGGGTGTTGGCGCCGCCGCCGGGCAGGCTCGCCTTGCCGCGCTTCGCGGAGGCGAGCAGGGAGGCCGAACCGGCGCTGCCGGGGCCGAGCAGGATGGGGGTGCGGATGATGACTCCAGCCGGCGAGCGGCCCGTGGCGACGAGTTCGGCCTCGCCCTTGGAGCGGAAGTAGGGATTGCCACTTTTCGCGTCCGCGCCGAGCACGCTGATGAACACCAGCGAGCGCAGCTTGCCATGCCTGGCGGCGTCGGCCACGGCGGCGGTGGCGTCCACATTGGCTTCCCGGTAGCCGGCGCCGCGGTTGGGGATCAAAATGCCGGCTAGGTGAACCGCGCTGTCGCAGCCGGAGAGCAGCCCGTCGAGGCTGTCCGGGTCGCCGTAGTCGATGATATGCGGCGCGATCCGTTCATGTTCGGGCAGCGAAGAAGCGGCACGCTCGGAGCGGACACCGGCGTTGACGGCGATGCCTTGGGCCGCGGCTGTTTTGAGCAGCGCGATGCCGACACTGCTGTTGGCCCCTGTTAC
>JAPOTO010000171.1 GCA_026709135.1 Gammaproteobacteria bacterium | reverse complement strand
CCGATTTCCACGCTTGAGCCGCCTTTTTCGCGGGAGCGGGAGCATGGCCAAACCGCGGCCTCTTCGTTCATCATCACTTAGCGTTGGACAACTCTATGACTTGTTGCTTCCCCGCATTTGACTGCTATACTCCGGTTGGTTGCCGATTGGTCCCAAGGTACTCGCAATGAAGAAAGTTAGCGTCAAGCACAAATCCGACGACTCCAAGATCGACCTGACACCCATGCTTGATGTGGTGTTCATTCTGTTGATCTTTTTCGTGGTGACGGCGACCTTCCTGTCCGAAACCGCCATCAGCGCCGCGAGCAGCGACAACAACGAGGACCAGCCGCCGCCCGAGCAGGACACCGAGGACCGCAACATCCTGTTTGAAATCGGCCCGAACAACGAGATCGTGCTCAACCGCAATCCGCGGCCCATCATCGCCACCCAGATCCGCTCCAACATCGACCAGTTGCGCGCCGAGCACCCCGGCGCCACGGTTATCATCCAGCCGAATTCGACATCCGATGTTTCCACCCTCGTCCTGATCATGGACGCCGCCCGGCAAGCCGGCATAGCCGACATCTCCATCGTCGACGCGAACTGAGCGTCAAACTGGCCACCAAACCGATCAGGGTCGGCGGCCCGCCCGGCCTTCGTTCCCGGAAAAGCCGGCATGAAAAGCCGCTGGAATGAATCCGCAGCCAAGGCCTGCGCCAGCGAACTTGAGTTGCGGGCCTACAGCTCCCGCCTGCTCGGCGCGGACCCCGCGCTCGTGCTCCACGGCGGCGGCAACACCTCGGTCAAAGGCGAGCTTGCCGATGTTTTTGGCGAATCGCGGCGGGCATTGTTCGTCAAGGGTTCCGGCTGGGACCTGAAAAGCATCGGCCCCGGCGGCTTCGCGCCGGTGGATCTCGACCATCTGCTGCGCCTCGCCCGGCTCGGGCGGCTTTCCGACAGCGAAATGACGCGCGAGCTCAGGCTCGCCACCCTCGACCCCGCCGCGCCGAATCCATCGGTTGAGGCGATCCTTCACGCGCTCATTCCCCACCGCTATGTGGACCACAGCCACGCCGACGCCGTCGTCACCCTGAGCAACACCCCCCGGGGCGCGGACATCCTGCGGGACTTGTATGGCGGCGAAGTGCTCGTGCTGCCCTATATCATGCCCGGCTTCATCCTCGCCCGGCAGGTGGCCGCCGCGACCCGGGAAGTGGACTGGAGCGCCCTGCGCGGCATCGTGCTGCTTCAGCATGGCGTGTTCAGCTTTCACGACCAGGCCAGGGGCAGCTACGAGGCGATGATCGAAATAGTGGACCGGGCCGAGCGCGAACTCGTGCGCCGGGCCGCCGCGTGCCACGGAAACCCGAACAACAAACAACTGGAAATCCCAAGCGGAAACCTAGGTGAAATCCCAGGGCGCGCACCGTCCGCGGTCGATGACCAACCAGGCGGGTCCCATTCCGGCGCCGCCGGGCCGCTTCCCGCCGAAGAGGGGGAACTCCCCGCGCGGCTTGCGGAACTGCGCCGGCGCGCCGGCGGGATCTTCGGCGCCCCCATGCTCGCGCGGCTCGACCGCGGCGCCGGCGCGCTCGCTTTCGCCAGCATGGAAAACTGCGGCGAACTCATCGGGCGTGGCCCATTGACGCCAGACCACACCATCCACGCCAAGCCATTCGGCGCCGTCTTCGAGGCCGACCCCCTGCCGGGGCTGCGGGACTTCGAGCGGCAATACCTCGCCTACTTCCGGGATCATGCGGGCGCCGGCCATCAGTGCCTCGACGCCGCCCCGCGCTGCGGCGTCTGGCGAAACCGGGGCATCGTGTGTTTCGCGCCAAACCGCAAGCGGCTCGAAATCGTCGCCGATATCACCGCCCACACGATTCGCGCCATCGGCCTCGCCGAGGCCATCGGCGGCTGGCGCGCCCTGCCGCGGGATAAGCTGTTCGAGGTCGAATACTGGGAGCTTGAGCAGGCCAAACTCGCCAAACCCCGGGCCAGGCCTGAACTCGAAGGCAAGATCGCCCTGGTCACCGGCGCCGCTTCCGGCATCGGCCGCGCCACGGTTGCGGAACTGCGCGGTCGGGGCGCCGCCGTCATTGCTCTCGACATCGCCGAAATGACGCCATCGGCGATGCCATGGGGGGACAGCCATGACGTCTTGCCGCTGATTTGCGATGTCACCGATGCCGGGGCGGTGGAGAGGGCGTTGCGGCGGGCGGTCCCGCATTTTGGCGGTGTCGATATCCTCGTCAGCAACGCCGGCGGCTTTCCCGCCAGCGCCGGCCTGCGGGAGATGCCCGATGCGCTGTGGGAAGAATCGCTGCGGCTCAATCTCGGCTCGCACATGAAGCTGCTGCGCGCCTGCCTGCCCCTGCTCGAGCATGGCTTCGACCCCGCCGTGGTCTTCGTCGGCTCGAAGAATGTTCCCGCGCCGGGGCCGGGGGCGGCGGCGTATTCCGCGGCCAAGGCCGGACTTGCGCAACTCGCCCGGGTCGCCGCGCTGGAGGCCGGGCCAGCGGGCATACGGGTCAACATCGTGCACCCCAACGCGGTTTTCGACACCGGGATCTGGTCGGATGAAGTGATCGCGGAGCGGGCGCGGCGCCATGGCATGGAAGTGTCGCAATACCGCGCGGCCAACGTGCTCGGCGTCGAAGTTCAAAGCAGCCATGTCGCCAGCGCCATCGCGAGCCTGGCCGGACCCGCCTTCAGCCGCACCACCGGCGCCCAGATCCCGGTGGACGGCGGCAATGAAAGGGTGATCTGAAGCATGAATGCGGGAAACTCTAGCGGCATTTGGCGCAGCATCTGGCACGAGCCGGAAACCGGCCATGTTCGCATCATCGACCAGACCCGGCTGCCCCACAGCCTGGAAACCCGCGCGCTGAAGACATTGGCCGACGCCTGCGCCGCGATTCGCGACATGCGCGTGCGCGGCGCGCCGCTGATCGGCGTCACCGCCGCTTTCGGCGTGTATCTGGCCTTGCGGGAGAATCCGGCCTCGCTGCCCTCCGCAATCGATCAACTGCGCGCGACGCGCCCCACGGCGGTCAATCTGTGCTGGGCGCTGGCGCGGGCGCAGCGGGCGCTCGCCGGCACCCAAGAAAGCGGGATTGCCGGGCGGGCCTTGCGTTTCGCGGTTGAACTCGCGGCGGCGGACGCGGCTTGCTGCGCAGCCATCGGCGAACACGGCGGCGGCGTTTTGCGCGGAATCTGGCAACAAAAGAACCGGCCGGATGAGCCGTTGCGGGTGCTCACCCACTGCAACGCCGGCGCCTTGGCGACGGTCGAGTGGGGCACCGCGCTGGCGGTGATCCACAAGGCCGCGGCAAGCGGCATTCCACTCCACGTGTGGGTTGATGAAACCCGGCCCCGCAATCAAGGCGCGGCGCTGACCTGCTGGGAGCTGCGCCGGGCCGGAATCGACCACAGCCTCATCGTCGACAGCGCCGCGGGCCACGCAATGGCCAGTGGCCTGGTGGATGTCTGCGTCACCGGCAGCGACCGCGTAAGCGCCGCCGGCGATGTCTGCAACAAGATCGGCACCTACCCGGTCGCCCTCGCCGCCAGCGACAACGCCCTGCCGTTCTACGTCGCCCTGCCGGTATCAACCATCGACTTCGACTGGCCGTCGATGGCCACGCCAATCCCCATCGAAGAGCGCGACGCGGCGGAAGTCAGCCAAGCCACCGGCATTGACGTCAACAAAAGCGAAACCCGAATCCGCCAGTACCCGGAACAAACCCCCATCCGCAACTTTGCCTTCGACATCACCCCCGCCCGCCTCGTCACCGGCATAATCACCGAACACGGTGTATTCGAAGCCAATCAAAACTCGCTCGTGGCACTTGCGGGCGACGATCACCGCGGCCGCGTCAGCCGAATGGTGAAACCTTGATTTCGTTCTCCCGCTTCCGCGCCTGCGCAATATCGTAGCTGTTCTGCATCCGCATCAGCGTATCCATCGAAAC
>JAPOTO010000249.1 GCA_026709135.1 Gammaproteobacteria bacterium | reverse complement strand
GGGCGCCTCCGCCGCCGCCGGCCAACGGAGACAGTCCTCCGGGCTTACGCGGGGTCGAACCGGATGCGCAGCCGGGTGCCGGTCGCCCGGGCAACCCTCTCAAGAGTCCGAGTCGATGGCGGCACCCGGCCGCTCTCCAAGCGGGCCACCGCCGATTGCGTCGTTTCCATCCTCGCGGCCAGCTCCGCCTGGGACATGCCCGCCCGCCTGCGCGCCTCAATCAGCGCGCGGACCAACTCGAATTCCGGCCCCAGCCGCTCATAAGCCTCCCGATATTCCGGCTCCCGGCTCCACCTCTCATGCAACTCGTCAAGCGTGCTCATTGCAACACCTCCTTGGCGCGATTGAGCGCCAACTCGATCTCTCGGCGGGGCGTGCGCCGGGTCTTCTTCACGAACGCCCGCACCACCACCAGCCGTCGACCGGCTGCGACGACATAGAGTGCCCGCGCGATGCCATCGCGACCGCTCAAACGGATTTCCCAAAGCGGACCGGTCAAGTGCCTAACATGCCGCGCGCCCACGCGCTCCAGCCCGACCGCGGCGATCAACCGGCCTATGCGCGCGAGCCGCGCCCGCATGTCGGCTGCCAGCGCGTCCAGTTCCCTGTCCACGGTTTCGTTCAGAGTCTGGACCCGCCAAGTCATGAAGGCGCAATGTATAGCAAAAATGCTATGAAGCCAAGGGGGCTCCTCTCGAATCTCCGCTGGTCGCAAAACTGCCCCATTCTGCTATGCTTGCCGCATCGGCCTGACCCGGGTGCGGAACTGGGGCGCGCCGAACCCGCCAAACGAGCCATCGCCTTGAACAGCACCTCCTATTACAATCAGAACAGGGGCGCACTCTTCGAGCAATACCAAACCTACGACTCGGCGGTCGTCCACCGCGCTTGGGCGGAGAAGCATCTGCAAAGCATGAAACCCGGCTTCGCCTGTGACATCGGCGCGGGAACCGGCCGCGACGCCAACTGGCTCGCCGGGCAGGGCTGGGAAGTGCTCGCCGTCGAGCCGAGCAAGCTGCGCGAACCCGGCGAGCGGAGCGCCCACCCCAAAGTCGCCTGGCTCGATGACACCCTGCCCGAGCTCAAGCGGCTGCGCGCCCTCGGCCGCCGCTTCGACCTGATCCTGCTTTGCGCTGTCTGGATGCATGTCCCGCAATCGGTCCGCGAGCGCGCCTTCCGCATCCTCTCCGATTTGCTCAACCCCGCCGGCCTGCTCGTCATCAGCCTGCGCCACGGCAGCGACGAAGCCGAAAACCGCGCCCGAGGCTTCCACCCCATCAGCGCCGGCGAACTGATCGAATACGCCCGCACCCGCGCCATCACCCTCAAGGGCCAGCACGAGCAACCGGACCGCAGCCGCGACCACATACATTGGGAGTGGTTGGTGTTTGCGATGCCAGATGATGGCACGGGCAGCCTGCCGCTGATCCGCCATGTAATTGTCAACGACGACAAATCCTCAACCTACAAACTGGGCCTGCTGCGAACGCTGGTGCGGCTTGCCGAAACCGCGCCGGGGATCGTTACGGCGAGGACCGACGAATATGTGGAAATTCCGTTCGGCACCGTCGGCCTTTATTGGCTGAAGCTGTACGGGCCATTGGTCCTGCATCACAGCCTGCCGCAGCGACCGTCAGGTCCGGGGCAGTATGGGTGGGCAAAGGAGGCATTCTATCAGTTGGTTGAGTTTTCGCTCGCCGATCTGCGATTGGGCGCCACTTTCACTCAAGAGCGTGGTGACATCATCAGAGCGGCGATCAACGACGCATGCCGCAACATCGAGAAAATGCCCGCCAATTACATCACCTACCCCGGCAGTTCAGGCCAGCAGGTCTTCCAGTGCGATTTCAGCACCGCCCGGAAACGCGCGGGGCCAATTGTATTGTCGCGGGAGTATTTGGCGAGCTTTGGCAGTTTCCGAATTCCGGCTCGGCTTTGGCAAACCTTCAGCCAGTTCGCTTGCTGGCTCGATCCGGTGATTGTTCGTGAATGGAAGCAAATCACGGCGGGCTGGGGTGGCCTTGTCGATTCCGGGCGAAACAACGACCAGCCATTCGAGTGGGACGAGGCCAGAAGGGACACTGTGCCCGCATACCTGAGAGCGCAGGAATTGAGACAGGAGGGAATGCCGCTGACCTGCACCTGGTCCGCCGCGAAGATTGGCAATTCCCTCCACATCGATCACTGCTTTCCCTGGGCGCGTTGGCGCAACAATGATCTTTGGAATCTGCTTCCGGCAACCGGAAAGGTAAACCTGAGCAAAAGTGATCGACTGCCTTCAGCGGAAACCCTGTCAGCGGCCAGAGATCGCATGGTTGACTGGTGGGCCCAGGCTTGGGTCGATGGTCCGCGGGAAGAACAGTTTTTCATGGAGGCCATCTATTCCCTGCCCGGCCTGACGACGGATCGACCCACGCTCGAAGAAATTCACCAAGCCGCCCGCCATCAGCGAGCGCGCCTGAGGCAGGACCAGCAGATAGCGGAATGGAGTGTTGGGATGTGACAAATCAAGAGTGGTAACACAAATCCCCAGACAAGGGAAAAGAATGAACAATAGAGAGATATTACACAAATTCAACAAGCTAAAGGTTTGGACAAATCGGGGTAACCGTGCGCCGCACAAGCCTCTTCTAGCTCTATTGGCTATCGGGCTTAGTCTTGCAGGTAGTGAGCGGCTTTATACGTTTCAATCCATTCGAGGAAAACTAAAGGGGCTGTTGGAAGAGTTCGGTCCATACGGCGCGGCAAGCCGCCCTGAGTATCCATTTTGGCGGATGAGAAAAGATGGGATATGGGAAATCGAAAGGCCTGAACTCGTAGCATGTACCGACAGTGATGATGCAAAAGTTCCCAGTTTGATGGAGCACGACATTCGTGGAGGGTTTACCTTGGATGTGTACAAGGCGATTTCGCAGAACCCTGAAACCGCGATGCGTGTGGCGGGCGCGCTGCTGGACCGCCACTTCCCTGAATCTTTACACCTCGACATCCTGCGAGCTACTGGCATCACCACGGAATTGCCGGAAAATGAACTCTCCGTGGCCAAAGAGGACACACCTGAGTACGTGGTCTCAAAGCGCCTCAAGCGCGACGACCGATTTCGCGATTCGGTACTGGCCGCCTACGAAAATCAGTGCGCGGTCTGCAATTTCGCCGTAAAAATAGGGGGAAAGCCGCTTGCGCTCGAAGCCGCCCATATCAAGTGGCATAGGGCGCTGGGGCCGGCGGTAGTCAGGAACGGCCTCTCGCTTTGCGCATTGCACCACAAATTGTTCGACAAGGGCGCGTTCACGCTGCTCTCGAAGGAACTGAAGTTCATTGTGGCCGATGATTTGTCCGAAGAAAATGATCCGGGATTTCAGGAGTCCTTGGGCAAATTCCACGAAAAGGAGTTACAATTCATCCCCCACAATGATGAAGAGAGGCCGGACCCCGAGTTTTTGGGATGGCATGCGAAGCAAGTCTTCAGGTCCAGGAATCCAAATCCCGGGTCGCGCAAGGGCGCCTGAGCCTCGCCATTGACAGTCCTGCGGAACCCCAGGCGGACCATCCATAATGCACTTCTCACAACTGCCGCAGCAGCGGGATGAATCGACCCGGCATGTGCTCGGGCTGTCCGGGGGGAAGGACAGCGCGGCGCTGGCGGTTTATCTCAAAGACCACTACCCCGCCATCAGCGGGCGGGTTGAGTATTTTTTCTCGGACACCGGGGCGGAGCTGAAAGAGGCCTACGAATTCCTCGACAAGCTCGAAACCTGGCTTGGCAAGGAGATCATCCGCCTGAGCACCGGGCGCGAGTTCGACCACTGGCTGCGGGTGCACAATGGCATGCTGCCCTCGGCGCGGCAGCGCTGGTGCACCCGGTTGATGAAGATCCGGCCTTTCGAGCATTTTGTGGGGGAGGATGCGGTTGTTTCCTATATCGGCATCCGCGCCGACGAGCACCGCGAGGGCTACATCAGCAACAAGCCGAACATCAAGGCGGTGTT
>JAPOTO010000034.1 GCA_026709135.1 Gammaproteobacteria bacterium | reverse complement strand
AAAACCGGAGCGGCGGTCAAGCGGCAGGCTTGTCGCGCAATAAACGGAATTCTTTTTCGAGTTTTTTTTGTTGTTTGTTGGAGATGCCCCCGAGGGCTTCGATCGCGCCGCGCAGTCTGGCGCGGGCGAGGTCGGGGCCGATTGCGGCGATGGCGTCGTAAACCGAGAGCGAGACCGCCCGGCCGGAGATGGCGACGAACAAGGGGAACAGGAAGTTCCTGATTTTCAAATCCATCTTTTCGGCGAGTTGCCGCAGGCGGGTTTCGATGGCGTCGCGGCTGAAGTCCGGGGTGTTTTCCAGCGCCCAGAGGCTGAATTGCAGGATGCGGCGACAGGAATCGGCGTCGAGCTGCTGGTGGGAAAAATCCCCGGCGCTCAGGGCGAGATCCCCTTGCAGCAGAAAGCCCGCAAGCGCGGCGACATCGCTGAATTTGCCCACGCGCTGGCGAACCAGCGGCGCAATACCCCCGATTTTCCAGGCCTGGAAAGCCCAGGCGGCGAAGGCCCGGGCGAATTCGGCGTCGTCGAGGTTTTCCCGCAGATAGCGGCCGTTGAGCCAGTCGAGCTTTTTGCGGTCGAAGATCGGCCCGCCGAGGGAAATCCGCTCAAGCTCGAAGTTGTCCCGCATTTCCGCCTGGCTGAATTTCTCCTCGCCGCCGGGCAGGCTCCAGCCCATGTTGCCGAGGTAGTTGACCAGCGCCTCGGGCAGGTAGCCCATGGCCTGGTAATAGCCGATGCTCGTGGGGTTTTTGCGCTTGCTGAGCTTGCTTTTGTCGGGATTGCGCAGCAGCGGCAAATGGCAGAAAACTGGCCGCTCCCAGCCGAAACAATCGTAGAGCAGCACATGCTTGGGCACCGAACTGATCCATTCCTCGCCGCGGATCACATGGCTGATGCCCATCAGGTGGTCATCGACCACATTGGCGAAGTGGTAGGTCGGCATGCCGTCTGATTTGATCAACACGGCCATGTCGATCTGCGGCCAGTCGATGCGGATTTCACCGCGCAGCAGGTCGTCGAAAACACAGTCGCCCTCCCGCGGCACCCGCAGGCGGATGACATGGCGCTCCCCCCGGGACAGCCGCGCGGCCACTTCTTCCTTGCTCAAGCCGAGGCAATGGCCATCGTAACCCGGCTGCAACTTCAGCCGCATCTGCTCGCTGCGCAACTTCGAGAGGCGATTTTCATCGCAAAAACAATGGAATGCGTGTCCTTTCTCCAGTAAAACGCGAATCTTCTCGGCATAGATTCCGCCCCGCTCGCTCTGGCGGTAGGGGCCGTTGCCGCCATCGCGCCCGGGGCCTTCGTCCCAGTCGAGCCCGAGCCAGCCGAGGGCGTCGAGAATGCCGCGCTCGAAGCGCTTGCTTGAGCGCTCGCGGTCGGTGTCCTCGATGCGCAGCACGAAACTGCCGCCGTGGCGGTGGGCAAAGCAGCGGTTGAACAGCGCCACGTAGGCCGTGCCGAGATGCGGATCGCCAGTCGGCGAAGGCGCGATTCGGGTGCGAACCGGACGCCCGGATGCTGCGCTCGAAGCCATGAAGATCCCCGCCGAAGCCATTCCCAAAAGTAGCGGAATTATATCCGACCCACGCCGAACCCACCCCGCCAATCAAAAAACAGCCGATTGACACCAGCCCCGCCGGTTCCTAGAATCCACATTGCTTGGGGGAAATCGCCGCGCCAAGGACGGCATGCACACGCAGGCAGGGTGCTAAAGACACAAGAAGGCTCAAGAGGCCCATGATGAAAAGATTAGCCATTCTAGCAATTCTGATATCAGCCTTATCGAGTAAAGTTGAGGCTCAGACAGTACCTACCGATATCTCAGGCTATCAAGTCTTCGTAGAGAATTGCTATGTACAAGGCTTTGACAGAGTATTTCCGGGTAATGCATTCAACTACAATGCCAAATTGACTATAGCTCGACTAATTATAGCGTGGAATCACGATAGCATAGATCAAGACAGAGTTATGCGCTACCATAGAGATCAGGAGCATTGCACTAGTGAGGCTCATCTAATAGCGTATGGTGCTTGGAATAGCTTAAATCTACTGGAGAGGGGTTTAGTTGAGACTCTACTGGTTCTAGTGAACGACTCTATTGACTAGCGTTGGTTTATAAGTGATGGGGCCTTAGCTCAGCTGGGAGAGCGCAACGCTGGCAGCGTTGAGGTCACCGGTTCGATCCCGGTAGGCTCCACCAATCCTCACTTAACCGGATAATCCCGCATCCCCGGCCCCCGGTACAACTGCCGCGGCCGCCCGATCCGGTAGGCGCCGCCCACCATCTCATCCCAGTGCGCCATCCACCCCGGCGTGCGCCCCATGGCGAAAATCACCGTGAACATGCTCGTTGGAATACCCAGCGCCTTCAGAATGATTCCCGAATAGAAATCCACGTTCGGATACAGCTTGCGGTTGATGAAGTAGTCGTCCTCAAGCGCGATCTGCTCCAGCCGGCGGGCGATGCGGAACAAATCGTTGTCCGCCGCCTCGCCCACATCCTCGAGCACATCGTTGCAAACCTCGCGCATCACTTTGGCCCGGGGGTCGAAGTTCTTGTAGACCCGGTGGCCGAAGCCCATCAGCCGATACGGATCATTCGGATCCTTGGCCCGGCGGATGAACTCGTCGATCCGCGATTCGGTGCCGATCTCGCCGAGCATCTTCAGCACCGCCTCGTTGGCGCCGCCATGGGCCGGCCCCCACAGCGCGGCGACACCGGCGGCGAAGCACGAATACGGATTGGCGCCGGTCGAGCCCGCGAGCCGCACCGTGGACGTCGAAGCATTCTGCTCATGATCGGCATGCAGCAGGAAAATCAAGTCGATCGCCCGGGCCAGCACCGGGCTGACTGCGTTTTCCTCGCAGGGCGTGCCGAACATCATATGGAGAAAGTTTTCCGGGAAGCTCAGCGCGTTGCGCGGATACATGAACGGCTGGCCGATCCCATGCTTGTAGCACATCGCCGCGAGGGTGGGCATCTTGCCGATGATGCGCTGCGCGACGAGCGTGCGCTGGGTTGGATCGCTGATATCGAGTTCATCGTGATAGAACGCCGACAACGCCCCCACCACGCTCACCAGCATCGACATCGGATGCGCATTGCGCGGAAAACCGTTGAAAAAGCGGTGAACCCCCTGATCCACCATCGTGTGGTAGCGGATGGTGTTTTCAAATTCGAGCCGTTCCCCGGCGCTGGGCAATTCGCCGTGGAGCAGCAGGTAGCAGGTTTCCAGAAAACTCGAGTGCTCGGCAAGCTGTTCGATGGGGTAGCCCCGGTAGAGCAGGACGCCTTCGCCGCCGTTGATATACGTGATGTCGGATTCACACGAGGCGGTGGACATGAACCCGGGATCGTAAGTGAGAAAGCCGCTTTTGATCAGGCCGCGAACATCGACGACATCGGGGCCGAGCGTGCCCGGATAAATGGGCAGGTCAATCGGCTTGTCGTGGCCTTCGACCGTCAATTGCGCCTTTCTTTCCGTCATGGGCCACTCCGGCTGGTTCAAACAATACAAGGTCAATCGGCGGGAACCCGCGGCTGCGGGACGGCAATACTAGAAACAGGCCCCCCGATTGTCAAATTGAACGGGGCTTATGTAGTTAACTTGACGAATTGGGGGCGGGCCTCGTCTCACGGTTGTTGGAGTTTGCGGCGCCGAGGCAGACTGGAAGCAACCACCCCGCCCCTTCGGGGCACCCCTCCTTTACAAGGAGGGGAGTTAGGGGATGGCCCCGGCATGATCCGCTCTCCCCCTGGCAAGGGGGAGTGGCACGAAGCGGCGAGGGGGTTCCCGTAGGGGCCGCAGTTTGACTTTTTTTGCTCGAACAGTGGGAACGGAGCAACTTGTCAAGCTAGCTACATAAGCCCCAATTGAACGATGCCCTGATCCGCCGACAGCAAAATACGTCAAGCAAGCGCACTGTGCGAGTCGCCGGCGGACGGTGGGTGGGTTTGGCGGGCGTGCGAGACAGGATGTCGAGCCCG
>JAPOTO010000120.1 GCA_026709135.1 Gammaproteobacteria bacterium | reverse complement strand
TGAAGGCAAGCGTTTGCGAAGCGCAGCTTCGCGCGCAGCCGGAACGGCGCGGAGCTGCGCTCCGCGACTGGATGAAGGCAAGCGTTTGCGAAGCGCGGCTTAGCGAAAGCTGCTCTTCCGCTTAGCGCAAGCTGCTCTGGCCGCCTACCAGGGTTTGCAGTGATTCGATCTGTTCTTGGAGAGTGAACAGCGATTGGTTGATTTGGAGGCGGTGGGCGTTGACCGATTCCATCGATTGCTCGACATACTCTAGCCGGCCAACGAGGCCGAGCACGGTGCTGTCGCCGCTGCTGAGGGCTTCGCGGATCGAGTCGAGATCGCCACGCATGCTGGCCAGGTTGCGCATTTCCCGGTCGAGGCCAGCCAGCGAATCGTTCATCGCCAGCACTTCGCCGCTGACTTGATTAAGGCTGCGCTGAACCGCGGAGAGCGCTTCGCCGGCATCGGCGATTTGCCGGCTGTTGTTGGCGGTGGCTTCGTCCTGGCCTTCGTTGACCAGCGCGAGCCTGGCGATTTCGCCCTCGATATCCTCGAATTTCTGGTTGTTGGCGCGCCAGTTGGCCCAGAGCAGGTCATACTGTTCAATGGTGCGCTCGATGCCTTCGCGCAGGTTGGTGGCCTCGTCCGCGGCTTCCTGCCCGGTGACGTTCAATTGCAGTTCAAGGTCGCCAAGGCGCAAATCGGTCTGGCGCTGATCGCCGCGGTACAACTCGTCGTAGAAATACCAGCCAAGATAGGCATTGGCGCCGACCGCCAAAGTCAGCACGGCGAGCATGATCCGCACCGGCCAAGTGCTTACCCGCTCGATGCGGCCGCGATAGGCGCCCGGCGGCGCAATCTGCTGCTCCTTGGCGCGCTGGTTGCCGCGGTGGCTGTCTACATGGTCCCGGTCGGGAACCATCGAGGGGATTTCATGCAGATCGTCTGATTCGCTCATGGTGGCCATTATCCCGGAAAGCGGCCGCTTTCGACAAGCTGGAAACAGTGAAGCGCGGCGCGAATTCGCGTATATTCGGAACAGTGTTATCGGCAAGGCATACCGCTCACTTGAAGGTGCGTGCGATGGGAAATGACTTGACGCATGTGACGCATTTGACACACATAACGGGCATCGCGGCGCCGTACCTGCGCAACGATGTGCTGATCGACCAAATCGCGCCGCCGGTTGCCGGCGGGCACGGCCATGGCCCGGAAATGCATGCGGTCATCCGCCGCCAGCATCCGCCCGGCGCCGCGCCGCTTTCCCCGGAGGAGGCCGCGCGCCACGCTTTCCCCCTCGACCGCTATCTGCCGGATGGGCGCGAAAACCCAGGATTCATCCTCAACCAGCCGGCCTACCGCGACGCCTCCATCCTGCTCGCGGGCAGAAACTTCGGTATCGGCGGCACCCACACCCCCGCCGCGGCGAGGCTGCTCGGCTGCGGCATTGAAGCCGTCATCACGGTGGATTTCGGGCCGGTGTTCCACGACGATTGTTTGCAGGCTGGCCTGCTCCCCGTTATGCTTGGGTGGAGCGAGTTGGAGTCCATCGCGCTAACAGTCGCCGCGGCGCCAAGGCTTCCGCTCACGATCGATCTTGCGCGGCAGACGATCGGCAGGCCGGACACCGGCGATATCGCATTCCAGATGATCCCGCGGCTGCGGCGCAGATTCATGGAGGGTTTGACCGACATCGACGAAACCAGGCCCTTTCAAAGCGAAGCCGACACATTCCGCGAGGCCCATGAAAGGCGCCAGCCCTGGATTTATCAATCTACCGGAGAAGCCACCGGAGAAACTGCCGGAAAACCCGGCGGAGGCCAGCAATGAAACGACGAGACTTTCTCAAAACCACGCTCAAGACCACGGTCGGCGCCGGCGCCGCCTGCGGCTTCGTGCCGATGCAGTCGCTGTTCGCCCAGCAGGCGGTGGGCAGGACGCTCTACGACAAAGTCTGGCAAGCCCACGAGATCAGTTTTCTCGGCGGCATCACCTCGGTCATGCACGTGGACCGCATCATGCTGCCGGACCATGGCCCGAGGGTGATCAAACGCCTGCTGGCCAATGGCTTGGCGATCAAGAACCCGGAACTCGTCTGGGCGGTCGCCGATCACGAGGTCTCCACTTCGCCCGAGCGCTACACCAACCGCTCGTTGAACCTGTCCACGGTGGCGGAAGATTTCCCGGAAATGAAGCAGCAGCTCGCCGACATGGGCATCCGGGCCTATGGCCTCGACGACCCGGAACAAGGCATCCAGCACGTGGTTGGGCCGGAAAGGGGCCTCACCCTGCCGGGCATGCTGATGGTCGCCCTCGACAGCCACACCTGCACCCACGGCGCCCTCGGCTGCGTGTCCTGGGGCGGCGAACTGCCCGACAATGTGCTGGTTACCGGCACCGTGATCCGCGAGCGGGCGCGCAACCTGCGGGTGAACTATACCGGCACCCTCGGCCCCTGGGTGCGGGGCAAGGACATGATCCTGCATACCATCGGCGCCCTCGGCGCCGACGCCGGCAACCGCTGCGCGGTGGAATACGCCGGGCCGCTGGCCCGCTCGCTGAGCATTGAAGGCCGCATGACACTGTGCAATCTGGCGATAGAAATGGGCGCGGCAACCGGCGTGGTGGCACCGGACGACACCACTTACGAATACGTCGCCAACCGGGAATTCGCACCCCGCGGCGCGCTTTGGGAACAGGCCCTGGCCTATTGGCGCACGCTGCCCACCGATGATGGCGCCGCTTTTTACCGCGACGAAACCATCGACATGACCGGCGTCGAGCCGCAGGTCACCTGGGGCATCAGCCCGGAACACGTCATCGGCATCAGCGACCGCATCCCCGCCCCGGACGACGCCCCACCAGAGAAACGCGATGGCTGGCGCCGGGCGATCGAATACACCAAACTGAATCCCGGCGACACCATCGCCGACACCCCCATTGATGAAGTCTTCATCGGCTCCTGCGCCGAGAGCCGCATCGAGGATCTGCGCGTGGCGGCGGAAGTCGTTCGCGGCCGGCGGGTGGCGCCGAACGTGCTCGCCTGGGCCATCGCCGGCTCCCAGCCGGTCAAGCGCCAGGCCGAAGCCGAGGGCCTCGACCGCATCTTCAAAGACGCCGGATTCGACTGGCGCGAACCAGGCTGCTCGAAGTGCTACGGCTCCAACGGCGACCTCGTTGCCCAGGGCAAGCGCTGCGTTTCCAATTCCAACCGCAATTATGTCGGCCGCCAGGGCATCGACGCCATCACCCATCTGGTCAGCACGCCGATGGCGGCGGCGGCGGCGGTCGCCGGGCGCATCGTCGATGTGCGGCGGCTGATGGCCGGGGAGATCGTGTGATGGCGGATCAACCAGCGCTCGGCAGCGGGCCGCAATTCATCCGCCAGCGGGGCATCGCCGCCCCGCTGATGATGCATAATGTCGACACCGACATCATCTCCCCCATCGGCAAGCCGCCGAATCCCGGCGCCACGCCGGAAACCCGGGCTTTCGAACCCATCCGCTTCTTCGCCGACGGCAGGGAAAAACCCGACTTCATCCTCAACCAGGAAGGATTCCGCCGCGCCTCGATCATTCTCGCCGGCAAGAATTTCGGCACCGGCAGCTCCCGGCCGGTGGCGGTGAGCCGCCCGCTTGACGGTGGAATCAATGTCGTCATCGCCGAAAGCTTTGGCCCGCTGTTTTATGACAACAGCGTGCGCCAGGGGCTGCTGGCGGTGCCGCTGGAAGGAGACGAGATCGAACAGATCGCCGAATGGGCCCGGGCCAACCGCGGCCAGACGATTCTCGTTGACCTCCAGCGCCAGGTGATCGAGGTGCCGGGGCTGGGAAACTTCGACTTCCAGGTCGAGCCGCGGGTGCGGGAGAAACTCCTCGGCGGCTACACGGTCCGCGAGGAGCTGAGCCGGCTCGACGAGGAAATCGATGTCTTCGAGCAAAACTACCGGCAAGACTGGCCCTGGATCTACGGGCGCTGAGGCCGCCGGCGGCGGCTCCGGCATCCTCCCCGCGCTCAGCTCGCAAGCGCCGACGGCAAGCCTCGAACG
>JAPOTO010000205.1 GCA_026709135.1 Gammaproteobacteria bacterium | reverse complement strand
TCCAGTTCCCTGATCTTCTGCTGCAGCCGCGCCTGTTCGGTGGCCGAGGCGCCCGTGTCGCGTTCAAGGCGGAGGGCGTATTGCAACTGGTTCCGCGCCGCCGGAAAGTCGCCAACGAGGCTGAAGTATTCCGCCCGGGCTTGGTGCACCGCGCTGATATCGCCCGCCTGCCCCTGCACCTCGGCGAGCTGATACCAGATGTGGTGGTCGTCGGGCCGGCGCTGGGTGTGGAAGTCGAGCACCCGGGCGGCCTGGCGGTACGCCCGGGATTCGATCAGCGCCTCGGCCAGGGTCATGGTCAGGGCGTGGTTGCCGGGATTGATTTCGAGATGGCGGCGGAGAAAGGGAACCGCCTGGCCCGCCTCGTTCTGGCGGATCAGGATTTCCGCCTGGGTGACGACATAGCTGATCCGGTTGGGCTCCTTCGCCAGCAGCCGGCCCAGGGTTTCCCCCGCGAGGGCGTATTGTTCGTTCTCCCAGTAAGCCACGGCGAGGCCGTAGATGAAGGCGTCTTCCTCGACCGGGCCCCGCGGTTCGCTCAAGCGGCGTTCGTAATCCGCCACGAGGGCGCGCTTGTCCGGGGCGTAATGGTTGACGACCCGGGCCCGCATGAGCCGGTACTCAAGGCTGTCCCGGTACTCCCGCTGGGGATAGCGCGCCGCCCGGCTGCGGGCGTCGGCCACCCGGGATTCGGTCAGCGGGTGCGAAAGCAGGAACTCCGGCGGCCGGCTGCCGAGGCGGTTCAGCGACATCAGGCGCTCGAACAGCGAGCCCATGCCGGCGGGGTCGATTCCGGCGTTGAACATCGTGTTCTGGCCGACCCGGTCGGCCTCGGCTTCATTGCTGCGGCTGTGGCGGAGCTGGTTGCTCAGCGCCACGCCCTGGGCGGCGGTGATCGCCGCGGTGCCATGCTGGGCGTCGGATGTCGCCATCACAATCACACTGGCGAGCAGGCTGGCGAGATAGGGCAGCCGGCCCGCCTGGGCTTCGTCGACGCCCCGGGCGAAATGCCGCTGGCTGACATGGGCGATCTCGTGGGCCATCACCGAGGCGAATTCGGCTTCGTTCTGGGCATTGAGGAACAGCCCGGTATTGACCCCGATGATGCCACCGGGGGCCGCGAAGGCATTCAGTTCATCGCTGTCGATAATGACGAAGGACAGCCGGTGGTCCCGCAGTTCCGAGCGCGAGGCGAGCCGGTAGGTGATCGTTTCGAGATAGCTGTTGAGCAGGGCGTCGGGAATCGTCGGCGTGCTGCGGCGGATCTGGGCGAGGAAGCGCTGCCCCATGCGGTACTCTTCCTCAAGCGACACCGTCCCGGAAATCCGGTCCCCAAGCGATGGCAGCCGGGGTTGGGCGGCACCCTGTGGCAAAACGAGAAATGCGCCAAGCAACAGCGCGAGCGAAGCCAACAGTAGCGAGCGCATGGCGAGGCCCAAAACCGCAACCCAAGCAGGGTAACACAAATGCCAATTAAGCAAACCTGATTGAAGCCGCTCTGTCAGGCTGTGCGCGTGCGCGGCCGGTGTCGGGTTTGCGCTTAATTTCGCCTCTTCATCCTTGAAGAGGCGAAAATCGGTTCGACTTCGCTTTAGGCCATCCCTGGCACGCTCAGTCTCAACGACGCGCAAACCCGACACCGGCCACGCACGCTCCGAATCGAAGCCCCCCACTCCGGAAATTGACGACATGCCAGGGTTTGCGGGCGCCAAAATGCTTCCCGCCCGCAAACCCGACACCAGCCGCGCACGCCCCGAATCGAAGCCAAAACGCGCAGGCCAAAATCCTGTGCAGACAGCCAGGCAGCCGAGTTGCTAGAATGGATGGATGAGTTTCGAAGCCGATATCGAGTTGGATCTCAGCGGATTGCAGTGTCCCATGCCATTGCTGAAAACCAAGCTCGCGCTGAACGGCATGGCGCCGAGCCAGGTGCTGAAAGTCGTGGCCACCGACCCCGGCTCGGAAAAGGATTTCCACCTGTTCGCCGAGCACAGCGTCCATCAGATTCTCGATTTCAAGAAAGACGATTCGGCTTACTACTACTGGATCCGCAAGTGTGAAAACCCCGATAGCCGGTAGCATCGCAGCCATCGCAACCCCGATGGCCACAGGCGGCGCCCTCGACTGGGCGGGGTTCGACCACTTGCTCGAATGGCACATCGAATCCGGCACCCACGCCATCGTGATTGCCGGCACCACTGGCGAGTCGGCCACCCTGTCCCACGCCGAGCACTGCGAACTCGTGGAACACGCGGTCAAACGCGCCGCCGGCAGAGTCCCCATCATCGCCGGAACCGGTTCCAACAACACCGCCGAAGCCCTGCAATTGACCGAAGCCGCAGCCGAATGCGGCGCCGCCGCCGCCCTGCTGGTGACGCCCTATTACACCAAACCCTCCCAGGAAGGGCTGTACCGGCACTACAAGACCATCGCGCAAGCCATCGATCTGCCGCAGATTCTCTACAATGTTCCCGGCAGAACCGCCTGTGATCTCGAACTTGACACCGTGCTGCGCCTGGCCGAACTCGACAACATCGTCGCCATCAAGGACGCCACCGGCGATGTGGACCGGGGCCGGGAACTCATCCGGCGCTGCGCTGTCGCAGAAGTTGCGGTGTACAGCGGCGAGGACGCCGCCACCTTCCCGCTGATGGAAGCGGGCGCCCGGGGCGCGGTTTCGGTGACGGCGAATGTCGCCCCCGCCAAGATGGCGGAAATGTGCGAACTCGCGCTTGCCGGAGAATTCGGCCGGGCCGGCGCCATCAATGACGAACTCATGCCGCTGCACCGGGATCTATTTATCGAAGGCAATCCAGTGCCCGTCAAATGGGCGCTGGCGCGCATGGGCCGGATCGCTCCGGGAATCCGCCTGCCACTGGTGGAGCTCCATCCGCGCTTCCACCGGCGGCTCGAAGCCGCCATGGCCGGCGGCGGAATCGCATTGCCCGATGCCGCCCAGGAAAAGCGTTGATTCCATGTTCAGCATCCGCCCGTTGTTCCGCCCCGTCTCATTCGCCGCGCTCGGCTTTGTCTCAGCCTTGGCCACCGGCTGTTCAACCTTCGGCGGTGGCGGTGAAGAGGACGAGGGCGGCGAGGGTTTTCTGGGAATCGGCGGCGGCGATGGCATTTTCGGCATCGGCGCCGAGCAGGAGACCTACCGCGACGCCGAGGTCATGCCGCCGATGGAAATCCCGCCGGAGCTCGACAGCTACACCATCGACGCGCTCTACGTCATTCCCGAAACACCGCTCGCTTCCGGGGCGACTTTCGACGACGCCATCCCATTGCCCAAGCCCATCGAAACCCGCCGCCGCGAGGGCGTCGTCATCCAAGCACTCGGCGACCGCCGCTGGATCGTGATCGACGCGACTCCGGCCCAGGTTTGGCCGCTGGTGCGCGATTTCTGGAGCGAACTCAATCTCGAACTCGACACCGCCGACCCCGGCGACGGAATCATGGAAACCGCCTGGCTCGAAGCCGCCAACGCACCCGAAATCCGGCAGAAATACCGCGTTATGATCGAACCCGGCCTGCATTCCAGCTCGTCGGAAATCATCGTGCGGCAGTTGCAGAGCCCGCGCGTCCAGCCGCCGCCGCTGAACATCGAATGGCCCGAGGTTTCGGACGATTCGGACAGGGAACAGCAAATCCTCACCGCCATTTCCCAATACCTCGCCGACCGCAACGACATCTACCAGGCTTCCACCGCCAGCCTGCTCGCCGGCACCATCGAGGGCGCCCGCAAGGCCAACATCGTTGAAACCCCCGGCGCCGGCCCCTTCCTCGCCCTGCGCATCGACTTCGACCGCGCCTGGGTGCAGGTCCGCCAGGCGCTCGACAACGCCGAAGTCGAAATCATCGATTCCAACCGCGACGATTCGATGTTCAGCGTGCGTTTCGCCGGCATCATCCAGCAGCCACCCCGACCGGGATTCTTCCGCCGCCTGTTCGGCGCCGCGGGCGAAGCCCCCGAGCGCGTGTTCCGCGATTTCACCCTGCGCCTCAACCAGGACGGCGAAGCCATCAACGT
>JAPOTO010000081.1 GCA_026709135.1 Gammaproteobacteria bacterium | reverse complement strand
AGTTTCATCAACCTAGGCGGGTGGCTTCGACCCGTCGCCGATCGGCGACTTGATCTGTGCAGACCCGAAACTATGGCTCGATCAACGGGTCAAGCCGTGCGGATTTCCGCCAGGCCGCGGTATTTTGCCGCCGCGCCGAGTTCCTCGTGGATGCGCAGCAGCCGGTTGTATTTGGCCACCCGGTCGCTGCGGCACAGCGAGCCGGTCTTGATCTGTCCGGCGGCGACGCCCACCGCGAGATCGGCGATGGTGCTGTCCTCGGTTTCGCCGGAGCGGTGCGAAATAACGATTCCGTATCCCGCATCCCTGGCCATGGCGATGGTCGCCAGGGTTTCGCTCAGGCTGCCGATCTGGTTGAACTTGATCAGGATCGCGTTGGCGATGCCGTTTTCGATGCCCTTTTCCAGTATGGCCGTGTTGGTGACGAACAAATCATCCCCAACTAATTGAATCTTATCGCCTAACCGCGCCGACAGTTTAGCCCAGCCAGCCCAATCGGCCTCGTCCATGCCGTCTTCGATGGAGAGAATCGGGTAATTGGCGCAGAGTTGCTTGAGGTAATCGACGAATTCCCCGGCATCGCAGGAGCGGCCTTCGCCGGACAATTCATAGCGGCCTTCGCGGCAGAACTCCGAGGCGGCGCAGTCGAGGGCGAGGTGGACATCGCCGCCGGGGGTAAAGCCGGCGAGTTCGATGGCGCCGGTGATGGCGTCGAGGGCGGCGGCGTTGGATGGCAGGTTGGGGGCGAAACCGCCTTCATCGCCAACCGCGGTGTTGTGGCCGGCTTTTTTCAGCACCGATTTGAGCGCGTGGAAAATCTCGGCGCCGCAGCGCAGCGCCTCGGGGAAGTTGGCCGCGCCGGTGGGCTGGATCATGAATTCCTGGATATCGACATTGTTGTCGGCGTGCTCGCCGCCGTTGATGATGTTCATCATCGGCAGCGGCAGGCTGTAATCGGCGCCGGCGCCGGCAAGCGCGGCGATATGGGCGTACAGCGGCAGGCCCGCGCTTGCCGCCTGGGCCCGCGCCGCCGCCAGCGAGACCGCGAGAATCGCGTTGGCGCCGAGCCGGGCCTTGTTCTCGCTGCCATCGAGTTCGAGCATGATGCCATCGAGGCGCCGCTGGTCCCCCGCGTCGACCCCGGTCAGCGCGGCGCGAATCTCGCCGTTGACGTTGGCCACGGCGCGCCGCACGCCCTTGCCGCCGTAGCGGCTTGGGTCGCCGTCGCGCAACTCAAGCGCTTCCCGGGCGCCGGTGGATGCCCCGGACGGCACACAGGCGAGGCCGCTGGCACCGTCGCCGAGAAGCACTTCGGCTTCAATGGTGGGATTGCCCCGGGAATCGAGTATCTCCCGCGCCTGAACTTGTTTTATTTCCGCCATTTCAATTCCTTGCCGTGGTTACTTGAAAAATGAAATCAATCTGTGTCGATGGCTGGCAGTGATTTTGCGAGCGCGTCGATGGCGCGCATCCGCCGCAAAAAATCTTCGAGCCGGTCGAGCCGCAGGGCGCAGGGGCCATCGCACAGTGCCTGGTCCGGGTCGGGATGGGCCTCGATGAATAGTCCGGCAATCCCCTGCATCAATCCGGCGCCGGCGAGCCCGGCGAGCTGGCCGCGGCGGCCGCCGGCCCCATGGCTTTGTCCGCCGGGGAGCTGCAATGCGTGGGTGGCATCGAACAATACCGGATAAGCGAAATTTTTTAATACCTGAAAACCGAGCATATCGACGATGAGATTGTGGTAGCCGAATGCCGTGCCGCGCTCGCAGAGCAGCAGCCGCCGGTTGTCGGCCCGCTCGAATTTTTCGAGGATGTGGCGCATTTCCGCCGGGGCCAGGAACTGCGCCTTCTTGATGTTGACCGCGGCGCCGGTGCGGGCGAGGGCGAGAACGAGATCGGTCTGGCGGCTGAGGAAGGCGGGCAGTTGCAGCACATCGGCGACCTCCGCCACCGCCTCGGCCTGGCCGGGCTCGTGGACATCGGTGAGGACGGGAACCCCGAACCGCCGCTTCACCTCGGCGAGCAGCCGCAGCCCCTCGGCGAGGCCCGGCCCGCGAAAGGAGGCGATGGAGGAGCGGTTGGCCTTGTCGAAGCTCGCCTTGAAAATCCACGGTATCGACAACTCCCGGGTGGTTTTGGCGAATTGCCCGGCCACGGCCATCACGGTTTCCGCCGATTCGAGCACATTCATCCCGCCGACAAGAACGAAAGGCCGGTCATTGGCGAGGCGGATTTCGCCGACGGCGACCTCGATGCTGCTCATGGATGATGCGCCCGCGACCCGACTCAGGCGCGGGCCGCGGCGAGCGACATGGCTTCGGTCTGGCCCCGGGTTTCCGCTTTGGCCTCGACCGTCCGCCCGGCCCCCGCGCGGTATTCGAGCGCGGCGCGGATGAAGCCGGTGAACAATGGATGGCCGTCCCGCGGGGTTGAGGTGAACTCGGGATGGAACTGGCAGCCGACAAACCAGGGATGGCCCGGGGCTTCGATCACTTCGACGAGTTTGCGGTCGATGGACTTGCCGGTGAGCCGCAGCCCGGCGCCTTCGAGCCGCTCAAGGTAGTTGTTGTTGAATTCGTAGCGGTGCCGGTGCCGTTCCTTGATCCGCTCCCTGCCGTAGCAGGCGAAAATCGTCGAGCCGGACTCGATGAGGCATTCCTGGCCGCCGAGGCGCATGGTGCCGCCGAGGTCGGAATCGTCGTCGCGGTTTTCGACCCCGCCGGCCGCCGTGGTCCACTCGGTGATCAGGGCGATCACGGGATGCGGCGTTTCGGGCACGAATTCCGAACTGTTGGCATCGGCGAGACCGGCGACATTGCGGGCGTATTCAACCACCGCCGCCTGCAGGCCGAGGCAGATGCCGAGATACGGCACCCCATTCTCCCTGGCGAACTGGCAGGCGCGGATCTTGCCCTCGAAGCCGCGCTCGCCGAAACCGCCGGGAACGAGGATGCAATCGTGCCCTTCGAGCACGCCGGTGCCCTCTTCCGAAACAATCGAGGAGTCGATGAAGGAAACTTCGACCCGGGTGCGGGTTTGAATGCCGGCGTGGGTGATCGCCTCGTTGAGCGACTTGTAGGCGTCGGGCAGTTCCATGTATTTGCCCACCATCGCGAGTTTCACTTCGCGCAGCGGCTGGTGCTCGGCCTCGACCACCTTGTTCCATTCGCTGAAATCCGCCGCCGGGCAAGGCAGGCACAGCTTGTTGACGACGATTTCATCGAGCCCGGCGGCGCCGAGCACGGCGGGGATGCGGTAGATGCTGTCGGTGTCGGGCAGGGACACTACGGCGCGGGTTTCGACATTGGTGAACAGGGCGATCTTCTGCCGCGCCGATTCGTCGATCTCGCCCCCGGAGCGGCAGATGAGCACATCGGGCTGGATGCCGATCGAGCGCAGCTCCTTGACCGAGTGCTGGGTCGGCTTGGTCTTGATTTCGCCGGCGGTGGCGATGAAGGGCACGAGGGTCAGGTGGATGAACAGGACGCGCTCGGCGCCGAGTTCGACGCGCATCTGGCGCACGGCCTCGAGAAAGGGCTGGGATTCGATGTCGCCCACGGTGCCGCCGATTTCCACGAGCGCGACCTGGGCCGAGCCGGCGCCTTCGAAGATGCGCCGCTTGATCTCGTCGGTGATGTGGGGGATGACTTGGATCGTGGCGCCGAGATAATCCCCCCGCCGCTCGCGCCGCAGCACTTCCTCATAGACCCGGCCGGTGGTGAAATTGTTCTTCTGCTGCATGGTGATGCGGCTGAAGCGCTCGTAGTGGCCGAGGTCGAGATCGGTTTCGGCGCCATCGTCGGTGACGAAGACTTCGCCGTGCTGGAAGGGGTTCATGGTGCCCGGATCCACATTGATGTAGGGATCGAGCTTGAGCATTGAGATGTCGAGCCGGCGGGCTTCTAGAATCGCCGCGAGCGAAGCCGAGGTGATGCCCTTGCCGAGCGAGGAGACCACGCCACCGGTGATGAATATGTAACGGGTCATGGCCTCCCACCGAGCGCCTAGGTCGGCAATCGCGCCGGCAATCGCGCCGACAATCGCCCAACCCCGCAGATGGAACTGCAAGGTAACAGAACGAGCGC
>JAPOTO010000195.1:1991-4092 GCA_026709135.1 Gammaproteobacteria bacterium | reverse complement strand
GCGTCCGCTGAACCCCACCCAGCCAGACGGCGACGGATCGAAGCCATGCGCTCCGCACGGAATAACAGAAACAAGCCGGTTTGACTGCGCAAACGCCGCCATTTATGCTTGCCGGCACTCTAAAACCCCCAACGAGGTGAAAGGCAATGATCGGCAAACTGCGCAATACTCTACTCGCTTCCTTCTTCTTGCTGGCATCCGCGGGCGCCGCGGCCCAGGACGACGGCGCGCCCCTGATCAACTACGAGCAGGCCAACCAAGCAATGGCCGCCGCCGAGGCCTACGCCATTGAGCAAGGCTGGAACGTGATCATCCTCATCACCGACCAGAACAACTACCCGGTCAAGGTGCACCGACTCGACGGCGCGCCCCCGCGCACCTGGGATTTCGCCTCCGCCAAAACCCAGGTGGTGAACGCCACCGGCGTCAGCTCGGGCGAATACCTGCGGCAGGTTGAAGCCGGCGAGATGGAAGAAATGGAAACCCCGGTCCGGGTTTTCACCGGCGGCGTTCCGATCTTCGTCGATGGCGAGCGCATCGGCGCGATTTCCGCCAGCGGCGTGACCGGCGAGCAAGACGAGGAAGTGGCCACCGCGGGCGCCGAAGCCATCGGCAGCGTATCCAACTAACCAACCGGCCGAATTCGCGGAGGAACCATGACCGCTTTGCATCGTGTGATTCTTGGACTCGCGGGCATCCTCGCGGCTGGCGCGGTATCCGCGCAGCCCGCGCCTCCCCCATCGCCGCCCGCGGACTGGGGGCCGGTCTCGATTGATCTGGAAGAGATCGAGTACCCCTATCCGGTCAGTTATCTGGATTTCCGGGTGTACAACGAGGATGCCCGCATCGCCTACATGGATGTGGCGCCCACCGGCCCCGCCAATGGCCGCGCGGTGATCTTCCACCACGGCGGGCTGTATTACGGCTGGTACTGGGAGAGGCAGATCGCCGCGCTGAGCGAGGCGGGCTACCGGGTAATCGCCAAGGACCGCCTCGGCTGGGGCAAATCCTCCAAACCCGTCATCCCCTACAGCATCAATCTGTGGGCTTCCAACACCGCGCGCCTGATGGATCATCTCGGCATCGAGCGGGCGGCGGTGGTGGGCCATTCCATCGGCGGGCAGATGGTGACCCGTTTCGCCTTCCTTTACCCGGAGCGCACGACCCATTTGGTCACGATCAATCAAATCGGCCTCACCGACCGGCGCATGGGCCGCGGCTTCGCGCCGCTAACCGGTGAAGTCGACGCCAACCCGGACATGAATGAGGTCTACGCCGGCCTGCTGGGCTGGGCGGAAAGGAATTATGTCAACTGGCAGCCGGAATTCGCCGAACACATGCGCATCCGCTACGGCAACCGCCTCACCGAAGACTGGCCGCACCTGGCCTATGTCAGCCGCCTCACCGGCCAGATGCGCGGCATGGACACCGTGGTCAACGACTGGCGGCACATCGAAATCAAAACCCTGATCCTCGGCGGCGCGGAAGACTACCCGACCTACGCGGAAGAGGCCGAACACGCCGCGGGGGTTTTCCCCAACGGCGAGGCGGTCAACATCCCCGGCATCGGCCACAACCCCCACGAGGAAGCCCCCGACATCGTCAATGCGGAACTGATCCGATTCCTAGGGTCTTAACAAAGGCGTCTTAGCAAAGGCGTCTTAACAAAGGGGGATTATATATAAAGGTTGACAAGCCGGAAAAACCCCTGTACCCTGTAGCCATTGTTTTGGGAGACACCCAATGGCACAGAAAGCACCCGGCAAGGCCCACCGCAAAGGGCTTTCACCACCAGCCCAAGCCGCCGCATACACATGTTCGCATCGGGTATACGACTTCTTCGCCAGTCAATCCGCTGTTTCCGCGCGGCGGGGCTGATCCTGCTCGCTTCCTGCGGTGGCGCGGAACCGGCGGGCCACCCGCTCGCGGTTGCCCACCGGGTCGAGTTTGAACCCATCGCCGAAATGAGCGGCATCGTCCGCGGCCCGGTGAACGCTGTCAATGGGGCTTCGGGCGAGGTCTTGTTCTGGGTCCACAACGACAGCGGCGACGAGCCGCGGCTATTCCCGCTCGATGCCCAGGCGCGGGTGCGGATTCCGGC
>JAPOTO010000195.1:0-1963 GCA_026709135.1 Gammaproteobacteria bacterium | reverse complement strand
GCATCGCAATCCGGCGCGGATGACTGGCCGGGCGTGCGGATCGAAAACGCCGAAAACCGTGATTGGGAGGATGTCGCCAGCGACGGAACCCATCTCTACATCGCCGACCTCGGCAACAATCTCAACACGCGGCAAAATCTCGGGATCTACGTCGTTCCCTGGGAATCCCTGGGCGATGGGCCAACCGCGGCCGCAACCCGCTTCATCCCGGTGCATTACCCAGAACAGACCGATTTCCCGCCACGCGACCGCCATTTCGACAGCGAAAGTCTGTTCTTCGCCGACGGCGAGCTCTACGCCATCACCAAGCATCGCGAACCTTTTCCGAGCCAGCGGATGCAGCCCGGCGCCAATCTGTACCGGCTCGATTCGCAATCCGAAACCGAATCGAACCCACTCATCCTGATCGACCACCACCCCGATCTCACCGCCGCCACCGCTGCCGAACTCTCACCCGACGGCCAGACCCTCGCCGTGCTCTCCTACACCGCGGTCTGGCTGTTCGAGCGGCCGCAATCCGGCGACGCCTGGCTGTCCTCGCCTTCGCGCCAACTGCCCCTCGACCCCGAAGCCGCAAGGCAAGTCGAAGCCATCGCCTGGCTCGACGGCGAAACCCTCATCGTCACCAACGAACAACGCGACTGGTTCGAGGTGCCTGTGGCGCTATTGGCGCCTTGAATTCCTCGGGCATTTCGCGATCGGGATCAAAACGAACATATGAGTTAGAAGGATACTGGTGTCGTCCTGAATCGTTTCCGCATCAGCAGCTTGCGGACGATCTCCGCGTCTTGGAGTTTGTCGGCCACAGTCAAAGCCTTTGTCAGGTCGTATTTTGGATGGGATTGGCCCATCTTCACGGGCTTGAGCTTGTAAGGTTTTCGGCGCATGGCGGTTGCTCCCGAGGGCGATAGTCGTATCGTAGCGGAAATGCGCAAAGTATCAAAACATCAGGGCTATTCGCCGCGTGGCCCTGCCCCGCAAAAGCCTTGAATGGCACCACGCAGGTCCCCGCCCGCCGTTGCCAGCGATGCGGCCATCAAAGTCTCTCCAGCCACCCGCACTCCGTAAATCTCGCAATAACAACCCGAATTTCTCGCAATAAGGCTTCGGAAAACTCGCAATAGGGATTACAATCGGAGGCATGTACAAAAGAAACATCCAGAGCCTGCTCCATGCGTTGCTCGGCGAATTCCGCATCGTCTACCTCACGGGGCCGCGGCAGTCGGGCAAAACGACGCTCGCCCGCATCGTGGCGCAGAGCCTGTCGCTGCGCTATGTCTCCCTCGATGATCAGGCGACCCGCGCCGCCGCGGAATTCGACCCCCATGGCTTCATCCGCTCACTCGGCGAGGCGCGCGTGGTTCTCGACGAGTTTCAATATGTGCCGGCGCTGATTCCCGCCATCAAGGAGGCTTCGGATCAACTGGCGCCGGATCAGCGCGGTAAATTCCTGCTCACGGGCTCCGCCGATTTGTTCGCCTCCACGCGGACGCAGGAGGCCATGCCGGGCCATCTGGCGCGGTTGGAGTTGCTGCCGCTTTCCGCCAACGAAATAGCGGGCGACCGGCCCAATGCGATTGATTTCCTGCTGGCGGCGCGAGATTCCCGCCAAGTGGATTATCCACCATTGACCCGCAATCAGATTGCCGACGCGATCATCCGGGGCGGTTATCCCGAGCCGGTCGGAAAAAGCCAACGCTTCCGGCGAGTATGGTTCGACTCCTACATCCGGGGCCGGCTGTTGAAAGATTTTGAATCGCTCTACGCCACCCGCAAAGACTGCCACACCAATATCGCCGCCCTCACTCCCTACCTGTCGGGTTTATCCGGCAACCTGTTGAAGTACGCCAAGGTTGGCAGCGACCTGCGCCTCGATGACCGGCTGGTTAAGAGATACATCGAAACACTCGAATTGATGTTCATCGTCCAGCGCGTTCCCGGGTACGTCAAAAACCGCGCGAAG
>JAPOTO010000185.1 GCA_026709135.1 Gammaproteobacteria bacterium | reverse complement strand
GCGCGGATGAGAGCGGATTTGCAGCCGTGAATTCCTACGGCGCAGGCTCCTAGCCTGGCTCGGGCCATCCCGTGCCAGCGAATCCCTGGCATCGCTGCGCCGCGCCATCCCAAGCGCCGAGTGGAAAGCGCTGATCTCGGCCCGGGCCAGCCTGCCGTCCTGGATGGCGCGGGCGATCGGAATGGAAGCCGCGCGTGAGTGACGGGTTTTTCACCTTGAGCCGGAAAGACCAGCGCGAGGCGCTCGAAATCGGCGTCGACAATCAACCCCCGCCCGTATCGAACGCCGCGATGTTGCGGGTTTGTTCGCTGAACTCGACCCCGACCAGATGGATGGGGCCTCCCGGGGAGCGGTATTTGTCGGCGTAGCCGCGCCCGCGCAACTGGGCCAGCGCCGCGCCATCGCCAGCGCGTTCGACCACCTTGAACTCGAACAGGTAGACGCGCCCGCCGCAGCGCAGCGCCAAATCGACCCGGCCCGCCGCCGAGGCGTCTTCAACGCTGATGTCGAAGCCGAGGCCGGCCAAGCAGGCGTAGAAGACACTGGCGTAGTAACCCTCGAAGTGGGCGATGTCGTTGCGGCGGTGCCAGTCGGTGGGAATGCCGGCGAAAATGGCGCGGAACTCGGCCTCGGCACCCGCCAGATTGCCGTCCAGCAGGTGGTCGTGGAGCCGGCCCTGGGGCGCCGGACCCGCGGCGGGGCCGGCCAGCCGCTTGAACAGCGCGGCATTCAGGCTTTGCCGCACCTCCAGGTTGGGGTAGTCGAGACGGTAGCGCGCGCGGCCGCTGCGGGTCGAGGTTTCGCTTATCGTCAGGTAGCCAGTCTGGAACAGCAGCGCCTCGGGGGCGATCTCGCCGACATCGAAACTCGACAGCAGATCCTCGTCTGCGATCATGCCCCCGAGATCGAAGCTGTTCACCCCGCGGCGGATCAGCGTGTCGACCAGGAAGGTCGGCGTGGCGGTCTCGAACCACCAGGCGCGGTACTCGCGGCGCCGGCACAGCAGCAGGATGTCAAAGGGGTTGTAGACGCGCGCGCCGCCGCCCCAGTGATAGCCGTTGTACCATTCCCGGATTCGCGAGCGGTCGAGACCTTCGATCTCTTGGGCGAACACGGTGTCCAAATCTTCCTCGGTGTAGCCGCAGATGGTGGCGAAGCTTGGATCGAGGGTTATGTCCTCGAGGTTGTTGAGCCCCGAAAACAGGTTCACCTTCGAGAACTTGCTGACGCCGGTTAGCAGTGTGAAGCGGATGTGGGCCTCGCTGTCCTTGATCACGCCATAGAGCCCGCGCAGGAAGTCGCGGTTGGCGCGGGCGGTTTCCGGGTCGCCCAGCGCATCGAGGATTGGTTTGTCGTATTCGTCGACGAGCATCACGACGCGCTCGCCGGTGCTCCGGTGGAGCGCGCGCAGCAGATGCTCAAGGCGGCCTTCGGGGCTGAGCGCCCCCAAGTCGACACCGTGATCCGCGGCGATGGCGTCGAGTTGCTCCACCGCGCGCGTGGCTACCGCGCCGCCGATGGTGAAGCCGCCACCGCCGAAGCTCAACCGCAGCACCGGATGCCGCCGCCCCCAGTCCCGGCGGCCGTGGATGGCCAGCCCCCGGAACAACTCCTCCGACCCTTCGAACAGCTCCTTGATCGTATCGAGCAGCAGGCTCTTGCCGAAGCGCCGCGGGCGCGAGAGGAAGTAGTGGTCCCCCCGTTCGAGCAAGCGCTCGATGTGCGGGGTTTTGTCGGCGTAGCAGCAATCCTCCTCGCGTATCTTGCGAAAAGTCTGAACCCCGATCGGCAATTTCCTGCCCGCGCCCATGCCCGCCAGTCTAGCACAGGGCCGGCATCCAACCGGCTCTCCCGCCATCTTCCCGGCCGGGCGCCGGTGGGATTCCGGCGCCGAAACGAGCGCCATTGGCCCGATGAGATGCCTGGTCCGCCCCCTGTCAATCGCCGGCTGGCTTGCCGGGAATCCCCGCGGTGCGCGAGTGGGCCTTTTGTTTTTCAGTATGGGTTTGCAGGCCGATTCCGCCGTTGCGAGCCAGTCGCCGCGGGTTCTTTGAAGGCATCGAGCGCCGCTGGCACCAACCAGTCCGCGAGCACGCCAACCACACTTTCCAGCGAACCCGGATCCACGCGCAGTCCGCTTCTGAAGCTTTCCCACTGCCGCCGCTTGGTGCCGCTTTCCGCGAACGCCTTCGACAAGCCATCCGGGGTTTCGCGCGGAATCTCCGTGCCCCGCCGCGCGAAGGTCGCGGATATGGCGCGCGCCAGACGCGAACGGTCGATCCCGAACGACTGGCGGATCATCCACAAATCAAAATAGTCCTTCATCCGGCTGTTCGCCATGCCGAGCAGCACGATCGCGTGAAATTTCTCGGCGACCACGGTCTCCACCGCGTAGCCGCGCAGCCTGGGCGCCGGCATGTCGAGCAGCACGGGATAATCCAGCCATTCCGGGGGCGGTTCGGCCGCGTCGCCAAATCCGACATCGATCTGCACCGCGACGCGGGCGCCCCCGATGGTCGCCGTCGTCCCGAGGCGCAGCCCCCCGTAGGGATTCGCCTCCCGCACGCGGTCCACGCGCAGCGCGTCCGCGTCGAAAAGGACGCCGTCCGGATAGTCCCGGCGCAGAATCTCCCGGAAAACCCGCAGCAAGTCTTCCGGCGCCGGATCGCCAAAACCCAGGAGATCGAGATCGCGCGTGCCCCGGAACGGTTCTTCGAACCAGGTCATCAGCAAGGCGGCGCCTTTCAACACGAACCGGTCCGCGCTGCGGGACTCCGCGAGACGGTACAGCAGGCGCTCGACCGCGTAGCGCGTCAAGACCAGATCGAAACCCAGGCCTTTCTCCCGGCTGGCATTCAGCAAACGCGCCCGCACCGACGCCCCGACATCCTTGATCTTCCTAATCATCGGCGGTGAAAGCCTCAAGATAGGGCCGAACGATCGTGGCGACACCGCCGCGCGCCGCATGGCGGGCAATCTCCGCCGGGCTCGCCTTCCGTTGCCGGAGCGCCTCCCGCAATCCCTCCAAGGCAACTCCGAGCCCGACCTTCCGGCGGTGCCGGAAACAATCGGCGACGGTCTTGCCCACGCCGAAGATCTTGACCGGCACATTTTCTATCCGGGCGGCTGCGGCACCGTCCGCAAGAAGCGCGTCGGTGAAGCGCACGACCCGGATATTCACGCCGCCGTTCGGTTTCGGGGACCAGCGGCCCTTTTCGACCGCGATCCAGACCGAGCGGGGAAGCTGGTCGGTGAGCCCGTGGTAGGCCAGCGCCGACACGAGGCAAACGACACCCCCGGGGACAAGCTTCGCGGCTTCCGCGAGACTGTGGTTCGCGTCAAGCGGCGCGTCGGGAAGTTGATAGAGTCCGCGCGCGAGGCGGTTCAGTTCTCCGGCGCGGACCATTCTGCCGACCGTCGCGGCGGTGATTCCGGTTTTCTGGAGTTCGGACAGGCGCATCATCCCCCTGTCCCGCAGCAGCGCCACAGCCTGTTCGCGTTGCGTGTTTTCTGTCGCCATTGATACTTTTACTAGGATTAAGATATTTGTATTTATTGTTTTTATATCATTGAACCGGGTTGAGGTAAACCGGTTTGACGCAGGTGGATGCGCCCCGGCGCAGCAGCAATCCTCCTCGCGTATCTTGCGAAAAGTCTGAACCCCGATCGGCAATTTCCTGCCCGCGCCCATGCCCGCCAGTCTAGCACAGGGCCGTTTCCGGCTTGCCCGAAATTGCTGCTCCTGTACCGGTGCCGTAAAATCGGTATAAACAACAACTTAAGTCGCCAAACACTCTGTTGCGTTTTCGTCCGTGTCGCGCTCGGATACGGCCCGATTTGGGGCCGGTCGGTTTCGGCACGCTTACGGCGCGGTGATTCGCGCCGCGTTGGCGCCGGCCCGCCTTCCGCGCCTGATTTGTTAGGGATTCCGCGGGTTTAGGGAACCGCCTGCCCCGCAAAGGATGGTGTGCGCCCCCGCCCGCGATGCGTTCCAACAGGGCGGAACCGGGTTCGTCCGCTTTCGGAATGCTTACGGCGCGGGATTTCGCCCTCTCGATTCCGGTCCGATTTCCACGCTTGAGCCGCCTTTTTCGCGGGAGCGGGAGCATGGCCAAACCG
>JAPOTO010000016.1 GCA_026709135.1 Gammaproteobacteria bacterium | reverse complement strand
GAATTTACGCTCGTTGGCGGATGCTATATCATCGCGCCTCTTTTGCCGAATCCCAACCACTGAGGCCGGAAAACTTCATGAATTACTTTAACTCCCTGCCCTTGCGCCTTCAATTGGAACAACTTGGCAAATGCAGATTCATGGATCGCTCGGAGTTCCACGATGGCGTCGGCAAGCTGCGGGGCAGAAAAGTCGTGATTGTCGGCTGTGGCGCCCAGGGGCTCAACCAGGGCCTCAACATGCGCGACAGCGGGCTCGACATCGCCTACGCCCTGCGGGCCGAGGCCATCGCGGGGGAGCGCGCCTCCTGGAAGAACGCCACGGGCAATGGCTTTGTCGCCGGCACCTTCGGGGAACTGATCCCCGGCGCCGATCTCGTGCTGAATTTGACCCCGGACAAGCAGCACTCGCCGGTCATCGAACAGATCATGCCGCTGATGCAGCGGAACGCCTGCCTCGCCTACTCCCACGGCTTCAATATCGTCGAGGAGGGCATAAAGATCAGACCCGACATCACCGTCATCATGGTGGCGCCGAAATGCCCCGGCACCGAGGTGCGCGAGGAATACCGCCGCGGCTTCGGCGTGCCCACGCTGATCGCGGTGCATCCCGAGAACAACCCCCGCGGCGATGGACTTGAAATCGCCAAGGCCTACGCCGCCGCCACCGGCGGCCACCGCGCCGGGGTGCTCGAATCGTCCTTCGTGGCCGAGGTCAAATCGGATCTCATGGGCGAACAAACGATTCTCTGCGGCATGCTGCAAACCGGTTCCCTGCTCTGCTTCGACAAGATGGCCGCCGCCGGTGTCGATGCGGGCTACGCCGCCAAGCTAGTCCAGCATGGCTGGGAAGTGATCGCCGAAGGGCTCAAGCACGGCGGCATCACCAATATGATGAACCGCCTGTCGAACCCGGCCAAGCTGCTCGCCAGCGATCTCGCCGACGAATTGAAGGAGATCATGACGCCGCTGTTCCGCAAGCACATGGACGATGTCATCACCGGCGCCTTTTCCGAGGGCATGATGGCCGACTGGCGCGATGGCGACCGCAAACTGCTGACCTGGCGCGAACAAACCGCCGAAACCGCCTTCGAGAACGCTGCCGCGGGGGAAATGGAAATCGCCGAGCAGGAATACTACGACAAGGGCATCCTCATGGTGGCCATGATCAAGGCTGGAGTCGAACTCGCCTTTGAAACCATGACGAGCAGCGGCATCGTCGCCGAGTCCGCCTACTACGAATCGCTCCATGAAGTGCCGCTCATCGCCAATCTCATCGGCCGCAAGAAGCTCTACGAGATGAATAAGGTCATTTCCGACACCGCCGAATATGGCTGCTACCTCTTCTCCCACGAATGCGTGCCCCTGCTCGCCGACTTCATGGCTAAAATCGACACCGACGTCATCGGCAAAGGCCTGCAACTCCCCGATACCGGCGTGGACAACCAGGAGCTGATAGCGGTAAACGAAGCCATCGAGGCCCACCCCATCGAACAAGTCGGCCGCAGCCTCCGCACCCACATGACCGCAATGAAAAAGGCGATTTGATTGCCAACAGAATTAGGAATGGCCGCTTCTTTTGGCTAAATCGCCAAGACCTTGGTGCCGCGGGACAGGCCGGTTACGCCGGTGCGGGCGACTTCGAGGATTTTGCAGTCGTGCAGGGCGGCGAGGAAGCCGTCGAGTTTTTCGGTGGTTCCGGTCAATTGGATCGAGTAGGTGGTGCTGGTCTGGTCGACGACCTGGCCGCGAAAGATTTCCACCGTGCGCAGCACCTCGGCGCGCTGGCCGCCGGTGGCCTTGATCTTGATCAGCATCAATTCGCGCTCGATGTGGGCGCCGCCGGTGAGGTCGACGAGTTTCACCACATCGATGATCTTGTTCAGATGCTTGGTGATCTGCTCGATACGCGCCTCGTCGCCCGAGGTGATCAGGGTCAGCCGCGACAGCGACTGGTCCTCGGTGGGGGCGACGGTGAGCGAGTCGATATTGTAGTTGCGCTGGGAAAACAGGCCAACGACGCGGGACAGCGCGCCGGGCTCGTTTTCCATCAGGATCGCGATGATTCGCCGCCGCATCAGGTTCGCTCCGTTTTGCTCAGCACCATGTCTTTCATGGCGCCACCCTTGATCGCCATCGGATAGACATGCTCGGCCGGGTCCACCAGCGCATCGACGAAGACGAGCCGGTCTTTGAGGGCGAAGCATTCCTCGAGTTTTCCGCGCAATTCGCCGGGATCTTCGATGCGGATGCCAACGTGGCCGAAGGATTCGGCGAGCTTGACGAAATCCGGCAGCGATTCGGCATAGGTGCTGTGGCTGTGGCGGCCGCCGTATTGCATGTCCTGCCATTGCTTGACCATGCCGAGGGCCTGGTTGTTGAGGCAGATGATCTTGATCGGCAAATGGTACTGCATGCAGGTGGCGTACTCCTGCATGTTCATCAGGAAGCTGCCCTCGCCGGTGATGCAAACCGAAACCGCCTCGGGAAAGGCGAACTGCGCCCCCATCGCAGCGGGCAGGCCGAAACCCATGGTGCCGAGGCCGCCGGAATTGATCCAGCGGCGGGGCTTGTCGAAGCCGTAGTACTGGGCGGCGAACATCTGGTGCTGGCCGACATCGGAGGAGACATAGGCGTCGCCTCCGGTCAGTTCATGGACGAGCTTGACGACTTGCTGGGGTTTGATCAGGCCGTTTTCCGGCTCGGGGATGCGCAGCGAATCCTTCTCGCGCCAACGGTTGATTTGCTCCCACCACGCTTTCAGCGCCTCCGGGTCGGGGCCGGCCTTGCCGCGCTCGACCTCGGCGATCATGTCTTCGAGCACCGAGGCGACCGGCCCGACGATGGGGATGTCGGCGCTCACGGTTTTCGAAATCGAAGCCGGGTCGATGTCGATGTGCAAAATCGTCGCGTCGGGGCAGAACTTGCTCACATCGGAATTGGTGACGCGATCATCGAAGCGGGCGCCGGCGCACAGCAGCACATCGCAGTGGTGCATCGCCATGTTGGCCTCATAGGTGCCGTGCATGCCGAGCATGCCGAGAAACTGCGGGTCGGATGCCGGGTAGGCGCCAAGCCCCATGAGGGTGTTGGTGATGGGAAAGCCGAGCAGCCTCGCGAATCGGGTCAGCGCCTCGGCGCCATCGCCCTGGATCACGCCGCCCCCGCTGTAGAGCATGGGACGCTTGGCGCCGAGCAGGGCTTCCACGGCCTTGCGGATCTGCCGCGGGTGGCCCCGCTCGGGAACCGAATACGAGCGCAGGCGAATCTCGCCGGGATAGGCGTAGGGCAGCTTGACCCGGGGGTCGGTGGCGTCCTTCGGGATATCAATGACGACCGGGCCCTGGCGGCCGGTGGTGGCGATGTGGAAGGCTTTCCGCACCAGCAGGGGGATTTCGGCGGCGTTGCGGGCCATGAAGCTGTGCTTCACGATGGGCCGGGAAATGCCGACCATGTCGGTTTCCTGAAAGGCGTCGGTGCCCACCATGCGGCTTTCGACCTGGCCGGAGATGACCACGAGCGGGATCGAATCCATATACGCGGTGGCGATGCCGGTGATCGCGTTGGTGGCGCCGGGGCCGGAAGTCACGAGCACAACGCCGGGCTTGCCGGTGGCCCGGGCGTAGCCGTCGGCGGCATGGGTGGCGGCCTGTTCGTGGCGCACGAGGATATGCTCCACATCCTGCTGGCGGAAAAGCGCGTCGTAGATATGCAGCGCGGCGCCGCCGGGATAGCCGAAGAGGATGCGCACGCCCTCGTCGCGCAACGCCCGGATCAGCATCTCGCCGCCGGAAAGCAGTTCTGGCTCTTGTGCCGCGGTTTTGTTCATTTCCCCCATTCTCCTCATCCTTGCCCTTGAACAAGCTGAAACAGTCTGCGGCGGCGGCAAATCATCAATGGACTTGCCCGGCAAGTCATAAATGAACTTGCCCAGCCAGCCATGGGCTGGCCCGCCGGTCTGTGACAGGTTGACAGGAATCTCGGCGGCGGATGGTTTGCCACCGGTGCGACCCGGCCCCTTCGCTGCGGGTGGTTGTCGTCAAAGGGCGCGGGCCCGCGGAAGCGCGTGAAGTTGCCGCGTTCCGCAAAACGGTGGGGATTCTGCCATTTGGGGTGGAAATGTCAATAGCTTAGCTGCGGCTGGGATGGATTTTGTGGCTGCGGTGGCTTCGAGCGGGTCTGCTTGGCTTCGAGCGGGT
>JAPOTO010000149.1 GCA_026709135.1 Gammaproteobacteria bacterium | reverse complement strand
CAGATGCAAAACCCCACCCCGATGCGGTATAGTTCGCGCCTGCCGAAAATCCCCCACACACAACAACAGCGGGTGGCGCGCAACGGGAAAACTTGATGATTGAAGGGCAAGACGCGAATCCGGAAGAAACGCGGGAATGGCTCGACGCCCTGCGCGCCGTCGCCGACGAATGGGGCCCCGGACGGGCGGACTACCTGATCCAGCGGCTATCCAACTGGCTTTCCATCCACGATGGCAACGGCAACGGCGCCAGCCTCACCACCCCCTACCGCAACACCATCCCCCCACATGAGGAAGACCGCCTCCCCGGCGACCTGTTCATGGAGCGCCGCATCCGCGGCATCGTGCGCTGGAACGCGCTGGCCATGGTCCAGCGCGCCAACACCCGGGACGGCAGCATCGGCGGCCACATCTCCACCTTTGCCAGTTCGGCGACGCTCTACGAGATCGGATTCCACTACTTCTTCCGCGGCCCCACCGACGACCACCCCGGCGACCTGATCTATTTCCAGGGCCATTCGGCGCCGGGAATCTACGCCCGCTCCTTCCTCGAAGGCCGCCTCGATGAAGAGCAACTCGACAACTTCCGCCGCGAAGTCGATGGCAAGGGCCTGTCCTCCTACCCCCATCCCTGGCTGATGCCCGACTATTGGCAGTTCCCGACGGTTTCCATGGGGCTGGGCCCGATCCAGGCGATCTACCAGGCCCACATCATGAAATACCTCGACAGCCGCGGCCTGCTCGCCGCCGGCGACCGCAAGATCTGGACTTTCCTCGGCGATGGCGAGATGGACGAGCCGGAGTCCCTCGGCGCCATCAGCAAGGCGGGGAGGGAAGAACTCGACAATCTGATCTTCGTCATCAACTGCAATCTGCAACGGCTCGACGGCCCGGTGCGCGGCAACGGCAAAATCATCCAGGAACTCGAGTCGGTGTTCCGCGGCGCCGGCTGGCAGGTCATCAAGGTGATCTGGGGCCGCCACTGGGATTCGCTGCTGCAAGCCGACCACGACGGCATCCTGCAGCAGCGCATGAACGAGGTTGTCGACGGCGAATACCAGAACTACGCCAGCCGCGGCGGCGAATACACCCGCAAGCACTTCTTCGGCAAGGATCCGCGCCTGCTCGACATGGTGAAGCATCTCTCCGACGAGGACATCATGGGCCTGAACCGCGGCGGGCACGACCCCTTCAAGGTCTACGCCGCCTATGCCAAGGCCGTGCGCACCACGGGCAAGCCAACAGTGATTCTCGCCAAGACCGTCAAGGGCTACGCCTTCGGCGCCGCCGCCGAAGCCCAGAACGCCACCCACTCGGTGAAGAAGCTCGATCTCGACTCGCTGCGCAAGTTCCGCGACCGCTTCGGCATCCCCATCGGCGACGAAGCACTCAAAGACATGCCCTATTACCGCCCCGGGCAAGACAGCCCGGAACTCGCCTACACCCGCAAGATGCGCAAGAATCTCGGTGGCCCGGTGCCGAGGCGCAGGACCGAAGCCCGGCCGCTCGACGTTCCCGGTCCCGAGATATTCAAAAACCAGTTGCAAGGCGGCGGCAAGCGCGAGTTTTCCACCACCATGGCCTTTGTGCGCATGTTGAGCAGCCTGTGCAAGGATAAAACCATCGGTGGGCGCGTGGTGCCGATCATCCCCGACGAGGCGCGCACCTTCGGCATGGAAGGCATGTTCAGCCAGTTGGGCATCTACTCCTCGGCCGGCCAGCTCTACGACCCCGCCGATTCCAAGCAGATCATGTATTACCGCGAAGACAAGAAGGGCCAGATGCTCGAAGAGGGCATCACCGAGGCTGGCTCTTTCTCGGCCTGGCTCGCCGCCGGAACCTCCTACAGCACCAACGATTGTCCGCTGATTCCGTTTTATATCTTCTATTCGATGTTCGGTTTCCAGCGCGTCGGCGACCTGTGCTGGGCCGCCGGCGACAGCCAGGCCCGGGGCTTCCTCATCGGCGCCACCGCGGGCCGCACCACGCTCAATGGCGAAGGCCTGCAACACCAGGATGGCCACAGCCACCTGCTCGCCGGCACCATCCCCAACTGCGTCAGCTACGACCCGGCCTACGCCTGCGAGCTCGCGGTCATCATCCAGGATGGCCTGCGCCGGATGTACCGGGAGTGCGAATCGGTGTTCTACTACATCACCGCGATGAACGAGAACTACCATCATCCCGAGCTCGTTCCAGGCAGCGAGGAGGGCATCATCCGCGGCATGTATCTGCTTGAGGATGGCGCATCAAAGGATTACCGGGTTTCCGGCAAGGCCGCGGCCGGCTTCCATCTGCGCCTGCTTGGCAGCGGGGCGATTCTCGGGGAAGTGCGCAAGGCGGCGGCGATTCTGCGCAAGGACTACCGCGTTCCGGTGGATGTGTGGAGCGTGACGAGTTTCAACGAGTTGCGCCGGGACGCCCTCGCGGCCGCCCGCCGCAAACTGCTCGATGCCGCCGGCAAGGCCGAACCGCCCTGGGTGACCGCGCAACTCGCCGGGCGCGAAGGCCCGGTGATCGCCGCCACAGACTACATGAAGCTGCATTCTGACCAGATCCGGCAGTTCGTGCCGGACAGCTACCGGGTGCTCGGCACCGACGGCTTCGGCCGCAGCGACAGCCGCGAAAAACTGCGGGGGCACTTCGAGGTCGATCACAACTTCATCGTGCTCGCGGCGCTGACCGAACTGCGCGGCAAGGGCGTGGTGGGCCAGGCCGAAATCGGCAAGTGGATGAAAAGCGCCGGCATCGACCCGGAAAAACCCAACCCCCTGGATCAATGAGGGCAAGCCGAATTGTCAACTGAAATCATTAAGGTGCCCGATCTCGGCGACGCGGGCGATGTGGAAGTGATCGAGATTCCCGTGGCGGTGGGGCAGGCCGTGGCGGAGAACGATTCCCTCGTCGTGCTCGAAAGTGACAAGGCGGCGATGGAGATTCCCGCGCCCATGGCCGGCGTGGTGAAGGCGATCGCCGTCAACCTTGGCGACCCGGTCGCCACCGGCGCCGCGATTCTGACGCTTGAAACCGCCAACGGTGGCGCCGCCGCCGCATCCGACGAATCCGCCGCCGCGGAATCGGCCGCGGCCGATGAGCCGATGGCGGAAACCGCGCCAACAGCCAGCCCCGAAGCCGCGCCAGCCCCGGCAGAACCCATCGAGCCGGTTGAGCCGCCGGCCGCGGCGCAAAAGGCTTCGCCGGAACCCGCCGCGCCGGTTGACCCGCCGGCCACTACCACGACCCAATCGGCCTCCCAGCCCCCGCCGGTGCCGAGCATGCCAAGCGCGCCAGGCACGCCGCCCAGTCCCCCGGCGGCAACCGCTGCCGAGGCAGCCAGCGGCGCCAATGTCTACGCCGGCCCCGCGGTGCGCAAACTCGCGCGGGAACTCGGTGTCGATTTGACCCGGGTGCAAGGCAGCGGCGCCAAGGGCCGCATCGTCAAGGAGGACGTCCACGCATTCGTCAAGACCAGCCTGCGCGAACCCGCGGGCGGCCCGATGCCCATGGCGATTGCCGATATCGACTTTTCGCGCTTCGGCGAGGTGGAACAAGTCAAACGTTCCAAACTCGCCAAATCCACCGCCGCCAACATGCACCGCAATTGGCTCGCCGTGCCCCAGGTGGCGCAGTTCGAGGAGGCCGACGTCACCGAGCTTGAAGCCTTCCGCGCCAGCCTCAAGCGGGAGGCCGAAGCCCGGGGCGTCAAACTCACGCCATTGCCCTTCCTGCTCAAGGCCTGCGCCGCCTGCCTCGCGGAGTTTCCGCGGTTCAACGTCTCGCTGCACTCCTCGGGCGAATACGCGATCCAGAAAAAATACATCCATATCGGCGTCGCCGTCGCCACCGATGCCGGCCTCTTCGTGCCGGTGGTCCGCGATGTGGACCGCAAAAATCTCTGGCAACTCGCCGGGGAAGTCGCCGCGTTATCGGCCAAGGCCCGGGAGCGCAAGCTGACCCCGGAAGACATGCAAGGCGCGGGTTTCACCATCTCCAGCCTCGGCGCCATCGGCGGCACCGGCTTCATCCCCATCGTCAACACCCCCGAGGTGGCCATCCTCGGCGTCGCCCGCACCGCCGTCAAACCCGTCTGGAACGGCAGCGAATTCACCCCCCGAACCATGCTCCCCCTGACCCTCACCTACGACCACAAAGCCGTCAACGGCGCCGACGGCGGTCGCTTCGCCACCCACCTGGCCACCGTCTTGGGCGACATCCGGCGCTTGCTG
>JAPOTO010000221.1 GCA_026709135.1 Gammaproteobacteria bacterium | reverse complement strand
CCGGCGATGTCTACGAAGTCGAACTCGAAGGCATCGGCACGCTCCGCAACGAGGTCGTGCAGGGGGAGTAGGGCTCCCCCGCGATTTGCCGATACTGTGAATATTGTGATAGGGTGGCTTGGATAATCAGAAAGATGGTGGAGGCCGGTTCATGCGGATCGTTGCCCCGCTCGTTGCAATCTGCTTCGCCTCGCTGCTCTGGTCGCTCGCCGATTCCGCTTCGAGGCCCGCCTCGTTCTCGATCCAGCCTGGCGGGGGACAGCCCACCGTAAACGACTCCGGGGAAAGTGTCGGCCTTGGCTATGGCCGTATTCTCGCGGACCCCGACTCGGCGGCGCCAGATGGTTTCGCAGTCATTGAGTTCCGCGATGGCGGCGGGGTGCTCCTGTCCGAGATCGCGCTTCCGGTATCCGAGCCGGTTGCCTCTGGCCGGGTGTTCGCCGAGGTGGAGGGCCCCGCCACAACCGTCCTGGCCATCGCCAACCCTGGCGAGACATCCGCTGAAGTTCGGTTCCGCTTCACCGACGCAAGCGGCGCCGGATCCGCCGCCGGCGAGGTGGTGATCGAGCCGGGCGAACAATTCGCGTCGTTTCTCGACCGCGCCCCGTTTGAAATCGGCGCATCCCAGTCCCAGCCCGCCTCCTTCAGCGGCGTGCTGACTTTCGAATCGTCGGTGCCGGTGGCGGTCCAGGCATTGCGCGGGCACAGCAACGAGGCTGGCGAGTTCCTGCTCACCGCGATACCAGTGGCCCCGCCCACCGCAGCCGGCGGGTCGGATGCGGTCCATTTTCCCTATTTCGCGGCGGGAGAGGGCTGGTCAACCGACATCGTGCTGATGAATCCGACCCGGCGCGCGATCAGTGGCGAGCTGCGCTTCTTCAACGAGCGCGGCGACGCCCCGGCGGCCGCGCCGCTGAGCCAGAACAGCGGCGCCGCGAGCCTCGACTATTCGATTCCCCCTGGTGGCCACCTGAAATTCACGAGTTCATCCGTGGGGGCCTTTATCGGTTCGGCGCGGGTGGTTCCCGCCGCCGGCGATGTTGCTCCGCAAGGCTTGGCGATCACCTCCTTCGCGGCGAATGGGAAGACGGTTGCCTACGCCGGCATTGCGGCGGTGCGGGCGGGAACCGCGTTTCGCGTTTATGCCGAAGCGGCTGGCGCGGCGGGGGCGCCCGGCTCGGTCAGGCTCGCCGTCGCCCTCGCCAATCCCGGGGCCGCGGCGGCCGATGTCGAACTGCGACTCGCCGAACTCGACGGCGATGTGTCGATTCGGCCCCATTCCCTGACGCTGCCGCCGCCGGGCCAGACGGTGGTACTGCTCGATCGGGTTTTCGACTTGCCGGAGACCCACGCCGGCGTGCTCCGGGTGCGCTCCGGGAGCGATGTGGCGATCGCCGCCATGCGCATCCTCGTCAACGAAAGAGACGAGTTGAAGATCGCGGCGACGCCGCCGGCGAACGAATCGGCCCTGCCGGGCGCGGGCGCGACGATTTTCCCGCTCGTGCTCGACCTCGAAGGCTGGACCACGCGCTATCTGTTGTTCGATGGTTCATCGAATCTGGCGATGAGTGGAAGCTTGGGATTGTACGACGCCGCCGGGCGGGCGGTCGTCGGGCCGGAAAGCGGGCGGGAAACCGCGGCCGTTGACCGATTCGCTTTCGAGGGTCTGGTGCAATGCGGGGAATGCGCGACGCTCGACGACGCCACCGTGGTGATCGAGCGGTTCGACACGCTCCGCACCGTCAATCCGGCCAATGACGGAAAATTCGAGGTCTTTGGCCTAAGCGCCGGCGAATACACCGTTTCGGTGCGCAAGGTGGGATTCCGCCCGCCGCCGGCGCGGATGATCTCGGTCGGTGCCGACGGGACGGTGTCCACATCGAGCGCAAGCTTCGCGCTGCATGCGCTCGATAAGAACGTGTTCGAGTTTCATTGGGAGGAGGATCAAAGCACCGCCGGCCGCGTCTACTCCTCGCAAGTCAACGAGCCGTTTGCAGTCGAATTCCTCGGCGGCGACGCCGTTGCGGCCGACGGCGCCTCCGCCGATCAACTGCTCGAAGACTACAACATCACCCTAGTGAACCAGGGCGACCGGTTCTGGACCGATGAACACGCCTACCGGCTGTTGCGCACCATGGAGGCGATTCCCCAGCGGCAGCGCGACCGGCTGCGGCCGGACCCGGATTTTCCAGCAAGCAGGTGGCTGATCGTCCCGGGGCACATCGCCGACGACATCCGCATATCGCGCGGCAGCGACGGGGTCCGCACCGTGCGGGTCGCCGAGGATGCCTTCGTCAACGCGAGTCCCAGGCAGGCGATCGTCAACGGCAAGCGCGGGCTGTACCACTCCCGGCGGCTGCATCACGCCGCCGCGCGTTTCGTTACCGACAACGGCCGCGATGAGGAAGCGTTCGAGAAGATTCTCAAGGAGCGGTACGGCGTTTCCACCCTGATCGGCGACGACGCGGATTACCGCGAATTGACCGGCGAGTCGGGGCATCGCTTCCAGCAGTTCCATCCCGAGGAGATCGTCTCGATCATCAACATGTTGGAGGAAATGCCAGTTGGAATGCACTCGATTCCGGGCCTGCGGCTGCTTGTGCGGCGCCTAGATGGAACCCCCAATCCCTTCATTCCCGGTGCGCCGGCCATCGCCTGGACCGAGCAGGGCTACATCGAGTTCATGGACAAGGCCTTCCTCTCCAATGTGGCCCATATGCATCGCCTGATTCTGCACGAGAAAGCGCATTTTCTCTGGGCGCATCTGTTCGATGCGCAATTGAAGGCGGACTGGACCGAACTCGGCGGCTGGTACGCGGACCCGAATGACCCCGACGGCTGGTCTACAACGAAGCAGACCGAATTCGTCAGCGCCTACGCGCACAAGAAGAACCCCGACGAAGACATGGCGGAGTCGATTTCCTTCTTCGTCCTGAACCCGGACAAGTTGCGCTCGCGCTCGCTCGGCAAGTACGAGTTCATCCGCGACCGCATCATGCAGGGCAATTTCTATATCGCGCGGATTCGCGAGGATCTGACCTTCCAAGTCTACAACCTGTACCCGGATTATGTGTTTCCCGGCAAGATACGCGAGGTGCGCATCCTCGCCGAGGGCGCGCCGGAGGAAGACAAGCGCGTAACGGTGACGATTGGCTTGCACACGCTAGACGGGGAGTTGGACAACGCCTCCGGGGCCTACACCAGAATCGTCAGCGAAGCGGGCACATTCGTTGACCTCAGATTGCAACCGGTGAACGGAAACGGCTCCGGGGGAACGGTCTTGCGGGGAAGCGTGACACTGAGCAAGCACGTGAAGGCGGGATACTGGCGCCCGGACCAGATCAGTCTGTTCGACGAACAAGGCAACGAGCGGTTGGGGGGCATCAACGATTTCGGCTGGAGCCTTTACATCGACAACCCGCTCGAGGACGTCCAGCCACCGGAGTATGTGCCCGATACCGCGACGCTTTCCTTGGCGCCGGGCGTCGCCGAAGGCCGCGAGGTGCAATACATCGAGGCGAGCTGGGAAGTCGACGAACCGCCCGAGACGATGGATACATGTCAAGCCATCCTCAACGCGGGCCAACGGGGATCACAAGCGCTGGACGAATACGGGCGATACGATCCCGGCGCGAAACGCTGCCGGGTCAGTTTTGTGGTGCCGCACTACATGCCCTCGTCGGTCTATTCCCTAGATTATTTCAGGATGGCCGATGTCGCCTTGAACGAGAGAAGAGTGTATTTCCGCCCCGATAACGCCAACACCACCGAGACCACGACCCGGGACCGCGAAATCGACGAGGCGGCGCCGAAAATACAGGTTGTGACCCGGAATCCCGATCTCGACCCGCCGGCGTTGGATGTCGCCAATATTCAGATCAGCGGCGAACCGACCCGCCCGGAAGATCCCAACGGCGAAACGTTGGTAACGCTCGAATTCCGCGTGCGCGACAACATTTCAGGCTTCCGTTTCACCAATCTGAATCTGCGCGACCCGCAGGGGATCGAGCATAACTTCTGGGTCCAGCCTGACGGCTGGAATGATTTGTTTCCCGCGGACTCTCCGTCGGAATGGACCAAATACACCTGGTCGGTGCTGCTTCCCGCTGGATCAGCGCCGGGAACCTGGGGCCTGGCCGATATGACCGTCTACGACCGGGCGGGGAATTTCAAGGGGCACGATTTCACCGAAATCATTCATTTCGAAGTGGAAAACTGAAGCGTTCCCGTTTTCCCGCCTGCGCTTTCCTAAAACCTCCCGCTGATGGTGACCCGGGCGTGCAGGGGTGCGCCGACGCTTGCCTGGT
>JAPOTO010000178.1 GCA_026709135.1 Gammaproteobacteria bacterium | reverse complement strand
TTGTCTTGTCCCTCCCGAAACTTCACCCTTGCAAACGCGGGGCGGACCATACATGGCAAGCCGTTCGGCCCTCGAAAAGCGATGCTTTTCGCCTGCTTCGCAGACCGGGCCTCACCCTGTCTCGCACGCCCGCTGAACCCCACCCAGCCAGACGGCGACTAAGGCCAGTCATTTCGTGCGCAGAGCGGCTCAGATGCCGGGAGTTTCTTCCACCACATTGACGTTGTAGGCGATTGAGATTCGCTCGCCCTCGCCGGTGTAGGGGTGGACCATGTGCTTCATCCAGCTTGGCCACAGCAGCATGCGGCCGGGCACATTGTCGATGAATTCGCGGCCGTCGAGGACCGTGTTGCGGATCTGGAGGTAATTGGCCGCCTCGCGCGGGTCGAGCAGTTCGAGCAGGCCGTTCTGGGGGATCGCTGAATCGGGATTGCCCTTGGTCACGTAATAGACACCCGACCACATGCAGTTCGGGTGGGTGTGCACGACATTGTAGTCGCCATTGCGGTTGATATTGCCCCAGGCGTCGATGAGCAGGCGGAATTGCCGTTGGCGGCCGGTGTCGCGGATGATTTGGTCGATTAGGCCGAATGCGATGGTCTCGATGCGCCGCTTGAGTTCCTTGACCGGCGCATCGGGCCAGGCGATCAGATTGCCGGCCGACTGCCAGCCGCCGGCGTTGGAGCGGTGCGCGCCTGCATTTCCAAGGGCGCCGGGCGAGCGTTCCCTCGCCAGCAGCAATTCGGCGAGTTGCCCGTTGAGCGACTCGCTGCCGGGCCAGTCATGCACGACCAGCAGCGTCGGGAACAGCGAGGAGAGGCTGCGGCTGATGTCGAGTTTTTGCACGCCGCCGATTATCGCACTTTTTATTGCATGCGGCGGATGCGCACGAGCCGCCCCTCGCCCCCCACGCGCAGCCGGTACTCGCCGAAAAATCCCCGGGAGATGCTCACCGGAAAGGGCGCATCCTCGGGCAAGGGCACATGGCGGGCTTCGATCTGCCGCCAGACTTGGCCGTTTTCCAAGTGGAACAGCAGGTTTCCGCGGGGGCCTTCGCGGACTTCGGTCACGGTCGCGACGATGCCGCTCCCCTCCCGCGCCTGTTCTTCGCGACGGTTGCCGGGCAATTGCTCGGCGCCGATGTTTTCGAGCCGGTCCGGGCTGGTGTCGGGGCTCGGTTCTGCAACCGCTTCGGGGCTCGTCGGTTCGACAACTGCTTCGAGCGCCTGCCCAACGTCCATTTCGGACGCCGGTTCCGGCGCCACTTGGCGCGATTGCGCGGGTTCTTCCGCGGCGGCTTGCGCGGGATCGGCACTTTGCGTTGCCGCCCCCCGCAGCGTCAGCGCCTCAAAGCAATCGAGGCTTGTGATCGCGCGTTCGATCGCCAAGCAGGCTTCGAGTTCCCGCTGGGAGGCGGTTTGCGCGGCGGCACCCGCCGCGGCAAGCAATGCGCCAAGGCAAATCAGGGTTCGTGTCATTTGGAAGACTCCGCGGCCACGCTCCGCTCTGTGTGGAGCGAAGCGCAGCTGCGGAACCGCTGGCTCAGAAGTCCTGGGTGAACCGCACGTAGACGATTCTGCCGCGCAGGTCGTGGCCGGCGCGGTCGTCATAGCCCGGTCGGTCCGATGCGCCGTTGTAGATGACACCACCCGCGCTTGGCGCGAATGGCGGCAATTCCCTGCCGCTGGCGTCGAGCCGCGTCAGCCTCGGCGGATCCTCGTCGAGGAGGTTGTTGACGCCCACCGTGACCGAGGTGTCGCCGAGGCCGAGCAGCCCGGGGAACACCTGGTTGTACTGGGCGTCAAGCACATTCCAAGCCTCGACGATGCCGTTGTTGCTCTGGTCGTTGCGGTACTCGTCGATATGGCGGAACTTGGCGGTCACGCTGCTGTCGTTCCACGAGTAGGTTGCGCCGAAATGGGCCCGTAACTCTGGCAGGGTCGAGAAGTTGTTGCGGAAGTTGCGGCTGCCCGCGCCGTCGTAACTTCTCGAGCCGTCCTGGACCGCGAATTCGGTCACATAGGTGGCTGCGGCGTTGAGGAACAAGTCGCCCGCCCCGACATCGACATCCCAAGCCAGATTGACGTCAAAACCGCTGGTCTCCACCGAGCCGATGTTGACGAACTCGGTGTTGACCTGGCGCAACTGGCCGCCGGCGTCGCGGATCACCCGCGGATCGTTGGGTATGCCATCGTCCGCGCAGTCGTTATCGACGATCGCCTGGGCGCCCGCGGACTGCGCGATGAGGTCCTGGTAGTCGAAGTTGAAGTAGTCGACACTGGCGTTGAAGTTGTTCTCAAGCTGCAAAACCACGCCGAAGTTGAAGTTCTCGGACTCCTGCGGCGCCAAATCCGGCGAGCCCTGAACCGACACGGTGATGTTGTTGTTCAAGCCGGTCGAGACGCACACCGTGCTGCCGCCGGGTCCGGTCGGCGAGGCGGGGTCGTCGATGAAGGCCGAAGAGGTCGCCGAGGCGGTTTGCCGCACAGTGGGCGCCTGGAAGGAAGTGCCCCAGGAGCCGCGGAAGCCGAGCCAGTCGAGCGGGCGGAACTCGAAAGCGACTTTCGGGTCGGTGGTGTCGCCGATGCTGCCGCCGTAATCCTCGCGCCGCACAGCAAGCTGCAATTCCAGCGTATCGGTCACCGGCACCGCGATCTCGCCGAAAATCGCCCAGACATCCTGGGCGCCGCTGACCGGGCCGGAGATGCTGGCTTCGTTGGCTTCGCCCGCGGACGACAGCGAGTCGCCGTAGATATCAATCTGCACATCGCGGTATTGGCTGCCGAAGGCTCCCTGCACGGTGTTGCCATTGAACTCGAACAGATCGCCGGTGAATACCAGGTCGGTGACCTGCTCAAGCACCCGGGCATTGCTCGACGAAGGCGTGTCGAACTTGGCCAGGGTGATGTCGCTGGTGCCGGCCACGCTGGTCATGTCCTTCGGCGAAACGAGTCCGGGACTGGCCAGTCGCGTGCCGAAGGGGTTCCATTCGCCTGATCTGACCAGGTCCTGGAACACATCGGAGCGGTAGTTGTGCGGCGCGTTGGTGGTGCGTGTGGATTTTGCCCAGCCATAGGACAGATCCATGCTCCAGGTGTCGCTGATATCGAACTCGATGCCGTTAAGGAAGCGCGAATAGTTCAACTCGCGCTTGATGTACTGGGTCAGGGGGGTGTTGTTGACTTCCCGGCCCAGCGGGCGCGCTGTGGCTTGCAGGTCCGTCGCGGTGTGGATATCGTTGTCCCAGGCGTGCGGGCCGACATAAACGATGTCATTGGGTTTGTCGGGATCCTGGATGAAGAAGTTGAACGGGTGCGAGGCCGGAATCAAGAAGCCTCCGCCGACGGCTTGGCCGGTGTTCATGGTGGCGCCGCCGCTGCCGCGCTCGATGCGGTTGTTGGAATAGCTCGCCTCGGCGTAATAGCGCAACTGGTCACTGAACTCCCATTCGAACTCGTTGAACACCTGCACCCGTTCTTCGCCGGAAATGATCGACACTTGGTCGACAAAGAGATAGCGGCAGCGTGAGTCGCTCGCGCTGCGCAGGACACCGCCGGCGGCTTCGCAGTCCGGGTCAGGAACGCGGTTTCCGCCGGTGGGAACCGCGTTGCCGGCCCTGTTCACGGTGGCGCCACGGTAGGTGCCCGGCGAACCAGTGGAGGACAGGAAGCGCGACTCGGCCGGGCTCGGATTGAGCCTTGCGTTGAGCCAGTCGAAGTCGGAGCGGAACAGGTCGTCTTGTTGATACCAGCTCGCGTACATGTTGAAGCCGCCACGGTCGAACTGGGCGCCGGCGGCGAAGCCGATGTCCTGCTGCTCGATCAGGGAGTCCGAATAGCTGCCGCTGAGCTCGAAGCCTTCAAAGCCCTTGCGGGTGATGATGTTCGCCACGCCGGCCACGGCTTGGGAGCCGTAGAGCGCCGAGGCGCCGTCGGTAAGCACTTCGATGCGCTCGATCATCGTGATCGGAAACTGGTTGATGTCGAGATAGTCGGTGCCGGTGTCGTCGGCCACCGGCGCGATGCCGGCGCGCTTGCCGTTGAGCAGGGTCAGCGTCGAGCCGAGGCCGAGGTTGCGCACATTGAACATCGCCGTGCCGGCCCGGTTGTTGGTTTCGTTGTAGAACTGCGAGCCGCTGTTGACGGTCAGTTCCTTGAGCACATCGACCGGCTGCGCCGCGCCGATCCGCTCGATCGTTTCCTGATTGATCACCTGCACCGGCTTGGTGCCGTCGAAGCTCGTGCGGCGGATATACGATCCGGTGACGATGATCTCCTCAAGCGTTTCCTCGTCCTGCGCGAGCAGCGGCGGTGCCGAGCCGATGGCGGCGGC
>JAPOTO010000151.1 GCA_026709135.1 Gammaproteobacteria bacterium | reverse complement strand
CCGACGCCAACGAACTGCTCGACCAGGTGATTGCGGAGAAATCGCTGACCGCGGCGGCGGCATTCGGCCTGTGGCCGGCGAACCGCGTCGGCCACAACGATGTGCAAGTGCGGGGCGGCGAAAATGAACCCGAGACGATGTTCCACTTCCTGCGCCAGCAAGCCGCGCGATCAGCCGGCGAGCCGCAGCGCTGCCTCGCCGATTTCATCGCCCCGCAATCCAGCGGCGAAACCGATTATCTCGGCGGCTTCGCCGTGGCCGTGCATGGCGCCGAGGCCCTCGCTTGCCACTTCGAGGCCGAAGGCAACGACTATCAGGCCATCATGGGCAAGGCGATCGCCGACCGCCTCGCCGAAGCCTTCGCCGAGCGCCTGCACGAGCGCGTGCGCCGCGAATTCTGGGGCTACGCGCCGCAGGAAAACCTCGGCAGGGACGAGTTGATCCGCGAACAATACCGCGGCATCCGCCCCGCCCCGGGCTACCCCGCCTGCCCCGACCACAGCGAAAAAACCACCCTGCTCCGCCTGCTCGAGGCCGAAAGCCGGATCGGCATGAAGCTGACCGAAAGCTATGCCACCCTCCCCGCCGCGAGCATCACCGGCTGGTACTTCGCCCATCCAGAAGCCAGATACTTCCCAGTCGGCAAAATCGGCGCCGACCAAGTCGATGACCTGGCCCGGCGCAAGCAAACCGACCCCGAACCCCTGCGCCGCCTCCTCGCCCCCAATCTCGATTGAGCGGCCCCGAGCCCCGCGTCTCCGCGCGCAGAATGACCGATGACAGGCACAGCGGGAGTCGCGGCTTCGCTGACAAAGCAAATCGGCATTGTTTACAATCGGTGGCTGATTGCCGGGCGACGTGAAAGATGGGCGCCGAATCGCTTCTCTTCTCTTTTTTCCTGATTTTCACCGGCGCCACCGTGCTGTCGACGGCGGCGCTGTTCCTGCGGGTGCCGCTGCTCGTGGCTTATATCGTCGCCGGCATTCTGCTCGGGCCATTCGGTTTCGGCTGGATTTCCGATGCCGTCCTGCTCGCCGACATCGCCGAAATTGGCATCCTCTTCCTGCTGTTCCTGCTCGGCCTCGACATGCAGCCGGTCAAACTCATGGCGACCCTGCGCAACACCTTCTGGATCACCCTGATCAGCTCGCTGCTGTTTCTCCTGCTCGGCTTCGCCACGGGATTGCTGTTCGCTTTTTCAGTCCAGGACAGCCTGGTGATCGGTTTCGCGATGATTTTTTCGAGCACCATCATCGGCATCAAGCTGCTGCCGACCACGGTGCTGCACCAGCGCCACATGGGGGAACTCATGGTGGGCATCCTGCTGTTGCAGGATTTCATCGCGATTTTCCTGCTCGTCTTTCTCGACCAGGGGACCCTGGAGCAAGCCGCGGTGCTGCGCACCCTGCTCGCCTTTCCGGCGCTGCTGCTGCTCGCCTGGGGGATGACGCGCTTCATCATCGTGCCGCTGATCGCGCGCTACGACCAATTCCGCGAATACCTGTTCCTGCTCGCCATCGGCTGGTGCCTGGGGATCGCGGAAACCGCGGCGATGCTTGGGCTGACCGCCGAAGTGGGGGCTTTCGCCGCCGGAGTCAGCCTGGCGACGAGCCCGGTTTCGCTCTATCTTTCCGACCGGCTCAAACCGCTGCGGGATTTCTTTTTGATCCTGTTCTTTTTCTCGCTTGGGGCGCAATTCAATATCGACTTGCTCGGCCAGTTCATCTGGCCGGCGGTGGTTCTCGCCGCGCTGGCCCTGAGTGTGAAGCCGCTGGTGTTCCGCACCTTGCTGCTGGGTTTCAGCGAGCGGCGCGAGCTGGCTTGGGACGCGGGGCTGCGGCTTGGCCAGATCAGCGAATTCTCGCTGCTGATTTCCTTCGTCGCCTTTCAAGCTGGCTCGATCAGCGAGACCGCGGCGCTGACGATTCAGGGCGCGGCGATTTTGACTTTCCTCGTCTCGTCGTTCTTGGTGGTGATGCTGTGCCCAACCCCCATCGCGGTCAATCCGAAGCTGCGCCGGGATTAGGGAAGCTCTGATTCAATCAGAGCTTCCCTCGTGCCGCACTAGAAACCTGCCGAGGGCCTGGCCGCGGAGAACGGCGCCGAGGCTTTCCCCGAGTTGTTCGAGGCCAATCTCGCTGGCGATGCGGTCGAGGCCGGCGGGTTTCCAATCCGTCGCGAGCCGTTGCCACAGCGCGGCCTTGGCTTCAAGCGGAGCTTCCGCCGAATCGATGCCGAGCAGGTTGGCCCCCCGCAGGATGAAGGGGAACACCGTGGCGGGGAACTCGGGCGATTCAACCAAACCGCAGCAGGCGACACTGCCGCCATAGCGCAATCCCTTGATCGCGTTGGCGAGCGTAACGCCCCCCACCACATCGATGGCCCCGGCCCATTGCGCTTTGAGCAGGGGCCTTGGATTGGCTTCGGAGAGAACAGCGCGGTCGATGATCTCCGTGGCGCCAAGTTCGCGCAGCAGGGCGTGGCTGCTTTCCTTGCCCGTGCTCGCGGCCACCGCGAAGCCGAGTTTGGCGAGCAGGGCCACCGCGAGAATGCCGACGCCGCCGCTGGCACCGGTCACAAGCACCGGGCCGTCGTCTTTGCCGAGTCCATTGCGCAGCAGTTTCTCCACACATTGCGCGGCGGTGAAGCCGGCGGTGCCGATGATCATGCTTTCCCTGGCGCTCAGGCCGGCCGGCAGCGGCAGCACCCAGTTGGCGGGAACGCGGATCATTTCGCCGAAGCCGCCGGCGGTGTTCATGCCGAGATCGTAGCCGCTGACGATGACTTCCCGGCCGGGGGCGAGATCGTCGCCGGTGGATTCGACCACTTCCCCGGCGGCGTCGATTCCGGGGGTGTGGGGATAGTTGCGGGTCACGCCGCGGTTGCCGCTGGCGGAGAGCGCGTCCTTGTAGTTGAGGCAGGACCAGCGCACCCGCACAAGCACTTCGCCGGCCGGCAGTTGCGCGACTCCGCGGCTGACGATGCGGCCGCTGAACTGGCCGTCTTCGCCTTCAACGACTTCAAAGGCCCTGAATTCTTCGCTCATCGATTTTCCTCGATTTTTCGGAGTTACTGAAAGTGGGTGTTTGGCGGCGCGCCAGACCATTTCAACAGCAGCCGGTCGAGGGCGGCGTAGAGCGCGCGGCCGAGGCGCTCATGGGCCGGCCTGCGGATCACGTACTCGACCTCATACACCTTGCACTCGGCGCAGGCGGCGACGATTTTCTCGTCGCTGGTGCCGATTTCATCGACGAGCCGCAGATCCATCGCCTGGGTGCCGACCCAGGTTTCACCGGTGGCGATGCGGCCGAGATCGACGGCGGGGCGGTGCTCCTTGACCCAGTTCTTGAACAGGCCATGAATGTTGTCGACATCCTCCTGGGCCTTGCCCCGGGCCTTGTCGGTGACTTCGCCGAAAACCGTCAGCGTGCGCTTGAACTCGCCCGCGGTGATCAGCTCATAATCGATTTCATTGCGCCGCAGCACGCGGTGGAAATTCGGCAACTGCAAAACCACGCCGATGGAGCCAATGATGGCGAAGGGGGCGGCGATAAGCTTGTCGGCCAGGCAGGCCATCATGTAGCCGCCGCTGGCGGCGACCTTGTCGACACAGATCGTCAGGGGAATTCCGCGTTTGCGGATGCGGGCAAGCTGGGACGAGGCGAGGCCGTAGGCGTGAACCATGCCGCCGGGGCTTTCGAGGCACAACAGCACTTCGTCGGCTTCGCCGGCAATCGACAGGATGGCGGTGATCTCCTCGCGCAGGGAAGCGACTTTCTCCGCCGCCATGTCGCCCTTGAAGCGGAGCACGAACAGGCGTTTGCCGGCTTCGGCCGGCGCCCCGCCGACTGCGGCCTTTGTCCGCTTTTTCTCTTCCTTGGCGGCTTTTTTGCGCTCGGCTTTCTCGGCCTTGGCCAATTGTTTGCATTGCGCCTTGCTCAGCACTTTGTCGCGCAGGGCGTCGCGCAGTTCATCGACATGCCGGTTCAGCTCGGTGACTTTGATGCGGCCGCGTCGGCCGCGCCTGCCGCCCTGGCGCCGATTGCCCGCGGCCGCGGCGGCGGCGATCACCAGCACAATGGCGGCGACCACCGTCCCCGCCTTGGCGAGAAACAGGCCATATTCGATCAGGTATTCCATTTGTTCCTCGATTTCTCTCGGCTCCGTTCGCTTTCCGGCGGTAATCGGATTCTGAAGGGCTGTGCCCGCCATCCTTGGCGCGACGCCTCCGGTTTCGTCAATCCCCAGTCTCGACATCCATGTCGAGCCGTTCGGCCCTTGAAAAGCTGCGCTTTTCATCGGCTGCGCCGACCGGGCCTCACCCTTCAGCCACC
>JAPOTO010000001.1 GCA_026709135.1 Gammaproteobacteria bacterium | reverse complement strand
TTCTTCAACTCGCGCACATTCCCCGGCCAGGGATAATCGAGCAGGGCCGCGAGCACCTTGCGGCTGAAACCGGCGAAATACTCCCCGCCCATTTCCTTGACCATGCCAACGGCGAAATGCTCGGCGAGGATGGCGATATCCTCGCGCCGCTCGCGCAATGGCGGCAGGGTGATGACATCGAAGGCGAGGCGGTCGAGCAAATCGTCGCGGAACCTGCCCCGGCGGGCGAGCCCGGGCAGGTCTTCGTTGGTGGCCGCGAGCAGGCGCACATCGACCGCGATCGTCCCGGTGCCGCCGAGGCGCTCGAACTCGCCGTATTCGATCACCCGCAGGATTTTTTCCTGCACCGCCATGCTCGTGTTGGCGAGCTCGTCGAGGAACAGCGTGCCGCCATCGGCGCGCTCGAACAGGCCCCGGCGCATCTTCGCCGCGCCGGTGAAGGCGCCGGCCTCGTGGCCGAACAATTGCGCCTCGAGCAGGGATTCGCTGAGCGCGGCGCAGTTGAGCTTGAGGAAATCCCGCTCCCAACGGCGGGAAAGATGGTGCAGGCGGGTGGCGACGAGTTCCTTGCCGGTGCCGCGCTCGCCGACGATGAGCACCGGCTTGCGCAGTGGCGCCACGAGGGACACGTGCTCCTGCATTTCGAGGAAGCTCGCGGCCTCGCCGATCATGCGCAAAGGGGATTCGCGATTGATCATTGCTCTTGCCTGCGCCAGCCACAGTCATCGATGCGGATGGCGCAAACTACCATATGTTGGGATTTTTGGCCATTCGGATTTCTCCACAGATTCCACTTTCGATAATAACTTTATATTTTTCATAGACTTAAAAAATTTTCCCGGGATTGGCACGCATCCTGCTCCTAGTAGGCCAGGGCGATGAAAACCGCCCTGGACGATCAACAGATATCAACAGGAGACCACTGCAATGAGCATTTTTTCGAGACTGACCGACATCATCAACTCCAACATCAGCGCCCTGCTCGACAAGGCCGAGAACCCGGAGAAGATGATCCGCATGGTGATCCAGGAAATGGAGGACACCCTGGTGGAAGTGCGCTCAAGCACCGCCCGGGTGATGGCGGAGAAGAAAACCCTGACCCGCCGGCTGGAGCAGTTGCGCGCCCAGGCGGAAGACTGGGAATACAAGGCCGAGCTCGCGCTGTCCAAGGACCGCGAGGACTTGGCCCGCTCGGCCCTGGCCGAGAAGGCGGCGATCCAGTCCCGGGTCGAAGCCACCGAGGCCGACCTGTTCAAGCTCGACGAAACCCTCGACAAGCTCGATGGCGAGATCAACCAGCTTCAGGACAAACTCAACGACGCAAGAGCCCGGCAGAAGACCATCGTCATGCGTACCCGGGCGACGAGCACCCGCCGCGACGTGCGCAAGCAACTCAGCAACCAGGCGATTGACAACGCCATGGATAAATTCGAGCATTACGAGCGCAAGATCGACCAGATGGAAGGCCAGATCGACAGCGACAAAGTGGAGCACAGGGGCTTGCAGGCCGAATTCGATGAACTCGCGCGGGAAGAGAACATCGACCAGGAACTGCGGGAACTGAAAGATCGCCTGAAGAGCAAGTAGGCCATTGACATGAATGTCTTCACTTTCATCATCGCCCTGGTGGGGATGGTATTCGGATTCATCACCTGGTGGATCAAACTCGGCATCGCCAAAAGCCGCGGCAACGATGACACCGGCAAACGCCGCCACCGGCGCCAAAGGCGCGGCGGCGACAGCCGGGATCTGGAGCAGCTAACGGCGATGGCGGATTCACTCGGCGAGCGCATCGGGGTGCTGGAGTCGATCCTCGATGCCGAAGTGCCCAACTGGAGGGAGCAGCATGAGCGCGCCGGATAGCCTGCGGCTGAAGAAAAGCAACGCCGTCTGGCTCGGCGTTTGCAGTGGTATCGCGCAGTGGCTCGATGTGCCCGCGGCGCTGGTGCGCACGATCTTCGTCATCGGTGTGCTGCTGTGGCCATCGCTCTTCCTGGCGTATTTCGTCCTCTGGTTCTGCATGGACCGGGACCTGTTCCGGGACCGCACCTGGGACAACCTCGACCCATCCCGGGCCTCGGCGCATTTCCGCTCGCTCGACTACCGCAAGCCGATCCACCGCAACACCCGGGACAAACGCCTCGCCGGGGTCTGCGCCGGCGTCGCCGACTACCTCGAGGTCAGCCCATTCTGGATCCGCCTGCTGACGGTGCTGTCGCTGTTCGTGTTCGGCCCCTTCACCGTGTTCGGCTACATCGTCTGCATCTTCCTCCTCGACCCGGACCCCTTCCTCGAAGACGAGCGGCGGCGGCGGCGCAGCAGGCGGCGATCCCGCGGCAGGCGGGCGGAGCCGGAGGCGGATGCCGATTCGGCGGCGGGCATGGCCGCAACCCGGCCCGGCCGGGAGGGCGGTAAAACGGAGACCTGCGCCGCGAGCTTCCGCGATCTCGAAAAACGCCTGCGGGAAATCGAGGCTTACATGACCTCCAAGCGCTTTCGCCTGCACTGCGAAATCAAGCGCGCATGAGGTATTGCCCGGATTGCGCCGGCCCGATCAGCCGGGTCGTGCCCGGCGGCGACAACCGCATCCGCGATTACTGCCCCCAATGCGACCGGGTCTTCTACCAGAATCCGCGCAATGTGGTCGGCACCCTGCCAGTAGCCGATGACGGCCGCGTGCTGCTCTGCAAGCGCGGCATCGAGCCCAGGCTCGGCAAGTGGACGCTGCCGGCGGGCTTCATGGAAAACGGCGAATCCACCCACGCCGGCGCGGCGCGGGAAACGATGGAAGAAGCCGGGGCGCGGATCATCCTCGAAGGCGAGTCGCTCTACACCCTGTTCAACCTGCCCCAGATCAACCAGGTCTACCTCTTCTTCCGCGCCCGAATCGGAGAAATGAACCTCGGCTTCAGCGCCGAAACCCTCGAAGTCAAACTCTTCACCGAAGCCGAAATCCCTTGGCGCGAAATCGCTTTCCCGGTCGTCAAAATCACCCTGGAGCACTATTTCCGCGACGCTCCCAAGCACCACTTCCCCGCGCGCATGTTCGACATCACCCGAGAAGGCCGCCAAATCGACTGCCGGTTGGTTAGCGAGAGCGACTAGCGTGCCGAGTATGCCCCGAAGTGTCGCAAGAGTTGGCAAGGCGCTCGTTCGCGAGCATGCGCCGATCTGCGCCGATCTTGATATTTGATCCGGTGGGGTCGATAATCGCCATTCACCCCATGGAGTTGCGGAAAAAATGCGCAGCAATCCATTCATGCCCGGTTACGGCAGAATGCCGCCCCACATTGCGGGACGCAAGTTCGAACAGCAAGAGATATCCACCTGCATTACCGATCTGGCGCAGGGGAAGGAACCGCAATCGATCCTGATGATCGGGCCGAGAGGGTGCGGCAAAACCGTGCTGCTCAATTGGTGCGCACGCCAAACGCGGAAGAAAGTTAAAAATGTCAGGCTGCAACAGTTTTCCAGAAGTCTGCCCGCCAGCGAGGGCGAATTCGCATTGGAGCTGATCGATTCAGTATTCGATTTGAAAAACCCCGATGAAGTGTCGGCCAAGTTGGGTGCCGTCATTGGTGGCGGCGAATCGACATGGAAATTGCCAAGACAGGTTTCCAGCCTCAAAAAAGCGCTCGAAGATGAATGCCGCAAACAACCGCTGCTCGTCACGCTGGACGAGGCGGCGGCAAGCGACCCGGACAGCCTCGGCATCTTGCTGAGTATGACACAATCGCTAAACTCCCAGACTGGGAAAGTGATGGTTGTGATCGCGGGCACGCCGGGAACGATGGATGTACTTGCAAAATCCGGGGCATCTTTTTTTGACAGAAGCGTGGGGCTGAGCATCGGGTTGCTGGATCAAAGCGCGGCACGGGAGGCGATTGTCGAACCCCTGAAGGCATCCGGCATGTCCATCGAGCGGCGGGCCATCGACAAAGTGGTCGAACACAGCCAAGGATATCCGTACTTTCTGCAGGAATGGGGGCAGGCACTGTTTGATAGGGCTGGGGCCGGCAACCGCTTGAAGATCACCAATACCGAAGTAAAAGATGTCGTGGATGAGCTAAACGAAATTCGTGGAAAAATCTATCAAAGCCGCTATCGCGACTGGCGGGACGGCGACATCGAATTGCTCGGGGACGTACTGAGCCGGACTAGAATCGAAAGAAGTTCGGGACAATTTACAAGGCTGAACCTGCGCAAAGCCGTGGAAGCGGTGTTGCGTGAGCATGAGGGCGGCACCGAGAGGGCCGATTCTTTTTTGCGGCAGGTGCTGCACACCGGGTTCCTGTGGCAGCCGCTGCATAGCGCGGACCTGATTCCGGGACTTCCCAGTTTCGTAAACCATGTGCTCGAAAGCTG
>JAPOTO010000232.1 GCA_026709135.1 Gammaproteobacteria bacterium | reverse complement strand
GGCACGCTGTTCCACCGGGTCATCGACGGCTTCATGATTCAGGGTGGCGGGTTCACTTCGGGCCTCGCCAGCAAGCGGGGCCGGGCCCCAATTCAAAATGAAGCCGACAATGGCCTCAAAAACCTCACAGGCAACCTCGCCATGGCGCGAACCTCCGACCCGCACTCGGCCTCCTCGCAGTTCTTCATCAATGTCGCCGACAACGCCTTTCTCGACCACCGCAACAAAACCCCAAGCGGCTGGGGCTACGCTGTTTTCGGCAAGGTCGTCGAAGGCATGGACGTGGTCAACCGGATCAAGGGTTGCGCCACGGGTTCCCGGGGCGGGCATGGCGATGTGCCAGTGGAGGAGATCATGATCGAATCGGCCAAGGTCGAGGCTGGACTCGAAACTGCGCCCGAGGCTGAAAACGAACCCCAGCCCGGGCCTGGCGAAAGCTGAGCGCGGCCTCCGCCGTGCTCTCTACCGTGCTCCCCGCCATACTAGCCGCGCCGGTTCTGCTGATTTCCGACCTGCATTTGCAGGAATCCCGCCCGGACCTGACCCGGGCTTTCGTCGATTTCATCGCCAGGGTGCCGGCCCAGTGCCGGGAGTTGTTCATTCTCGGCGATCTGTTCGAGCTGTGGATCGGCGATGACGCCGACTCGCCGCTTGCGGAAACGGTTGCCGCGTCGCTGCGGGCATTGTCCGGCCGCGGCGTGAACATCCACCTCATGCACGGCAACCGCGATTTCCTCATCGGCGAAGCCTACGCCGCGCGCTGCGGGGCGAGCCTGATCCACGAGCCGTACCGCCTGCAAGTCGACGGCGCGGATTGGCTGCTGCTCCACGGCGACGCGCTCTGCACCGATGACAAACCCTACCAGGAATTCCGCGAAATGGTTCGCGACCCCGCCTGGCAGCGGGACTTCCTCTCCCGCCCCCTCGCCGAGCGCCAAGCCTGGGCCGACCGGGCCAGGCAGGCCAGCAAGGCCGCCACCGCCGGCAAGCCCGCCGAAATCATGGATGTCAACGCCGCCGCCGTGGCCAGGCTCATCACCGAGAGCGGCTGCCAGCGCATTCTCCACGGCCACACCCACCGCCCCGCCGTCCACGAATTGCCATCGCTGGCCGCCAAGCGCGTCGTCCTCGGCGACTGGAACCGCCAAGGCTGGTATGCCGCGATTGACGGCACCGGGGCGGTGCTGCTGGACTTTCCGATTTAATCCGCCAGGGAGTCAAATTGCGGCTTCGTTCCGTCGCGGTCCGGCCGGATGATGTTCTACGGCGCAGGCTCCTAGCGCGATGTAGCGCTCGTAATGGGCCTCGGACAGGCGCAGCAATTCCGCTTCGATTCGGGCGCCGAGCTGGCCGGGGTCTTGGCCGGCGTACCCGGGTTGCAGGCTGACGCCGCAGTGTTCGAGTTCGCCGATGCTGCCGGGGGCCTTCTTCAGCAGGTTGTGCAACCAGCAGAATGCCGACAGCTCGGGGTTGAAGGGAATCTTGCGCCGCCGCAGTTCGGCCTTGAGCCGCTCGGGGGAGGTGATGCGGAAGCGGGGGTCGAGCAGTTGCGTGACCAGGCTTTCGATGCGGGCGAGCACGGCGGCTTTGGCTTCCCTGTCGTAGCGGTTCCAGTCGATGACTTCGTGGGCGTAGCGTTTGCAGCCGCGGCAGACGCGGTCGCCGAGGGAGGTCGTGGAGCAGATGCCGATGCAGGGGGTGCCGGGGTTTTTCATCATCAACCGGACAAGCTGGATGCTGGTATTGTAGCCCATCTCCGGCGCCTTGCCCCGATGGAAATCCGGGCCGCTTTCGGCTAAAATGGCGGTCCTTTCAAAGGAGGGCTTGGGCTTGTTGCGGGAATATCGAAAGCACGTCGGCGAGCGGGCCGAACTCGGCATCGCGCCGTTGCCGCTGTCCGCCGCCCAAGTCGCCGACTTGGTGGAATTGCTCAAAGATCCGCCAGCCGGGGAAGAAGCATTCCTGCTCGATTTGATCGCCAACCGTGTGCCTCCCGGCGTTGACGAGGCCGCCTATGTCAAGGCGGGCTTTCTTTCCGCGCTCGCCAAGGGCGGGGCGGAATCCCCCCTGATCGACCGCGCCGCGGCGGTGCGGCTGCTCGGCACGATGCTCGGCGGCTACAATGTCGCAACGCTCGTTGAGTTGCTCGACGACGGCGAAATGGCGGCGGCCGCGGCGGACGAGCTTTGCCATATCCTGCTGATTTTCGACGCATTCCACGATGTTGAAGAGCGCGCCAAAGGCGGCAATCCACACGCCCGGCGCGTGCTCCAAAGCTGGGCCGAGGCGGACTGGTTCACCTCGCGCCCCGCCCTGCCGGAAAAACTCACCATGACGGTGTTCAAAGTCCCCGGCGAAACCAATACCGACGATCTTTCCCCCGCCCAAGACGCCTGGTCGCGCCCCGACATTCCCCTGCACGCCCTAGCGATGTACAAGAATCCCCGGGAAGGCGTGACCGACGCCGTCGCCCAGATCGCCGAACTCAAGCGTGGCGGCCATCCGGTGGTGCTTGTGGGCGACGTCATGGGCACCGGCTCCTCGCGCAAGTCCGCCACCAATTCGGTGCTCTGGCACATCGGCGACGACATCCCCCATATTCCCAACAAGCGCGCCGGCGGGGTATGTATCGGCGGCAAAATGGCGCCGATTTTCTTCAACACCATGGAAGACGCCGGCGCCCTGCCCATCGAATGCGATGTCGACCGGCTCAACACCGGCGATGTCATCGACATCGACGCCCACGCCGGCACGATCCGCGACCACACCAGCGGCGAGGTGCTCAGCAATTTCCAGCTCAAGACCGGGGTTCTGCTCGATGAAGTCCAAGCCGGGGGCCGGATTCCGCTGATTATCGGCCGGGGGCTGACCAGCCGCGCCCGGGAAGCGCTCGGCCTGCCCGCATCGGATGTGTTCCGCTCGCCGGTGACTGGCGCGGAATCCGCCAAGGGCTATACCTTGGCCCAGAAAATGGTGGGCCTTGCCTGTGGTGTCAAAGGCGTGCGCCCAGGCAGCTATTGCGAGCCGCGCATGACCACCGTCGGCAGCCAGGACACCACCGGCCCCATGACCCGGGACGAATTGAAGGATCTCGCCTGCCTCGGCTTCTCCGCCGATCTGGTGATGCAGTCCTTCTGCCACACCGCGGCGTATCCGAAACCAGTCGATATCGAAACCCAGCACACGCTGCCGAGCTTTTTCCAGACCCGGGGCGGGGTTTCCCTGCGGCCGGGCGACGGCATCATCCACAGCTGGATGAACCGCATGCTGCTGCCGGACACCGTGGGCACCGGCGGCGACTCCCACACCCGCTTTCCGCTCGGCATCTCCTTCCCCGCGGGCTCGGGCCTCGTGGCCTTCGCCGCCGCCACAGGCGTCATGCCGCTCGACATGCCCGAGTCGGTGCTCGTGCGCTTCTCCGGCGAGATGCAGCCCGGCATCACCCTGCGCGATTTGGTCAACGCGATTCCCTACGCGGCGCTCCAGTCAGGCGACCTAACCATCGCCAAGAAGGGCAAAAAGAATATTTTCTCTGGCCGGGTGCTGGAGATCGAGGGCCTGCCGAAACTCAAGGTCGAACAGGCTTTCGAGATTTCCGACGCCTCGGCCGAGCGCTCCGCCGGCGGCTGCACGATCCTGCTCGACGAGGAGCCGATCATCGAATACCTCAAATCCAACATCACCCTGCTGCGCTGGATGATCGACAATGGCTACGGCGACGCCCGCACCTTGGAGCGCCGGGCCAGGCAGATGGAGGAGTGGCTGGCGAATCCGGTGCTGCTGCGGCCGGACCGGGACGCCGAATACCACAAGGTGCTTGAAATCGACCTCAATGAAATCACCGAGCCGCTGCTCGCCTGCCCCAACGACCCGGACGACATCAAGCCGCTCTCGGCGGTGGCCGGGACGGGAATCGACGAGGTTTTCATCGGCTCGTGCATGACCAACATCGGCCATTTCCGCGCCGCCAGCGAAGTGCTGCAACAGGTGCAGCCGCCGCTGCCGACGCGGCTGTGGATCGCCCCGCCCACCAAGATGGACGAGCACCAACTGATCAGCGAGGGGGTGTACAACATCTTCGGCGTCGCCGGGGCGCGCACCGAACTGCCGGGCTGTTCGCTGTGCATGGGCAACCAGGCCCGGGTGGCGCCCAACTCGACGGTGGTTTCAACCTCAACGCGCAATTTCCCCAACCGCCTCGGCCAGGGCGCCAACGTGTTCCTCGCCTCCTCCGAACTCGCCGCGGTCAGCGCCGCGCTCGGCAGGATTCCATCGATGGACGACTACATGGCCCATATGAAACCCATCGACACCATGGCGGACAACATCTACCGCTACCTCAACTTCAACGAAATCGACTCCTTCATGGAAGCCGCCGACCGCGCCAA
>JAPOTO010000210.1:21082-36611 GCA_026709135.1 Gammaproteobacteria bacterium | reverse complement strand
CGACCATCATGCTCCCCGCCGAGGCGAGAACCTACCGCGACAAAGGCTGGGCCCGCTGGATTCCCGTGGTCACGGCCCTCGAATGCCTTCAGGAGCGGGCTGCGGAGTAGTCCGCCATTCCGCACCGAATGACAGGGGACAAAGGCAAAGCCCCCACCCTGTCATTCGGCGCGGATTCGTGGCTTCGACACGAACCCCCTCGCCGCTTCGCGGCACTCCCCCTTCACAGGGGGAGAGTTGAGTCCGCCGATGCGGTCGATCTGACCCCCTCCTTTTCAAGGAGCAGCCCCAAAGGGGCGGAGTGGTTGCCCGGGCCGCTTGGGCGCCGCAAGTCGCTCCTAGCCAGCCCGGGTCAGGTGGAGGCCGCCGTCGATGATGAGGTGTTGGCCGGTGATGGCGGGTGAGCCGGTGATGAACTGGAGGATGGCTTCGGCGACGGATTCCGGGGTGGCGGTTTGGCGCAGGGGGGTGTTGCGCAACTGGCCTTCGAGCATTTTGCCGTAGGCCGCCTCGCCCATGCCCTCGCGCAGCCAGTCGCCCTGGATGAAACCCGGGCAAACCGTGTTGACGCGAATCTTCGGCCCGAGCGCGCGGGCCAGCGACAGGCCCATGGTCACCAGCGCGCCCTTGGAGGCGGCATAGGCGATGCTGCTGCCAATGCCGATGATGCCGGCGGTGGACGCCACGTTGACAATGTTGCCGCCCTCTTCCCCGGCTTGCAGAAATGGCCTGGCCGCCCGCGTCATCTGGTACACGCCAATCACATTGACGCCATAAATCCGCTGGAAATCGGCGGCGTCGAGGCCATCGAGATTGTCGTGGGCGACGAATTTCGTTGTGCCGGCGTTGTTGACCAAGATGTCGAGCCGCCCCCAGCGTTCGGCGGCGGCCGCCGCCATCGCCCGGCAACTTTCGTCCTCCGCCACCGAACCGCCGAACACCAGCGCGTCGACACCAGCGGCGCGGCATGCCTCCGCCACGGCCTCGCCACCGTCGCGGTTCGCGTGGTAGTTCACCAGCACATCGCAGCCAAGCGAGGCCAACAGCTTCACCGTCGCCGCCCCCACCCCGCTGCTCGAACCGGTGACGATGGCGGTTTTGCCTTGCAGATTTTTCATAACCCTGTTCCTTGCTCCCGCTGGCTGCGATGATATATGGAAAATCCGCCGCCCGCGCCACCAGCAGCCTTACAACTGATCGAGATGCCGCGCGTAGTACAGGGGCCAGACCAGGTCCCGGCCTTTGTCGGGCCACTTGCCCTCGGTTCCGGTCAGTTTGACGGTGTGGGCGGGGGCGTAGCGCTCGATGTAGGCGCGGAGGCTTTTGGCCCTGGTTCTGGCGCCGCTTTTTACTTCCACCGGGATGATTTCACCGCTCTGGCAGCGGTGCAGGAATTCGATTTCGCCGCGGCTCTCGGCCCAGGAGTAGGTTGGATTCCGCAGCCGCGAGCGCAATTCGTTCTGGACGAAGTTTTCCGCGATGAAGCCCTTGTAGGAAGCGGCCTGGGCGCGCTGATCGGCGTACTCCATGTTGAGCATATGGCCGAGCAGGCCGACATCGAACAGGAACAGCTTGAAGATGTTTTCCTTGGCCAGCGCTTCCAGCGGCACGGTTGGCCGGCTGTCGATCGGGAAGCATTGCGAGGCGAGTTTCGCCCGCACCAGCCAGTTTGTCGGACCCCGGAGTTGCTGATAGCGGCTCTTGTTCTCGATCACCCCCTTGAACATGAAGCGTTTGACTGAATCATCCATGACCCTGGCCAACTGACCGGGAATGTTCCGAAAAACAGCCTCGATATGCCCCGCATGCTGTTTGCCGCCGTATTTGCCGAAGTCCCGCTGGTAGCCGGCGATCAAATCCCGGTGGATTTTCTTTACCGCCCCGGTTCTTTCGAGCGGCGAACCGCTGCGGCCGCGGTTGAACCAGGCGTCAACCGCCTCGGGCATGCCGCCCACGAAATAGTAGTCGAGCAGCAATGACCACAGCTCCCGATGCACCGTCCGCCCCCGGCGCCGCTCCTGGAAGGCTTGGTGCAGCAGGTGGTTCTCCGATGCCATCACAAACTCCTCGAAGCACATTGGAAACAATTCGAGGAACTCCACTTTGCCCACCGGAAACGATCCCAGCAGGCCGATGTTCGATCCAGTGGCGCAGATATGGGCCCTGGGCATCCGCTCGGCGAAGTACTTCAGCGAGTCGATGGCTGGTTGGCATTCGCCAACTTCATCGAGGAACACGAGGTCGGTTTCGAGGCTGATCTTCCTCCCGCGGGAAATTTCGAGATTGGCGATAATCTGTTCCGCCTCCAGCCCATCGTCGAAAATACCGGCGATGTCCGGCTCGGCGAGGAAGTCCACCCGATGCACCGCCGGGAAATGCCTTTCCCCGAACAGGCGCTCCACCAGCCAGGTTTTGCCGACCTGACGGGCGCCGTCGAGCAGGAGCGGTTTGCGCCGCGTGCGGTTTTTCCAGTCGAGAAGCTGGGCAATGGCGAGGCGCTCCATCTTGCTCTCCATCTTGCGTTCTTGGGATTGGCCTATCGGCACGAGTATAGGCGAAAAATGCGCTTTTCGACAGTTTTATGCGCATAAAAATGTGGCTTATCCACACTTTTATGCGCATAAAAGTGTTCCAGCGGGCGATTTGCGATTTCTCCAAGCTTGCTTTTCCCGGGCTTGGCGAAAATCGAATCGGCGGATGAACCGTTGATGGTTACAATACGTAACAGTTGATTCGCGCCGGGATCGCGACCTGAGGCGGGACATTGGGGTACACTTCGTGGTTTGGGGTAACTGTTTCGCGGCTGGCAACGTTTTACCCCATTTCCGGCTTGGCCAAAACGAGGTTCGAGTGAAGAAACAACAGATTGTGGCGGTGCTGCTGCTGCTCGTGCTTTGCGCCTGGCTGCTTATTCCGCGCCCCGCCGAAAGCGGGGACGAGGACGAGTTTGCCGGCGGCGAGACGGCCCCGCCGATCATCGCCTTGGCCATGGACGCGCCGGTTGGGGATGCGGCGGATGTGCCCTTTGTCCGCACCGCGCGCATTTCTTCCCAGGAGTACGCTTCAACCGTGCGCGTGCGCGGCCGCACCGAGGCTTGGCGCCTCGTCGAGGTCCGCGCCGAGCAGGCTGGCCGCATTGTCAGCAACCCCATCTCCCGCGGCGCCCGGGTCAGCGAAGGCGACGTGCTGTGCGAAATCGCCGTCGACACGCGCCAGGCCAACTTGGACGAGGCGGTCGCCCGGCGCGAACAGGCCGAATTTGAATACGAGGCCGCGCTCGACCTGCAGCGCCGCGACCTGCAATCGGATGTCGCCGTGGCGCAGTACCGCACCGCCCTCGAAGCGGCCCGGGCCGAGGTCGCCGAGGCCGATCTCGCGCTGCGGCGAATCCGCATCGTCGCGCCTTTCGACGGCATCGTCGAGACGCGAACGGTCGAAATCGGCGACTTTCTCAACATCGGCACGGTTTGCGCCTCGGTGCTCGACGACGACCCGATGCTGCTCGTCGGGCTGGTGCCCGAGCAGGATGTGGGCCGCATCGAAATCGGCGCCGATGTCAACGCCGAACTCATCAGCGGCGAGATCATCACCGGCCGCGTCATTTATCTCGCCCGCGCGGCTGATCCGTCGTCCCGCAGCTATCGCATCGAGGTCGAGGTCGATCCCGGCCAGCTTGGAATCCGCTCGGGCATCACCACCGAAATGCGGGTCAGCGCCTCGCGCATCAGCGCGCACCTGATTCCACCTTCCGCGCTGACGCTCGACGATTCCGGGCTGCTTGGGGTCAAAACCATCGATTCCCGCAACATTGTCGCCTTCCGCAACGTGGAAATCGTCGGCGACAACACCAGCCTGCTCAATCCGGGAGTGTGGGTGACCGGGCTCGCGGGCGAAGTGAACCTGATCACCATCGGCCAGGAGATCGTCTTTCCCGGCCAGAGCGTAACCACCGAATTCGACCGGCCCTGAGCGAAAAGGCAACGGAGGCGCAGCAGCAGCATGAAATACATCGACGCCGCAGTGGACCGCTCGCGCACCACGCTCACCGCCTTCGCGGCGATCATGCTGACCGGATTCGCCTGCTATCTCGCGATTCCAGTGGAATTGAACCCGGATGTTCAGGTGCCGGTCATCGTCACCACGGTGATTCACGAGGGCATTTCCCCGGAGGATTCCGAACGGTTGATTTCCAAGCCGGTGGAAGTCGAACTCAAGGCGCTCGACGGCATCACCGACTACACCACCTTCTCCAGCGAGAACGCCGCCACCATCATGGCCGAGTTCGACATCGACATGGACCCCCAGGCCGCGCTCAGCGAACTGCGCGAAGCCATCGACCGCGCCAAGGTCTGGTTCCCGCCGGACACCGAGGAGCCGATCATCCAGGAAGTTTCCGCCGCGGGGGTGCCGGCGGTGAACATCATCATCAGCGGCGAAGGCGTGCCCGAGCGGACGCTGCTGCGCGTCGCCGAGGAGTTGCAGAGCCGCATCGAGATTCTCCCCGAAGTGCTCGAGGCGGAGATGATCGGCAACCGCGAAGAGTTGATGGAAGCGATAATCGACCCGAACAAACTCGAAACCTATGGCTTTTCCAGCTCCATCGTCGGCCAGGTGGTGCTCGGCAACAACCGGTTGATTCCCGCCGGCCAGATCGACACCGGCAGCGGCAGCTTTTCGATCAAGGTTCCCGGCCTGATCGAAACCGCCGACGATCTGTTCAACCTGCCGTTGGTTTCAAACGATCTCGGCGTGCTGACCGTGGGCGATGTGGCCACCGTGCGGCGCACCTTCAAGGACGCCACCCGGTACTCCTACGCCAACGGCGCCCAGGGGATCTCGCTCAATGTGATGAAACGCCAGGGCGCGAACCTCGTCGATGCGATGGAATCGGTCGATGCGGTCGTCGCCGAATTCCGCACCGAATTGCCGCCGGCGGTTAACATCGCCTACATCAACAACACCGCGCCGTGGGTGATTGAACAGAACATGGGGCTGCAGGGCAACATCGCCACGGCGATGGCGCTAGTGCTGATCGTGGTGATCGCCGCGGTCGGCGTCCGCTCGGGGCTGCTCGTCACCCTCGCGGTGCCCTTCTCGTTCTTCTTCGCCTTCATCGTCATCACCCTGCTGGGATTCACCTACAACTTCATGGTGATCTTCGGCATGCTGCTCGGCCTCGGCATGCTCATCGACGGCGCCATCGTGCTCGTTGAATTCGCCGACCGCAAGATGGCCGAGGGTTTGAACAGCCGCCAGGCCTACAAGGCGGCGGTGGAGCGGATGTTCTGGCCGATCACGGCATCGACGGCGACGACACTCGCGGCCTTCCTGCCGATCATGTTCTGGCCCGGGGTCTCGGGCCAATTCATGAGCTATCTGCCGATCACGGTATTCGCCGTGCTGATCGGTTCGCTGTTCTACGCCTTGCTGTTCGCGCCGGCCATCGGCGCCCTGATCGGCAAATCCAGCGACGCCGACAAGAAATACCTGCGCGCGCTGGAGGCGGGAGACCCGGAAAAAACCGGCGGCATCACCGCGCTGTACGCCAGACTGCTCGGCCTCGCCGTGCGTTTTCCAGCCTGCGTGTTCGCGATCAGCGTGGTCACGCTGATCGCCATCGTCTCCTCCTATGTCAATTTCGGCCGGGGTGTCGAGTTTTGGACCGAGACCGAACCCAGCCAGACCACGGTGAACGTGTTCGCCCGCGGCAATTATTCGCCCGCGGAATTGCGCGACATCATGCTCGAGGTTGAGGACCGCCTCAGCGAAGTGGGCCATTTCAAGGGCATCGTCACCCAGTCTGGCGCGGGCCTGCAAATGGGGGGCTTCTCCCAAACCGCGCCGGATCTGATCGGCTCGATCTATATCGAAATGACCGACCGCAGGGATCGCGACATGAACGGCATCGAACTGGAAAACCGCTACCGCGAGGCGATTGCCGATCTGCCCGGGGCGCGGGCCGAAATCGCGCAGATCGAAGCAGGCCCCCCAGTGGGCAAGGAAATCCAGCTTGAACTGTCCGGCGAGGACCTCGACCTGATGTTCAACGAAGCCCGGCGCATCCGCACCTATATGGAAGACAGGATGACTGGGCTGATCGACATCGACGACACCGCGCCGGTGCCGGGCATCGAATGGGAAATCAGTGTGGACCGCGCCCAGGCCGCCATCATGGGCGCCAGCATGTCGGAAGTCGGCGCCGCCATCCAGATGATGACCAATGGCGTCTACATGGGTGTGTACCGCCCCGATGACAGCGAGGAGGAAGTCGACATCCGCCTGCGCTACCCCCAAGAGTACCGGGGGCTCGATGAAATCGACTCGATCCGCATCGCCACCGCGAACGGGCCGGCGCCAATCAGCAGCTTCATCACCCGCGAGCCCAAGCCCAAGGTCAGCTCGATTCAGCGCGTGAATGGCAACCGCGTGGTCTATGTCCGCGCCAATCCGGCGCCGGGCATCGTGGCGGACAACAAACTCCAGGAGCTTGCGGCTTGGCTCGAGGAGAATCCGCCGGTGGCCGGGGTGGACTATGTGTTCCGGGGCGCCAATGAAGAGCAGGCGGAATCCGCCGCCTTCCTGGGCCAGGCTTTCTCGCTGGCGATGGCCTTGATGGCGCTTTTGCTCATCACCCAGTTCAACAGTTTCTACCAGTCGCTGCTGATCCTGTCTTCGATCCTGCTGTCGACTTCGGGGGTCCTGCTTGGCCTGCTCATCACCGGCCAGACTTTCAGCGTCATTCTCACCGGCATCGGCATCGTGGCCCTCGCCGGCATCATTGTGAACAACAATATCGTACTCATCGACACCTTCAATGTGCTGCGCCAAAACCATCCGGAATGGAGCCTGCGCAATGTCATCGTGCAAACCGGCGTCCAGCGCCTGCGCCCGGTGTTCCTCACCACCTTCACCACCGGTTTCGGCCTGCTGCCGCTGGCGATGCATGTTTCGGTGGATCTCATCGGCGCCGAGATCGAAGTCGGTGGGCCGATCACTTCCCAATGGGTCGCGCTGGCCTCGGCCATCGTCTTCGGCCTGTCCTTCGCCACCATCCTGACCCTGATCGTCACCCCGGCGATGCTCGCCCTGCCCGAAAGCCTGCGCAACACCACAAGAGGGTTGATGCGCATGATCCTGCCGCGCTCGGTGGCGGCGGAAAACACGCCAGTGTGAGCCGCCGCCGGAACGGGAAAGCCGCGATCCCGGTTTGCAGAAACACGACTTGTATAAACACGACTTGTATAAACACGACTTGTATAAACACGACTTGACGAAAGCTGGATCGCCGCGCATACTTCGTCCATCACTTCAATGAGATGGCGAATGACCCGATTTGCTCCGGTGCCGCGCTAAAGCTGCGGCATAGCTGCGCTAAAGCTGCAGCTTAACGGCGCGCGGGTCGGCATGCCCGTAAAGCCATGACCAGGTTCGTTGGCCGCCAATCGGAACTCGGTGTGCTTGAGGCGGCATTCGCCTCCGGGCGCTCCGGGCTTGTTCCGGTGTACGGTCGGCGCCGGGTTGGCAAGAGCGAACTGATTCTGCGGTTCATGCAAGGCAAGCCCGGCATCTACTATCTTGGCGGGCAATCGCCAGGCGGCTTGCAGGTGCGCGAATTTCTGGTGGAAGCGGCGCGCGCGCTGAACATGCCGCTGCTTGCCGAACTGAACATCGGCGACTGGCGCAGGGCGCTGACCACCGTTGTCGAGCAATGGGCGATCGCGCATCCCGGCTCGAAACTGATTCTGGCCCTCGACGAATTCCAGTGGATCGCCGGCGCCGAGCCCGGTCTTATCGCCGACTTGCAACATGCCTGGGACCGCCGCTGGAAAACCGACGCCAATGTGCTGCTGTTGCTTTGCGGCTCCTACATTGGATTCATGGAGCGGGAGGTGCTCGGTCAATCGAGCCCGCTCTTTGGCCGCCGCACGGCGCAAATCCACCTGCGCCCATTCGGTTATCTGGAGGCCGCCGAGTTTCACCCGCGCTGGTCGCTCATCGACCAGGCCCGCGCCTACTTTCTGGTGGGCGGACTGCCACAATATCTGTTGTCCCTCGATGACCGCCTTTCCATCAGAAGCAACATTTGCCGAAACCTGCTCGATGAATACGCCCCGCTCTTCCATGAACCCACTTTTCTGCTGCGGGAAGAACTGCGCGAAGTCGCGCCGTACCATGCCATTTTGTTCGCCATCGCCGGCGGAAGCTGTGTCATGCGGTCGATTGCGGAGGCCACCGGCCTGCCGGAACGCAACCTGCAATACTATCTGCGGCAACTGACGGATCTGGGGTATGTGCGGCGGCGCCACCCGCTCGATGGCCGGCGGGCGAATCCGAAGCAATTGCGGTTTGTGATCCGCGACCCGCTGCTCAGATTCTGGTTCCGGTTCGTGTTCCCCAACACGAGCATCATCCGCAGCGCCGGCCCGTCCCGGGCATTCACCGAGCGCGTCGCGCCCGCGCTCGATGCCTGGTTTGGCATCGGCTTCGAACACCTGTGCCGGGAGGCGATGGCGCCGCTCTATTCGCGCGAAGGCGTGGCCGCGGGATTCGAAATTGGCGAGTATTGGAGCGCAAAGGCGCAAATCGACCTCGTCGGCCTGCGCGACGACAACTGGACGGACCTGGGCGAGTGCAAATGGGGGGCGGTGCGCTCGCCAACCGCGCTCGAAGCGGAACTTGCGCGCAAGATGGAAATGTTTCCGAACCATCGCGGCGCGTCGCTGGGCCGGCGCTACTTTGTTCGCCGCAAGCCAGCCGGCCGCAAGGATGCGCCCAACTGGTACAGCCTGGAGGATTTGTACGCGCTGCCGGGCTGAGTATGCTCTGACTTAATCAGAGCTCGCAAGCGGCTTCGTGGGGCGCTTGATTCCGCGCCGGGACGAAGCGGGCATGCCCAGGCATGTTCTGGCTTTCCCGGGAGAGGCAGTTGAACTTGTGCGCTGGCGGGGGGCTGTGTGAAAATCGCGCCTCAGGGATCTCGCGGTTGCATCCATGGGCCTTCTGCTCGCGTTCTTTTTTCTCAGCATCGCCTTCTCTTTTCTCTGCTCCATCATGGAGGCGGTGCTGCTCAGCGTCACCCCGACCTATGTCGGCATCTTGGAGAAGCGGGGCTCAAGCGCCGCGCGCGACCTCGCCGCGTTCAAGGAAGACATCGACCGCCCGCTGGCGGCGATTCTCACCCTCAACACCATCGCCCACACCGTCGGCGCCATCGGCGTCGGCGCCCAGGCGTCGCGGCTCTTTCCAAGCAGCGAATTCATCCTGTTCGGCCTCGGCGTCGCGCTCAACTGGGAGGCCATCGTCGCGGTGGTGATGACGCTGGCGATACTGATCTTTTCCGAAGTCATCCCCAAGACCATCGGCGCCAACAACTGGGAGGCCCTGGCGCCGGCCACGACGCGAATCCTCAAGGTGATGTTGATCGTGCTTTGGCCGCTGGTGTGGCTGAGCCAGTTCATCACCCGCAAGTTGAAGAACGACAAGGACCGCGCGGTGCTGAGCCGCACCGATCTGGCGGTAATGACCGACATCGGCACCGAAACCGGCGTGCTCGAAGAGAGCGAGCGGAAGATCATCCACAACCTGCTCGCCTTCCGCGGCATCAAGGCGGCCGATGTGATGACGCCGCGCATCGTCGTGGTGGCGGCGAGCCAGGACAGCAGCCTGCGGGACTTCCACGACAGCCATGAAGATCTCGCCTTCTCGCGCATTCCGGTGTACGAGGGCAAGAACGACAATGTCACCGGCTATGTGCTCAAGGACGAATTGCTGCTCCATCTCGTTGACGACCACAACGACATGACGCTGAAAGACCTGCGGCGGGACATCATCGCCGTCCACAAGACCGCCACCATTCCCGACCTGCTCGACATGTTCATCGCCAAGAAGGAGCACCTCGCCGTGGTCGTCGATGAATATGGCGCCATGGAGGGCATTCTGACGATGGAGGACATCATCGAGACCCTGCTCGGGCTCGAAATCGTCGACGAATCCGACAACACCGAGGACATGCAGGCCCTCGCCCGCAAGAACTGGAAACGCCGCGCCCAGAAGCTCGGCATTATTCCGGTCAAGAATTAAGGCGCGCGGCTCGCTTGGCGCGGAACGACGGGACAGATCGGGCGCGTGGCGCACAGTGCCTCGAATCCCGCGCTGAGGGAGCGCGGCGGCGAGCGGAAGGGGCCCGGCGTTAGCCGGGAAGGAATCCGCTTGCCGACGGGAAGCGACCGGCGCCCGAACGAAGAGATCCTGCGACTTCGCTTCACTTGGCGTGACAGCGCTGCCATTTCTTTGTGATAAATTGTTACCGGCTCGCGGCGATACGCTCACTTCGGGGTAAGATTGCAGGCAGTTCATTCGCTGTGCGCCCCCCCGTAATCAGCGAATGGATAGCTGAAGGCGGGGCTCGTGAGTTTACTTTCTTTATCGTTCCCCCTAAACGAATGGAATTGCTGGCGACGCTTCCCTTCAGCGACCTTTAACCTCTTCCCCGCCTGACCGCTGACCCAGCTACCAATTACTGGAAAGCAGCACTTCCCTTTGCCGCGCCTGCCACTCGCGCAGGGCTTGGCTGTCGCCCAAGGAATACAGAGTCAGATGGGATTCGGCGATGCCGATGTTCCGCCGCAGCCGTTCGATCTTGCCGGCGTCGGGGTTGGCCGCGCCCTCGGCGAGCCGCAGGCGCTGCTTGAACAACTCCCGCGCCTGGCGCAGATGCGGCACCGGGCGGCCATCGAGATCATGGCGCAGGGCATCCACATGCCAGTCGGTGACGAGCGCCAGCCCCAGCTCGAGGCAGCCTGGATCATCGGCATAGAGACGCTCGTACAGGCTGCGCAGCAGGGCGAAGTAATCATCGACCTGGCGCCAGTTCGCCCCCATCGACTCGCTTTCGATCAGGCGGTGGAGAATGTCGAGCTGATCCCCGTGGTAAAGGCCGTCTCTGGCGCGGGTGGCCAGCAGGGCTTCGCGGAGCAGGGGCAGCGCCGCCCCATGTTCATCGCGCTCCTGCAGCGAGATGGCGCGGCGCAGCAGTTCGTGGTGGTGGACCGGCCCGCCGTCTTCATAGTAGGCAGCTTCAGAATAGCCGCTTTCGGAATAACCACCTTGGGAGCGGCCTTCCGGGATGTGGACCATGGCCACCGCCGCCAGCATCCAGCCAGCCGCGACAATCCCGGAAGCTGGCGATTTTGCAGGGTGCAAACGAAGCATTTGGCGGACCTCCCAAGCACAAGGCCATAGCCGCACTATCGTTCATTGCCCCGCCGAAAGCAAGGAAAATCGGTGATATTTTTCAGTTATAAGTCAGAAATGTGACAGTTGAGCCGGCAACTGCTTGTTTTATAAAGGCTTCAAATGAAATGCACTATTTTAGTGCAGCTTAGCGGTAGGTCCGGTTGGCAAGAACCAACTCCGCCAGCAGCAAGACCATGGCGAACAGCAGGATCCACCACCAGATTCGCTGCGGCCGCTCAAGTTCCTCGACGAGTTCGGCCATTTGCACTTCCCGGGAGCGGACGATGTCGGTTTCCGGGTTGATGATCGAATCGGTCAGGGTCGCCACAGCCACCCGTTCGAGATTCGATTCGCCAGCGGCCACATTGACGGCGAAATTACGCTCGAGGCCGTCGACTTCGGCGCGGATCAAACCGGGCCGCGCGGCCTCGACGATGAAATTGTCGCCTGCTAGCGCGAGCGTCTCCCCACCCGGGCCGCGAACGCCGGCCACCGCGCCGGAAGCGTTGACATCGACGGAGAAGCGCTCACCAACCTGATACGAGCGCCGCTCGGCTTCGCCCTGGACGAGATGGCGCAGGGTTTCATGGACGAAGGGCAGGAACAGGCCCTGGAGCGGCAGATTGTTCCATTCCAGATCCAGGCTCGAAGCGAACAGCAGCACCCTGCCTTCGCCGAAATCCCGCTCCACCAGCGCCGGCATGGCGTTGTCGAATTGCATCAGCACCTCGGCGCCCTCGGCGGGGGCCAGCCCCCAGGCGCCTTGGAAACGCGCCGACCAGTCGGTGTCGAGGGAGCGGAAAACCGGGTGGCGGCGGTCGAAATCGGCGATGACCAGATAATCATCCGTGCCCGCGGAGTCCGGGGGCGCCAGCAGCGCGGGGCTGATGCCGGCGAACTGGCGGTTGAAGCGCGCGGGGTCGATCCGGTCGCCGGGCGCGATGAGCGCGGCGCCGCCGGCGCGCACATAATCGGCCAGCTCGGCGGCCTGGCTGTCGCTGAGATCGCCAACATTGAGCAGTACCGCCACATCGCTGCGGGCCAGCGCCGCCGCGTCGAGTGCCGCGGGCTCGAGCGTCTCCAGCCGGAAAGGCGATTCCCCGCCGCCGCCCACGGCGAGGCTGAACCAGTGGCCCTCGTCATCGAACCATTGCGCGGACGCTTCGCCATTGACCAGCAGAATGCGGATTCCCGGCAGCACATCGACGGTGAAATGCCAGGCGTTGTCGGCGGTGAAATCATCTCCGGCGAGTTCGATCCGGCCGATGTGGCTGCCGGCGTCGGGAAAGCCCGCGTCGAAAGCGACCACCCGCTCGGAGCGGTCGTCGAGGGTCACCGATTGCCGGTCGCGCAATTCGTCGTTGATGAACAGGCTGACTTCGGCGCCGCCGCGGAACAAGGTGCCGCTGGAGCGCACCCGGGCGAGAATGCGCTGATCGAGCTCGTCCTCGCGCAATTGCTCCGGCGAGCGCACATCGGTGAGCGCCAGATTGACCGATTCGGGCACCCCGGCGTCGATGCCGCCGAAGCGGATGCCGGGGCCGAGTTTGAAGCCTTCTTCCAGGCCCGCCACGCCGGTTTGCTGAAAATCGGAAACCAGCGTCAGCGCGCGGTTCCCGAAGCGGGCCGATTCGAGCATTTCATTCGCCAAGCGCAACGCCGGCATGAAATTGGTCGCCCCCCAGCCGGGTTCAATCTCCCGCAGCAGCGCCGCCACGCTGTCGAGATCGGTGTTGAACTCGCGCACCAGGCCAACGCCATCATCGAAAGTGACCAGCGCCACCTCATCGCCGGCGTCGAGGCCATCGAGCCACTTCAGCGCCCCGCTTCTCGCGTTTTCGAACACCTCCCCATAGCGCATGCTCATCGACACATCGAACAGCAGCACCGCCGACTGCGGATCGGCATCGAGCAGCCGCGCCACCGACAGGTCGATCAATGGCCGGGCGAAGGCGAACACGAGCAAGGCGATCAGCCCGGCGCGCAGGGCGAGCAGCAGCAACTGCTTCAATTGCTGGAACAGCACGAGCTTGCGCGAGGTCTGCTTGAGAAAGCGCACCGTGCTGAACAGCAGCTTCGGCGGCTTTTCCCGGCGGATCAGGTGGATCGCCACTGGGATCAGCGCGGCGAACAAGCCAAGCAGGAACCATGGCGCGAGGAAAACCATCAAAAACTCCGCGCCCGCCGCAGCATGTAGGCCGACAGCGCCTGATCGAGTGGTTGGGCGGTGTCCATCAGGCAGTAATCGACGCCGCTGCCCTGGCATTTGCGCCGGCAGAAATCGAGAAAGGCGTTGACGTGCTCAAGATAGGACTTGCGGATCGCCGCCGGCGAAGTGATGAAGCGCTCGCTGTTTTCCATATCGACGAACTCGGTGGCCTCGGTGAATGGAAAGGCGAGCTCGGCATGGTCCATGAGCTGGAAGACGATGACATCGTGGCCCATGGCGCGCAGATTGGTGAGGGTGCGGATCACCCGCTCCTCATCGTCGAGCAGATCGGTGATCAGCACGACAAAGCTCTTGCGGTTCAGCGACAGGGCGAGCTCGGTGAGCGGCTTGACCATGTTGGTGCCGGCGCCATGTTCGGCTTTCGCCAGCGCGCGCAGGATGCGCATCAGGTGCGTTTGCCGGCACTTCGGCGGGATGTAGTCGCGGATTGCCTCGTCGAAAACGATCAGCCCCGCGGCGTCGCGCTGGCGCATGATGAAATACGCCAGCGCCGAAGCGAGGGTGACGCCGTATTGCAGTTTGGTGAAGGCGCCGGAGCCGTAGGCCATTGAGGCGCTGCTGTCGAGGAGTATGACGCAGCGCACATTGGTCTCGTCCTCGTATTGGCGCACGTAGAATTTTTCCGAGCGGGCGTAGAGGCGCCAGTCGATATGGCGCATGTCGTCGCCGGGATGGTAGTGGCGGTAATCGTTGAACTCGACGCTGAAGCCCCGGTTCGGGCTTTTGTGCAGCCCGGAGAGGAATCCCTCCACCGCCACCCGGGCGCGCATTTCGAGGTTGGAAAGCCCGGCGAGCACCGCCGGGTCGAGGAAATTGAGCGATTCGGCCACGCCGGCTAGCCCTCGAGCTCGGCCGCCGGGGCGGGAACGGCCTCGAGCAGTTTGTCGATCACTTGGTCGGTCGTCACCCGCTCGGCCTCGGCGTGGAAATTGAGCAAAATCCGGTGCCGCAGGATCGATGGCGCGAGCGCCCGCACATCGCCATAGGAAACATTGAAGCGGCCGGAAAGCAGCGCCCGCACCTTGCCGGCGAGGATCAGGTTCTGCGAGGCGCGGATGCCCGCGCCCCAGCTGATCCAGTCCTTGATGAATTGCGGCGAATTGGGCGATTGCGGCCGGGAGGCGTGGACGAGGCGCACGGCGTAGCGGATCACCGCCTCCGCCGCTGGCACCTGCCGGGCGATGCGCTGGAATTCGAGGATGTCGGCACCGCCAAGCGGGTGCGACAAGGGGTTGTCCCGGGTCTGGGTGGTCGCGCCAACCACGGCGACCTCGTCGGATTCGGACAGGTAATCGAGCTCGATCTTGAACATGAAGCGGTCGAGCTGGGCCTCCGGCAGGGGGTAGGTGCCCTCGAGCTCGATCGGATTCTGGGTCGCGAGCACGAAGAACGGCGCCGACATGGGGTGGGTTTTGCCCGCCGCGGTGACTTGGCGCTCCTCCATCGCCTCGAGCAGGGCCGACTGGGTTTTGGGCGGGGTGCGGTTGATCTCGTCGGCGAGGAGGATATTGGTGAAGATCGGCCCGGCGACGAATTTCAGGCTGCGGTGACCATCGACCTCCTCGACGACCTCGGAGCCGACGACATCGGCTGGCATCAGATCCGGGGTGAACTGGATGCGGCTGAATTGAACTTGGAGAATCTCCGCCACGGTCTTGATCAGCAGCGTCTTCGCCAGGCCCGGCACGCCGGTGACGAGGCAATGGCCACCGGCGAACAAGGCGATCAGCAACTCGTCGATGATCTCGTGCTGGCCGATGATGACCTTGCGGATTTCCGCGACAATCCGCTCCCTGCCCTCCTGCATCCGCTTGACCAGGCCAAGATCGTCCCCGCCTTGCTCAAGCGTTCCGCCCGCTTCGTTTTCCACCATCGCCATTCCCGCTCCTGTCATAACCCACGCCTCATGCTGCCATGTTTACCATGAAAATTCAGGGAAGCCTTGATTCGGCCGGAGCCTCCCCGCGGCACAGGGATGTGCCGCCGAATTCGATGGCGCAAGCCATTGAATCAGTGACTAAATGCGTAGATCAGGAAATTGATTCCGATCTTGTAGGCCTCGTT
>JAPOTO010000210.1:16480-20276 GCA_026709135.1 Gammaproteobacteria bacterium | reverse complement strand
GCGGCAACAGTCGCGGCGACAGCCGCAAGCGGCCGTGGCGCGCCCGCCCAAGCTTAATTCGCATCATTGGCGGGGCTTCCATCGATCGATCGCAGCAGCAGTTGCTGGGCGCGCGGGTAGCTCGGCGCGGTTTCCAGCGCGCGCAGCGCCTGTTCCCTGGCGGCCGCGGGCTGGTCGTCGCGCAGATAGGCCTCGGCCAGATTAGTCCGCGCCGCCACCGGATCGGCGATTTCGAGCGCGAGCAGGATCTCGTATTCGGTCACCGCGAGGGCTGAATCCCCGGTCATTTCGGCGAGCCGGGCGCGCAGGCGGTGGACTTCGCTCCCGTATGGATCCACCTGCAAGGCCCGGTCGATGTAGTAGCCGGCGCCCTCGGTGTCTCCGGCGTCAAGGGCGGCGCTGGCGAGAATCAGCGCGGACTGGTCGTCGTGCTGGAGGTTTTGCAGCAGGATTTCGAGCCAGCGGCGCCGCTGCGCCTCATTGCCTTCGCGCTCGTAAATCTGCGACATCACCAATGGCGGGCTCGGATAGCCCGGGTAGGTCGGCAGCAGCTCGTGGGCTGCTTCGAGCGACTGTCTCGCCGCGGCGAAGTTTTCCTCTTTGAACAGCACGATGCCGAGTTGAAGGTGGGCCATGAAATCCCGCGGGTTCTGCTCGATGCGGTTGCCCATGTACTGTTTGAGCGATTCGTTGTTGTACAGCTCGGAGAGGATCGCGCTGGAGTTTTCGCGGATGCCGTGGCCGTGGCCCTCGACTTCATCGGGCTGGTCTTCCTGGTGGACATGGACGTTGATCTCCGCCACCCGGCGGGCGATCCAGTCGCGGAAACCGGCGTCGAACTGATCCAGCGTCACATCGAACACTTCGCGGAAGCGTTCGCCGTCCTCCTTGATCAGGCCATACTCGACGACGAGTTCGCGCAGCTTGTCGAAGCCCCAGGTGCGCTCGATGTAGTCCACCACGAGATACGATTGGAAGTAGGCGAAGCCGAGGTCGGCGCTGCTGCGGGCACCGCTGAAGGCGGAATTCAGCTCGGCCACCGGCAGATAGCGGTTCTCCGCGGCGGCGCGGACGAGATCAAGCCCCTGGCGGCGGCCCCAGTAGGGCCGGCCCTGCTTCTCTTCCCACACCGAAACGCCCTCCGACAGCCAGCGCGGGATGCGGTTGCGCGTCATTTGCAGGGTGATGATGTGGGAGAACTCGTGCCAGGCGATTTCCTGCCAATTGGCGCTGAGCGTGTCTGGCGAGATCAGCGTGATCACCTTGCCGAAACAGATCCCCACCAGCGGGCCGATGTCGGGCAGGCCCACCGAGCGCGCGGCGAAGTCCTGGGTATTCTCGAAAACCTGGATCAGCACCGGATACTCCGGCTCGAAATCCCATTTGGCGACCAGCGTGTCCCAGGCCTCTTCCAGCAGCGGCGCGAAGTACGGCCAGAGGATTTGGGCGTCGCGGGGCGACATGCGCACGAGAAAATGCTCGCTCTCCAGGGTGGCGTACTCTTCCAGCGTGTCGAACACCGTGAGCAGGTTCGAGGAAATCACATTGAACGGGTCGTTCTCGAAGCCGGTTTCGAGGCTGCCGCGGCCTTCGACCTCCTCGCCGAGGCGGATCAAATTGCTGCCGAGCACGGTGTGGGCGCGCCAGTATTCCGGGTCGGCGGCGATGGCGGCGCGGGCGTATTCGACGGCCTCGGTGAAGCGGTAGTTGCGGCCGAAATGCTCGGCGACATCGGCGAGGAACACCGGATTGCCGGGGCTGAAGGCCTCAACCTCGGCGGCGTGCCGGGCGTAGTCCGCCATGCGCTCCTCCATCGCCGCCTGGGAAGCGAGGGCGCTGTGCACGCCGAGGGCTTCCGGGTTGAGATCGAGCGCGCGGGAAAAATGCCCCGCGGCCTCTTCCTCCCGGCCATCGCGCCGCAGCAAGGCGCCCCAGACCTCCATCGCCTCGACCGAATTGGGATTGACCGCCAGCGCCCTTTGCAGGTTGCGCTCGTCGCCGGTGATCCGCCCGAGGCCAACGAGGGCGGGCACATGGCGGCTGTTGACCGCCAGGGCGTCCTCGTAGGCGGTTTGCGCCTCGCCCTCGTTGTATTTCTCCAGGAACAGATCGCCCCAGAGCACGTGGGCCTCGAGATTTTGCGGATCGGCGCGGACCGACTCCTGGAACAGGCTGTTGGCATCGTGGTGGCGGCCGAGCAGCCAGCTTGCCAGCGCGCTCATGGCGACATCGGCGGAGGCGAAAACCAGGCCGTTGTTGTAGCGCTCGAGCACTGCCTCAAGCAGGGGATAACTTTCGGCTTTGCGGCCGGTGAATTGCAGCAGCGAGGCGTATTGTGTCAGCGCGCGAACGGGAGCACCTTCGCTGCCGAGGCCATCGACGACGGCGCGCAACACCGCCAGCGCCTCCTTTGACGCGCCGGTCATGCGCTGGACTTCGGCGAGCTGCGTCGCCACCAGGGGGAAGTCGGCGTAATTGCCGTCGATCAGTTCTTCGCAGACCCGGATCGCTTCACTGTAATTGCCCATGGCGGCGAGCGCGCGGCTCGCGCCGATGACGCCGGGAACGCGGTCAAGCCCGTCGGTTTGGCGGAAAACCTCGGCGGCGGCGGCGTAGGAACCATCGAGCAACAACTGTTCGGCCCGGGCCAGGGGCGATTCGACAGCCCGGACCCGCGGCTCGTCGAGCTGGGCCAAGACCCCGGTGGGAAACAGCGCGGGCGACAGCAAGGCCAGCCCCATCAAGACCAACCCCAGCAGTGGCGGGGCGGCTGCGAACAAGCGGGTTTTCCCGTGTGCCCTCATTGCGTCAACTCGCTGAATTTGGCCGTGGCGCGGGCCAGCTCGACCAGCAGTTCCTCAAGCCGCCGCCAGTAGTCGGGCTCGAGCAACTCGGCCTTGCGGCCCCGCAGGATGAATACCGAGCGCTCAAGTTGCTGCATGCGGGAGCGCAGCGCAAGCGCCTCTTCGCTCCAATCGCCGGATTCCCCCGCGCCGGCGCCGAGCCCGGTGTCAAGAAAGGCGATTTCCGCGAGGCGGCCATCCGGGTTTTCAGAACCAGCGGCCGGATCGGGGTCGAGGCTGAACACCGCGTCGCCGTTGTCGTCGAGGCCGGCGTGCTCGGAGGCGAGCCGGCCCTGGTCGGCGTACCATTGCTCGACATTGGCCTTGGCGTAGTTGAAGGCTTCGAGCATCGACACCCGCTGGTTGCGGTCGAGGTCGCCGGCGCGGCCGTCGAGAGCTTCAATGAAATAGCGCGAAAACACCGGATCGTACTTCTCCGACGGCGAGCGCGTCGCCGAAATCACCACCCGCCCTTCGCCGGAAAGAAAAGTCGAAAAACCATAACTCGCGCTGGTGGTGTTGATCACCACCATGTCCTGGCGCCCGAAAGGTTCGAGCAACTCGCGGAAGCGCGGGCCGGTGAGGTCGGGGCCGATAATGTTGAACTTGGCTTCTTCGCCCTCGCCGGAGCCGTGGCCGATGAGGTAGACGGTGATCTGGTCGCCGTCGTTGACCCGCCCGCGCAGATCGGCGAAAGCGGTTTCGATGCCTTGGCGGTCGCTCGCGCCATCGAGCCGGTTGCCGGGGTTGGGGCCGGCCGCTTCCGGGTCGTGCAGCAGGGTGATGGTGGCGGCCGAGTAGCCGTAGTCGCGGATGAGGATGTCGTGGAGGGAATACGCCCATTGGCGGAACTGGGCGATATTGTCCGCCCCCACCGATGGCCCGACGATGATCACCGCGTGCCGGGCCGATTCCGGCGAATCGAGAAAGTAGGCGCTTTCCAGCGGAAGCTG
>JAPOTO010000210.1:0-16380 GCA_026709135.1 Gammaproteobacteria bacterium | reverse complement strand
CGCTTCATGACAGCCCCCGCAGGCGGCGCGTCATCCAGTCGAGGCACAGCAGGGCGATCAGCAGGCCAAGCAGCCAGGGCTTGTCCCAGAGGTCGATCTGGACTTCCCGGGAATAGGCGTTGGGGGTGAACTCGATCGATTCCGGCAGATCGCCGACTTCATCAAGGTCGAAATAGCCGCCGCCGCCGGCCCCGGCGAGGCGCCCGAGCAAGCCCCGGTCCATGCCGGCGTTGTTGAACTCGCGCAGCGAGGGGGTGACGACGATGGCGGCCCGCTTTTCCGCGCCCTCCTCCCCCGCGGCGCTGGTCACATCGACGAGCAGGTTGAACACGCCCTCGTGTCCGGCGGGAAACGTGGCGCGGTAGACACCGTCTTCCTCGATGTTCCATTCCATGGGCGAATCGGTCACTTCCTCAAGCGGATTGGTGGTCTGGATCCACAGGGTCGCGTCGTTGTCGGGGGCGTACTGTTCATCGAGCACCCGGGCGGTGACCCGGACCTCGTCGCCGATATTGTAGAACTCGCGGTCGAACTCGAGAGTCACCCGCTCCGGGGCCGACACCGCGAGCCAGCGCAGCATCTGCCGCCACAGCGTCTCGTGGGATTGGTCCGCGGAGTCCATCATCATCTGCCAGCGCCAGGTGCTCGCCGTGGTCAGCGACATCACCCGGCCGCCGCCGTAGCGCTGAATGGCCAGCACCGGCAGCGCCTGACCCTGGAATTGCAGCGAGGGATGCTCGAGCAGCACTTCGGCGCCGGGTTTGATCCGGCCGCTGGCGTAGACGCCCTGCAACTGCGGCAGCAGCGACCAGGCGAAGAGATTGTCGGCATCCTCCCCCGCCAGCCGCAGCAGCGGCGAGAACTCGCCGTCGCGGGTCAAGCGCGGGGTGAACAGCCTGCCGGTGGGGTGCTCGCCCCGGCGGATGCCGCCGCGCAACTGGGCCGGCAGGAAGTTCTCCTCCACCAGCGCCAGCGGCAGGATGTCCACGAGCGGGGTGCCGATGAATTCCCCATCGACCATGCCGCTGGTGAGCAGGCCGCCGCCGCGCTCGGCGACAAAGCCCTCGATCATCCGCAACTGGTCATCGTTGAAAAATTCTTTTTCGATGTCGCCGAGGATGATGGCTTCGTACTCGTAGAGCGTGTTCTTGCTCCGGGGGAATCCCTCGGCGAGTTCGGTGGGGGATTCGATTCCCTGGCGGTAGAACTTGCCGGGGCCGGTTTGCAGGTAGGTCGCGAGCCGCAGCGAATCGTCGTCCGCCAGCGCGCGGCGGATGAACTTGTACTCGTTGCGGGGGTGGCCTTCGATATAGAGAATGTCGAGCGGCGGCTTGTCGGTATTGTCCACCAGAAAGCGGTAGCTGTTGTTGCGGGCGATGATTTCCCCGGGCTGGACCGCGACCCGCAGTTCGTAGACGATGCGCTCGGCGCGCTCCGGGCTGACCTCGAGGCTGAAGCGCTGGGAAACCCCGGGATTGCCGAGGGTGACGACTTCGCTGGCGACGGTGTCGCCGCCGTCGCGCACCGAAAGCTCGACCTCCTGGCCGGCGAATCCCTGGTGGCGCAGGGCGGCGGTGACGGTGAACACCGAGCCTTCGAGCACCGTGCGCGCCGCGCTGACATCGACAATGCCGATATCGAGCGGGATTTCCTCCCGCCCCACGCCCACGGTGAACACGGGTATCTGGCGGTCGCCCAGCCTCCGCGCGCTGGCGAGCGGGTCGGCGTTGCTGTTGTCGGCGCCGTCGCTGACGAGAACCACGCCGCCAAGGGGCAATCCATCGAGTTGCCCGGCAACCGCCTCAAGCGCCTGGCCGATGGCGGAGCCGGTGCCCGGCTCGCCGAGGGCGCCGTCCCCGCCCACCCGCCGGGTGTTCTGGTCGAAGGCGAAAGTTCGCAGTTGAAAAGTCTCCGCAAGCTCCTCCATGACCGGGCCGGCGAGAAAGGCCCTGGCGGCGGCCTCGCCGCGGCTGCGGCCGTCGACATCGGCGATTTCCATGCTCTGGGAATGATCGAGCAGGATGGCGAGATAGGTGTCCTGGGGCGAGACCTGCCGGGTGTTGACCACCGGGCGCAGCAGGCAGAACAGAATCAGCATCAGCACCGCCGAGCGCAGGCCGATGAACCAGGCCTTCCAAGGCGGCGAAAGCGGCCGGGTGGTGCGGCGGTAGCCGGCCCAGACCGCGGCGACGATCAACAGCGCGAGCAGGCCGAACAACCATGGGCTGAGGCCGTGGGCGAAGCTCAGATTGCCTTGCTCAAGCGCTGAGAATAGCGTGGGCGGGGCCGCTTGCATGCTCAGCGCGCCGGATCGTCCGCGGCCTGCTGTTCCGACAGCACGCGATAGTACTCCTGGACCAGGTCGCGGTACTCGTCGGGGATATCCTCCTCGGCCGTCGCGTAGAGTCGGTTGTTGATTCGCTCAAGCTCGGCCCGGGCCCGCAGGGCGCCCTCGAGTTCGATAACCGGCTCAAGCAGGGCGCGGAACAATTCGGGCTGGTTGAGGAAGTCCTCGATGTCCTGGCGGGTGATCTGCTGGGCCACCGAGCGGGCGTTGCCCCAAGGCAGATTGCCGCCGTCGGTGCGGATTCCGCCGCCGGGGGCATAGCGGTCGGCGCCGAGTTGGCGCCCTCCCCCGCCTCCGGGCTGCCCGCCGCTTTGCGCCTGCTGCCGCATCTGCTCACTGATTTGCCGGGCAAGCTGGCGGGACTGCTGCAATTGTTCGCGCAATTCGCCGACATTGGGTGTCGCCGGCCCGCCTTGATTGCCGTTTTCATTGAGCGCCAGCACCTGCCGCTCAAGTCCTTCGAGTTGCTCGCGCAATTCCCGGGCATCGGCGGCGGCCTGTTGCAGCGGATTGCCCGCGGCCTGGGCCGGGTCGAGCGCCGCGAGGCTGCGGGCGAGCCCTTCGATCTGCTCTTCCACTGTCCGCTCGATATCAGCGGCGAGATTGACCATGCCATTGCGCAGGATGCGGTCGCTGGTCTGCGCCTCTTCTTGGATGGGGCGCAACTCCCGGCTCGCCTGCTGGGCCTGGGTGAGCAGCCGCTGATCCTCGTTGCCGCCCCGGGCGATCACCGCCCGCAGCATGTCTTCGATCTCCTCGAGCGCCTGCCGCCGGCCTTGCTGCGCCTCGATCAATTCGCTTAGGTCGGCGTCGTCGCGGACCGCTTGGCGGGTTTGGCCGAGGCCAAGCTCGCGGCCCGCCTCCTCCACGGCCTCGCGCAGTTCGCGCTGGGCATCGAGCAACTGCTGGCCGCGCTGGCCGAGATTGCGCGCCAACTGGTTCACCGAGCGGTCTTCCCGCTCGCCGAGTTGCCGCTGCTGCTCGCGCAGGTTTTCCAGCGCCTTCTGGCTCCGCGCCGCGGCGAGCGAGGGCGAATCGCTCTCCGCCGCCTCGCGCATCTGCCTGGCGGCTTGTTGCAAGGCCGAGGTCTGCTCCGCGCCATCGCCGGCTTCCCGGGTCTGCCCCTGCCCGCTTTGGCTTTGCTGGCCTTGGGACATCCGCTGGGCGAGTTGGCGGACTTCCTCGCCGAGTTGCTCCTGCTGGCGCATGAGCCGCTCCAATTCGCGGCGCTTTTGCTCTTCGCTCAACTGGTCGGCGCGGCGGGCGAGGTTGCGCTGGGCCCGGGTCAGGCCCTCCTGGCGGCGGGCGAGTTCCTCGAGCTGGCTCGCCTCTTCCCGCCCCGCGGCGCCGCGGCCGCGGCTGTTGGGATTCTCGTAGCGGTTTTCGAGTTGGCCGAGTTCCATCTCGAACAGCTCGCGCAAGTCCTCGCGCTCCTGCCGGGCGCCTCCCCCGCCACCACCGCCGCCCTGCTGCATGGCGATCTCGGTGCGATTGATGTTGGCTTCAGCCTTGAGGATGTATTGCAGCGCCGCCTGCTCGGGTTGCAGGGCGCTGGTGACCTGGAGCAATTCAAGCTCGGCGGCGGCTTGGCTCATCTGCTCGATGGCCAGCGACAGGTTTTCCACCGCCCGGTCGTAGGAGTCGTCGGAGAAAGTGAGCCGCTCGGAGAGGCGGTCGATCGAGCGCCGCGCCTGGCTCGTTGCCGCAAGCTGGGACTCGGCGATGATTTCGGCATCGGCGGCGAAATCCCCGGGGCTGGCCTGACCCTGGCGGTTCTTGAGCTTCCAGGTCGCGGCGATGATGTCTTTCTGCATGGTGACCAGGGCGCTGCTGTCGCCGCCCTGGCCGCCACCGCCGCCCCCTCCCCCGCCACCACTTTGCCCGCGGCGGAACTCCTGATCGGTGGGGACCACCTGCAGAAAGTAGATGTCGGAGATGATCTCGGTGGGGCCGTTGAGTCCGTTGTTGTCGGCCAGGGTCAGGTAGTAGCTGACGAAATCGCCGGGTTCGACTTCGAGGTCCTCGAGGTAGATCAACTGCTCGCCGGAGACGCTGCGCACACGCTCTCCGGGCAGGAAGTCCACGGCAACCTCGTCCTGGCCCACCACGCTGTAGTTGAGGTCGAAGCGGGTGAGGCCATAGTCGTCGCTGGCGTCGACTTCGAGGATCACCTCCTCCAATGGCATGACATGCCGGTCGCGGCCCGGACGGCGCAGAACGAGCTCGGGGGGCTGATCGACGATGGCCCGGATGTAATAGTCAAGCGGGTTGGCGCTGGCGAGATCGCCGTGGTCGATGGCCTGGATGCGGTAGACGGCATCGCGGCCGAGGGTGAATCGGGCGGTGCCGGTGTTGCCGTCGACCACCAATGGCAGATCGGGCAGGACCGCGGCCTCTTCCCCGGTGGTGGCGGGGATGGCGGAGTCGAACTCAAGCCGGGCCTGCGCCACGGCCTTGTTGAAAGTCACGTTGAGGGTGACCTCGGTGCCGGCCGGCGCAATCACATCGCCGCCGTCCTCCTCGACGAAATCCGCCATGCCGGTGTACTCCGGGTAGTCGAAGGCGACGTCGATCCGCTCGACCCTGGGCAGATCGAAGACGCTGATGCGAAACTGGCGGGAGTTCTGTGCGCTGCTGACATTTTCGCCGGCGGGATTGAAAGTCACATAGTAGGTTGTGTCCGCTTCCAAGCTCGGAATGTAGTGGCTGAACGCGGCGCTGTCGCTGCCGCGGCCGTCTTGGCGCATGGCGAGATCGCGCCAGTTGACGTTGTCGTCCTGCAGGCGCAGGGTGACGGTTTCCGGGGTGGCGCCGGTCACCCTGGCGGCGATGGTGAGGCCATCGCCGCGCCGCAATTCGACATCGCCGGGCTCGATCAGGATTTCGATGTTCGGCGGCGGCGCGCCCTGGATCACGATCTCGGCGGCCTCGAAAGGCCACACGAGGCTGCCGAAGGCGTCCCGGAGCGAGGCGGAATTCAGCAAGGCCACCGAAACCGCGAGCACGGCGCAGGTGGACAGGCCGAAGCCGAGCCAGGAGCGCCCCACCGGGGTGATGGCTTCCATCTCCCGCTGCTGCCGCAACATCTGCGCTTCGGCGTCCTGCCAGAGCTTGGCGATGAATTGCCGGGAAACACCCCGGCGGCCGAAGCGAAGCTCGTCCTCGGTGAACTCCAGCGAGGTCAGCAGACGCTGTTCGAGATCGGGGATGTGGTCCTCGACGTAATGCGCGAGCCGCTGGAAACTCGCGTGGCGCCCGCGCAGCACGCCAAACAGCCGCCAGCCGAGCCAGCCGATTGCCGCGAGCAGCGCGGCGAGCAGCCCAAGGCTCGCCAGCGGGCCGAGCCGCAACTCGCTGAAGACCAGCGTGGCGGCGAAAATGAGCAAAGCGGAAACGGCGAAAAACAGGCTGCAATGGCGCAGCACGAAGAAGCTGCTGCGGCGGCGGCGAAGGTCTTCGAGGGTGGCGCGCAGGCTGTCAAAAGTGGGATGCGACATGGCTACTTTCCCAGTTGCGCCATTTGCGGTTGCGTCGGCGCGGCTTTCCCGGCGCGGCTTGCCGGGGCGGAATCCCCACGCCTTCGGCCAAGGTCAACTATCCCACCTTACCGCCCGCGAATGCAAGTGCGCCCGCCAGGTGGCCTGGAAGCAGCCATCCCGCCCTTCGGGGCTGCTCCTTGGAGAGGAGGAGGGTCGGGTGGGCCAGCCCTCCCCCTGTCAAGGCAGAGTGCCGCGGCGCGACGGGGGAGTCGCGGCGAGGGTCGAGGGGGCTTTGCCGAGGTGTTCGGGGACGGGATGGCCGTGGGAGCGGGCGAGCATGGCGATGATGGCTATATGGTGGATGCTGTGGCTGATAAGACCCATGAGTTCGCGGTCGATGGTGCTTTCAACGCTTGTGGCCACGCCGTCGTGGTGGACGAGTTCGCACACTTGCACTTTGCGGCTGCGGGGTGCGGGATCAAAGCGGTCGAGGCGGTTGCGGGTGTCGGCGATGGCGGCCAGCGCGGCCTTGGGCCCGGTTTCGACCGGGGTGCCGCGGCGGCGGTCGTCATAATTGATCCGGGCTTGGCTCAAGCCCTCGAAGAAGCACCGGTAGCGGTCGATGATGTGGCGCACATGGGTGCCAATCGGGGAGTTGCCGCCGCCGCTGGCGGTGAAGACCACACCGGGCATATCGCGCAGCAAGTCGCCGCATTGCTCGAGGCAGGCGAGACCGCCCGCGACGAGTCGCTCTGTGCCACCGTCCGGCTTGGTGCCAGAATCGGCGCGGGAGTCGGCGCGGCCAGCCACGGATGCTTGTGGGTCGCGGGGTGGATGCCGCTGGCGCTAGCTGCGCTTCACAAGCGCCATCAGGCCCCGGAACAGGTCCATCGGGGTTTCGTGCTTGAAATCGGTGAACTCCCCGGCATCCATGAACATGCCGTGCTCTTCGCAGACTTCGTAGTTGAGATGTTTTTGCCGCGGGTCGCTGACGTGCTTCATTGGTTTGCCGCAGATGGGGCACTTGACGTCGCGCAGTTTGTCGTACTCCTTGCCGGTTTCGGGGTCGCCGGAGTCGATGAAATCCGCCATCCAGCGGCCTTTCAGCGCTTCGGCTTCGCCATGGTCGAACCAAAGACCCTGGCATTTCTCACAGCGGTCGATGACCACGCTGCCGTGAAGGATTGAAATCTTGACCTCCTCCATGTTCGAGTTGCATTTGGGGCACTGCATCCGACTCTCCTCTGGTATCGATATGGCCCGCGGCCCGGATGAACAGCGCCATTCTAAATTATTCTCAAAACAATTCCATGCGAAGTTTTTCATTCCTTGGTGCTGCGGGGCTTCGAGTCGTCCCCGTCCGCTGGGCGGTGCAGGACTCCCCTCCTTGCCAAGGAGGGGTGCCCCGAAGGGGCGGGGTGGTTGCTCCGGGGCCGCTTGGGCGCCGCAGTCTCCAATAACTGCGAGACGAGGCCGCGCCCGCGGTCCATCAAGCTAACCACATAAGCCCCATTAGTAGCTGTAGCGGTCCGAATTCGCGGCGAGGGTTGGGGGGTCGATTTGGCCGCTGGCGCAGCGGAGGATGTCGGCTTTGCGGAAACTGTGGACGAGGTCGGCGCGGCCGGTGGCGGTGGATTCTTTGCCGAGGCCAGCGAGCACGATGGTGAGGTTTTCATCCGCCGGCAATTCGCGCAGGCTGGCGCCGTAGTCGCACAGGGCCCGGGCCAGCCGCCGCTCGAATTCGGCGACATCTTCGCGCCAGCGGTCGGCGCGCTCGGCCTGGGCGCTTTCGCTGCGCCGGCGCAGATCGCCGGCGAGGCTTTCCGCCCGGGAGCGCAGTTGCTCCATCTCCAGGGAAAGATCGCCAAGCGCCTCCTCGAAGCGCCCGCTGTTGTTGGCGACAGCGGCGGCGCCGGCGCGCAGTTCTTCGGTGAGTTCGCGCAGGCGGTCGGCGCCGGCGAGGTTTTCCCGCCGCAGCGCTTCGATGTCGCCGCGCAATTGCTCGAGGGTTTCGCTGTCGACGCCTTCCGCCTCGCGCAGCAGCCGGGCGTATTCCCCGGCCTGGACGATGGCCGAACTCACCAGGCCGGAGATATCGATATCGCGGGCGCGCAGCAACAGATCCGCCCGGGCGCCCGCTTCGACGGCGTCATCTTCGAGCGCGGCCGATGGCGGGCCGCCGAGCGCTTGTTGCCGGGCTTCCGGGGCGAGCATGGCGAAGGGGTTGTCGGCCTGACCACCCCGCAGCGCGATCACCGAGGAATTGAGCATCGCGAGGTTGAGGCGGTTGCGGTCCCGGGCGAGCCGGCTGCGGACTTCGAGCACGAGGCCATGCCCGGCCACATACACGCTGTCGATGCGGTCGCCGGCGAGGCCGAAGGGGCCGCTGGCGGAGTCGAGTTCGAGGGCGTCGGCGAGAATGCCGGTGAAGGCTTCGGCGTTGCGCTTGAGCGGGTCGTAGGCGCCATCCTGGGCCATGGCGGGCCCCGCAGCCAACTCGATGGCAAGCGCCGCCAACGCGATGGGTTGCAGTCTTGTCAACAATTTCACCATGTCGCCACTCCGCTTGAACCGACGAAGCTGACGAGTTGCCGCAGCGATTGCACGGTCTCGTAGTCGCGGTCGGCCAGCCATTCATAGCTCGCCTGAATCGTTTCCAGATCCTGCGCCCGCAATTGTTCAAAGCGGGCCAGGGTGGCGGCGAAACTGGCCCGCTCCTCCGCCTGCTCGCGCTGGAACTCGGCGAGGCGCCGGTCGACCTCGGCCATCGACGGTGAACCGAAACCAATTTCGACCACGCCGTCGCGGTACACCACGGAAGTGTTGAGCAGTACCAATCCGAGCATCAGCGCGCAGGCCGTGGCGGGCAGCCATTGCCAGGCGAGCCGCCAGCCGCTTGGCCCGGTTGCGCCGGCGCCGCGCTCGCGTTTGAACAGGGCCAGATGCCGATGCCAGCGGGGCGGGGGCAGTTCCCGCCAGCGGCGCAGATCCGCCGTCGCGCCGAGCAATTGCCGCAACTCGCCGGCGCAATCGGGGCAGTTCCCCACATGCTGTTCGATTTCGGCCCGCACGACCGGGTCGAGATCATCGGCGAAGTATTCCCGCAGCAAATGTTCAGTTCTCGAGCAGGGCATGTTCTTCCTCCGTTGCCAGACGCATCTTTTTGAGCGCGGTGTAGAACCTCGTTTTCGCGGTGTTGACCGAAATCTCCTGCATCCGCGCGATCTCCTCGAAGGTCAGCGACTGGTAGATCTTCAACTCCACCACCAACCGCTGCTCGAAGGAAATCCGCTGGAGCAGGCCCAGCGCCAGCCGGTTGCGCTCGTCCGCCGCCAGATCGTGATCGGGTTCCGCGCCGGCCGCCGGCGTGTCGCTCGGGGCGGCTGCTCTGGTGAATTCGCGAAATTCGCCGTTTTCATCGAGCCCGCCGGTCAGCTCGAGCAGCTTTCTTTTGCGGTTCAGGTCAACCGCCTTGTTGTGGGCGATGCGGAACAGCCAGGTGCGGAAATTCGCCTCGCCGCGAAAGCGGTGCAGGCCGCGGCAAACCCCGAGAAACACTTCCTGGGTGAGGTCCATGGCGTCCTCGCGGTTGCCGGTGAGGCGGTAGCCAAGGTTGTAGATGCTCCCTTCGTGGCGCCGCACGAGCTGACGCCAGGCCCGGGCCGAACCGGCCAGGGCCTTGCCCACGAGTTGTTCGTCGCTGTTGCCCGCAAACATATGATGGATTGTCGCAAATGACGCGGCAAAAGTTTGCTTTTTCACGCCCGACCGGGAAAGTTGTGGCTTCGATCCGTTGTTCCGGGTTCTAGGCGGCGGCGCTCGATTTGCGGTTTGGGTTGGTGGCGGCGAGCAATTCGCCGGCGGCGGACATGAGGGCGTTGAGCGATGAGCTGATGATGTCGTCGCTGATGGCGATGCCGGTGTAGCGCCTGCCGCCGCTCTTGATCTGGATATAGGTGACGGCCTCGGCGTCGGCGCCCTGGCTGAGGGCGTGCTCGCCGTATTCCATGACCTCGAAGTCGATCTCGAACAGTTTGCGCAGAGCCTGGACGAGGGCGTCGAGGACGCCATTGCCCCGGCCGTGGACCGGCAGGGTCTCGCCGAAACAGTCGATGCTGCCGCTGAAGGTTTCGCCGGCGTCGCTGCGTTCGATGGAGAAATGGTTCAGGCTGATGGGCTTGGGCTTGCCATGGCCGAGATAGTGGCGGTTGAACAACTCCCAGATTTGTTCCGGCTGAATCTCGCCGCCGGTTTCCTCGGCGGCGCGCTGGACCACCCGGCTGAACTCGATTTGCAGCCAACGGGGCAGTTGAAAGCCGAACTTGTTGGCAAGCACATAGGCGACCCCGCCCTTCCCCGACTGGCTGTTGACCCGGATCACATCCTGATAGCTGCGCCCGAGATCCCTGGGGTCGATGGGCAGGTAGGCGATTTCCCAGGGTTCGCCTTCGCGGTACTGGTCGAGGCATTTCTTGATGGCGTCCTGGTGGGAGCCGGAGAAGGCGGTGAACACGAGGTCGCCGGCGTAGGGCTGGCGCGGATGCACGTCGATCTGGGTGCATTCGCGCACCACCGAGACGATGCGGTCCATGTCGGCGAGGTCGAGTTGGGGGTCGATGCCCTGGCTGTACAGGTTCATCGCCATGACCACGATGTCCATGTTTCCGGTGCGCTCGCCGTTGCCGAGCAAGGTGCCTTCCACCCGTTGGGCGCCGGCCATCACCCCGAGTTCGGCGGCGGCCACGGCGCAGCCGCGGTCGTTGTGGGTGTGGAGGCTGACGATGACGGCGTCGCGCCGGGAGATGTGGCGGCAGAACCACTCGATCTGGTCGGCGTAGATGTTCGGCGTCGCCATTTCCACGGTGGAGGGCAGATTGAGGATGGCGGGGTTTTCTTGGCTCGGCTCCCACACATCGATAACCCGGTCGCAGACCTCGACGGCGTAATCGACTTCGGTGCCGGTGAAGCTCTCGGGGGAATACTGCAAAATCCAATCGGTTTCCGGGGCGTTTTCCGCCCCGCGGCGCACTTCCTCGGCACCGGCGACGGCGATGTCGATGATGCCCGCCCTGCCGGTGCGGAACACCTTTTGCCGCTGGACGACCGATGTGGAGTTGTAGACGTGCATGATCGCCCGGCGCGCGCCGCGCAGCGATTCGAAGCTGCGCCGGATCAGTTCGGGCCGGGCCTGGGTCAGCACCTGCACGGTGACATCTTCGGGAATCGCGTCCGCCTCGATCAGGCTGCGGACAAAATCGAAGTCGGGCTGGGAAGCCGCGGGAAAGCCCACTTCGATCTGCTTGAAGCCCACGGCAACGAGCAAATCGAACATTTTCCGCTTCTGCGCCACCGACATCGGCTCGATAAGGGCTTGGTTGCCATCGCGCAGATCCACGCTGCACCACGCCGGCGCCCCGGAGAGCACACGGTCGGGCCACTGCCGGTCCTTCAGGCCAATGGGCGGAAAAGGTTTGTATCTGCGATGATCAAACATGTGACTAACCCCGAGCCGCATTGGCCCAATGTTAGATTTCCCGGGCCCGCACAGCGCAAGTTGCCGTCTGGCGGGCCGCGCATGGCGGGCGTGCGAGACAGGATGTCGAGCCCGAAGCCCACAGGGATGTGTTTACGGCGTCCGTCATGCGCGGCCCGCCAGACGGCGACGACTCGAAGCCTCTTGCCCGACGGGTGGACACAGCGAACGGCAAAATTTTTGCGCCGGAATCTTCCAATCACTGGTATCTCAAGTTGGTGACTATAGCTCAATGCGCTTGGTGTTTCTATTCATATTTTCTACTGTTTGGTAATTTTAATAGCGAAAATACCTACAATAGTTAAATTTCTTGAATATATCTGCTAATTTCTCTTGGATACTCGATTGATACCACCTGGAGGCCCCCATGCAGCTCGACAATCTCGACCGGCGCATTCTGCGGCTTTTGCAGCGCGATGGCGGCATCACCAATTTGGAACTCGCCCAGCGCGTCGGCTTGTCGGCCTCGCCCTGCGCGCGGCGGGTACGGCAGCTTGAAGAAGCCGGGGTTATCGAAGGCAAGGTGACTTTGCTCAACGCCAGCAAACTCGATCTCAAGCTCACCGCCCTGATCCAGATCAGCATGGACCGGCACACGCCGGAGCGTTTCGCGGTGTTCGAGGAAGCGGTGCGCGCCTGCCCGGAAGTGATCGAATGCCTGCTGGTCACCGGCCAGGCGGCGGATTACCTGCTCAAGGTCGTCGTCCCCGACATGGAGTGCTACCAGGAATTCCTGCTCAACAAGATCACCCGCATTCCCGGGGTGAGCGACGTGCATTCAAGTTTCGTGCTGCGGCGGGTGGTGAGCACCACCGAACTGCCGCTTAAGCAAATTAGCTGACGCGGCGCATCAATAACCCGACGACTGGGGCGCCGCGGCGGGCAGGGCCATGGCGGTGAGCTTGGGGCCGGTTTGCAGCATGATGTACTGGTGGCCATCATGGACCCAGGAACTCATGCCGTAGCTGGAGCGCGCCGGGACTTCGATTTCGGCCATGATTGCGCCGCTGTCCTTGTCGATGGCGTAGAGCATCGGCGTGCCATCCCCCGCCACATCGGAATAAACCAGCATATTGGGTGTCACCACCATCGGCACGAGATTGCCGGTGCCGGTGTTGCCGATGTCGATGCCCTCGAGCGCCGGACTGTTGGCGATTCGCGACGGGGTCTCGCCGGTGGGAATCCGCCACAGATGTTCGCCGGTGTTCATGTCGATGGCGACGATGCGGCTGTAGGGCGGCTTCCACAGCGGGATGCCCGAGCGCAGCCGGGGCGGGCGCGCGGTGGCGCCGCGCACGGCGTTGGCGTACTGCGCCAGCGTCGTGCCGGTGGGATTCGGGAACAGCAAGTCGGCTTCCTCGCCGGGTATCAGCCGCAGGGCGAAGCAGGCCTTGTGGGAGGAGATGAACAGCACGCCGCTGTTGGGGTCGGCCACCGGCGGCGCGGTGATGTTGGCCCCGCCCGCCCCACCGGGGCAATTCATCGCGGCGTACTTGCCTTCGGGGTTGTCGGCGTGAATCGGCGGGTTGAACAGGCCGCCCATCACATAGTCATCCATCACCTCGAGCGCTTCAGCGCGCAATTCCGGGGTGAAGTCAACGAGATCGTCCTCGCCGATGCCCTGCATGTCGAAAGGCTCGGGCCAGGTCACATGGGGCTGGGTTGGCGAGAGCACCTCGCCGGGGACGATCGAGGGCGGCACCGGGCGGTCGACGATGGGCCAGACCGGCTCGCCGGTGAGTCGGTTGAAAGTGTACACCCAGGCCTGCTTGGTCACTTGGGCGACGGCGGGAATCTCCCGGCCATCGACGTTGATGTCGAGCAGCAGCGGCGCGGTGGGGGTGTCGAAGTTCCAGATCTCGTGCTTGACGAACTGGAAATGCCAGGCGCGCTCGCCGGTGTTGGTGTCGAGGGCGATGATACTTGCGGCGTAGAGATTGTCGCCTGGGCGGAAGCCGCCGTAGTAGTCGATGGTGGCGCTGTTGGTGGGGATGTAAACGAGGTTGTTGGCCGGGTCGGCTGACAGCGGCGCCCAGGAGGACACATCGCCGGTCCACTGCCAGGCGTCGTTCTCCCAGGTTTCGTGGCCGTATTCGCCGGGGCGCGGAATCACGTTGAATTTCCACTTGAAGTCGCCGGTGTTCTTGTCGTAGGCGAGGATGTCGCCGGGCACGTTCTCGACCCGCGCCTGGAGATAGCCCTGCTCGGCCGAATTGCCGACGACGATGGTGTCGTTGACGACGATGGGCGGCGAGGACGAGGTGATATAGCCGGTTTCCAGCGGGATGCCCTCGTAGGGATCATAGGGATGGCCGAGGTCGGCGAGCAAATCAACCACGCCGGTCTGCGGGAAGCCCTCGATCGGCACCGGATTGCCGAAGCCTTCGAGCGGGATTCCGGTCTTGGCGTCGAGCGCGGTGAGGAAGAAGCCGGGGGAGACGATGTAGATCACGCCGCGGCCGTCAACCTCGGCGTAGGCCACGCCCTTACCATAATCGGCGCGCATGGAGTATTCGGCCCTGGGGGTGTCGGGCTCGCGGTAGGTCCATATGGTGTCGCCGGTTTTCGGGTCGATGGCGACCACATAGCGCTTGTAGCCCACCACCGTATAGAGGATGCCGTCGATCAGCGAAGGCGTCGAGCGGCCGCTGACAGCGTTGAAACTCGCCCCATCCCACTCCCAGGCGACTTCGAGTTCGGAAAAGTTTTCGACCGTGATTTCATCCGCGGGGGTGTAGCGGGTGTGGGCGAAATCATTGCCCAGGGTGTGCCACTGATTGGCGTCGCTGCTGAACAACCCGCCATCGCCCGCCTGGACGGACCCGAACACAGCAACGCACAACGCGAGAGCGGATAGAATTTTGCTCAGATGGAAAACTCGCATGGAACATCCTCCAGAAATTCCGCCGATACTGGCACATTTCCCCTTATGATTCATCTCTTGCCAGCATTCTTGGGCTTCGAGCCATCGCCGTCGAGGTTTAAGCGCTTCCTTCGGGCCGCAATGGTTAGTCGCCGCAGAGGGTGTGTGTTGTTGCGGGCGTGCGAGGCAGGAAGCCGAGCCCGAAGCCTACAGGGACGTATTTACGGCGTCCGCAACAACACACACCCTCTGCGGCGACGAATCGAAGCCAACTTAAATCACTATACATGGCGTCCTAAGTTTTGCCGCATGCTCTTCGGACGAAACTGGTACGCCACAGTGGGTTTCGCAGCATTAAGCGGCATAATTTAAGTCGTTGTGTTTAGATTCCCAACGGCTCAGTGATCGCCTGATAGGTGAGTTGCCGGGACAGCGCGCGCACATTGGGCATTCCCCGGCCCCAGTGCTGGATCATGCCCACCATGATCAGGTCTTCCACCGGGTCGATCCAGAACCAGGTGCCGGCGGCGCCGCCCCAGTAGTATTCGCCGGCGGAGAAGGCCTCGGCTTCCACCGGATCGGTCACCACCGCGAAATCGAGGCCAAACACCGTGCCCGACGCGCCGGAGACGTAGTCCGGCAAACCCCGGGGCAACTGGTTGCGGCGCATCAGGTCGATGGTCAGTGGGGCGAGGATGCGAACGCCGTTGAGTTCGCCGCCGTTGGCCAGCATTTGGGTGAATTTCAGGTAGTCCATGGTCGATGAAACAAGCCCGCCGCCGCCACCCTTGAACACGGGATCTTCGAGAAAGCCGTTGACTCCGCCGAACAACTCCGCGGCGAAGAGATCGCCCTCCTCGTCGTAGGTGTAGACCTGGGCGAAGCGGTCGACCTTCTCGGCGGGGACGTAGAAGTCGGTATCGGTCATGCCGAGTGGCTGAAACAGGCGCTCGTCGAGGAAATCGTCGAAAGCCATGCCGGAAAGCACTTCAACAAGATAGCCCTGCACATCCACCGCCACGCTGTAGTGCCACATCGAGCCGGGCTGCTGCCGCAGGGGAATCGCGCCGAGCCGGGTCACCATTTCCTTGAGGGTGATGCCGTTGTCGAGCAGATTGGCTTCAACATACATGCTGTCCACTTCGGAAGCGGAAAAAATGCCGTAGGTCAGCCCGCCGGTATGGGCCATGAGTTCGCGGACGGTCATGGGGTGGTCCGCGGGCTCGAGTATCATTTCGCCGTTTTCATCCGTGCCCGCGGCGACTTGCAGGTCGCTCAGCTCGGGGATGTGCATCTCCACCGGGTCGGACAGGCGGAACTTGCCTTCCTCGTAGAGCATCATCAGCGCGACGCCGGTGATTGGCTTGGTCATCGAATAGATGCGGAACAGGGTGTCGTTGGTCATCGGCGCGCCGGCTTCGAGGTCCCGGTAGCCGGCGGATTCGAAGTGGGCGATCTTGCCGTGCCGGGCCACCGCGGTGACCGCGCCGGCGAGCCGGCCCTCGTCGACGAGGCCCTGCATGGCGGTGGTGAGGCGGTCGAGCCGGCCCGAGTCCATGCCGACTTCTTCCGGGGCGGCCATGGCGAGATTCCTCTCGGGGACGGGGGCGGGGGCGGGCGCCGGCGCCGCGGCTTCGACGGAAACCGACACTTCCGCCGGTGGCGCGCAGGCCACGAGCAGCCCGGCGAAAATCAGCGGCAGAATTGCGATGGGTGATTTGCTTTTCATGGGAGGAACCTTCTTCTTGATGAAAACCGCGCAACTGTAACCCATTAAAACCCGGCGGGCTAGTCCGCAACTGTGATTCTGCGAGCAGCAAGCGGAATCGCAGAATCTCCTTGTTCGGGCACCGGTCGCTTTCCGGCGGTGCAAGATTCAAGGCGCTGTGTCCCGGGGCTGCCCGCCGCCCTGTTCCGCCATTCCTCTTGGAATGGCGGGCTACGGCGCGGCTTGTTCCTCGAGGCATTCGAGGGCCGCGACGACCGGAATCCAGCGGGCCCAGCCTTTGTCGCGGTAGGTCCGCGCCTCCGCGGGGAGCATGATGGTTGAGTCGTTGGCGGTGCCATTGAAAGTCTGCAAGACCCGCAGCCAACGCTCCACATAAGCGCTCTGAAGGTCAGCGTCTGTGCTGACGGTTTCTTCGGAATAGCCGCGCAC
>JAPOTO010000226.1 GCA_026709135.1 Gammaproteobacteria bacterium | reverse complement strand
CTAGGGCGACGTGCCTTCAACTTATTTGATGCTTCCTTGGCATCTTTATCTACAGATGCTGCTTCTTGCTGAAGTGTTGGTGTTACATCTTCGTCCGCCATAAGCTCCAGCAGCGCAATTGCCTGCTCCGGTTCGATCTGAAAAAATTCCCTCTTCGGATTCAATCGATAAGGCCCAAATGCCCGATGAAATGCATTTTCAACTTTTGCTTCATCGTTCACACGCGCCGCAAATGCGCACTCAAAAGGAACAGGAACCCCTGTTGAGTAGAGTTCTGCCAATCGTGCATCCACACTCCCCCTAGCAGTTTTTCCTATCTTTACCAGACCGGGCATAGCTGGATTCGTAAGCACATAAACAATTCCCGCATCTAAACATTGACTCATTTGATCTGTCCTGTTGACCGTGGCACCAGAAGTTCCTCACAATCATATTCTATAAACATGTGTGATTACAAACACTTATTCCCGCTGCGACATCCCACTCCCACCATGCTCCGGCAAAAGGTGGTAGCGAAGCCGCTTTGCCTTGCTTTCCCCTTCAACCACCCAGCGGATATCGTAAATGTCTACTCCAAGCCCATCGCCGTTAGCCAGGCCCGCACTTGTCCGAAGGCGTCCTGCTGCCATTGATCCGCTGTGCGGTCCACCAGCATTTCCGGTCGATCCGCGAATTGACGAACGCTGGTGGGGCCGAAGTCGTCGATGTGCCGGAACTTGCCGGCGATACACAGATAGCCGCGCCGTGCGGTATCGAATGCGAGCAATGGCTTCGCTTCCCTCGCCAGCTCTTCGACGCCGCCCGGGAAATTTCGAATGCTGTAGTAGACATCATAGGCATCCTTTTGTTTGAGCCGATTTGCTATGGCGTAGCCCTTCATCGCCAGCAGTGCTGGAATGGACGCCACGGCGATCTCGACCCGATTCACTCCACCCCCGGGCATGTCTCCTTCGACGGCGGCGAGTTCATAAAACCGCGAGGCGAGATCGGCGCCATCGGCACGCTGAACTGCGAAGCCGGCAACAAGCGGTGGCGTGTTTTTTGCGATCACAACATCGCGGGGCATCAGAAAATCAACGATGACATCAATGACGGGACCGCCATCACCGGCGGGAACGGATCGCACAAGCTGAAACTTTCGTTGATTCTCCGACTGCCGGTAACCCTGTTCCACGAGGGACTCGACAAGCCGCGCGTACTCCCCGTCTCCGAGCGCTTCCGCGTCGAGGCTGAGGTCCACATCCATCGTTCCGACATGTGACATCCCGGATTGGTTTAGCAACAGCCAGGGAACCGCGCCACCGATTACGGCGAATTTGCCGCGGTAAGCCCCGAGAATCTGGCCGATCTCGACGAGAACCGACCTGACCGCGGCGGTGGCGCGGTCTTCGTATTCGGATGCGCGTTGCGGTTCTATCGCAGCCATGGGAAAAACTTGCCCGCCAGATGCTCTGCGGCCTCCCGGTCGCGGCCTGTGCCATTCCAGAGATCGAGATAGGTCACAACCGGGCTGGTGCAGAGGACTCCTGGTGCTGGCTCACTGGGATCATCAAACAGGCACTCGTCGGTTGGGACTTGCAGCACCACATTCGCGCCGCGGCCTGCGGGTGCCAGCGCCAATGCGTCTTTAACAGCTTCGATGCCTGGCTCGTCGACATAGAAGGATTGTGTGGCGGTTCTGCCAAAGGGGGCAAGCCATCGCGCGGCCGAATGTTTTGAAAAAATCGCCCGCGGACGGCTGGGGTCGGAATTGAGAACACCCCGCAACTGTTTTTCAAACTCTGTTCCGTGCAGATGGGTGTATCCCAAAATGGTCTTGGAATCGGAGGCGCGATAGTGGCCGCGCCACGCATCCAATACCCTTGCAGGCTTCGCGAGAACGATGCCATCTTTACGGGTTTCGGCCCATTCCCGTTCCAGCAGCGCCTTGCGGACATTGCTCACATGGCCGAAACTCACTCCGGTTTTGGCGGAAAGTTCGGCAACTCGCCAGGGTCGGTCGGGTTCGCTCAGCAGCACCCGCAGAATTGCGGCGGCTTTCGGAGTGAAGACCGATCGAAGTGAGCGGGTTTCCGCGGCGGGCTTCTCGGCGACGCTGCGCTCGATGTAGACGTTGTCGAAGACAATCCTCGCATTCCCGACCAGATCGAGGTAGGCGGTATTGTTTTCGACACAGATGTTGCGGGAGTCGGGTGAAAGGTATGGGCTGACCAGTATCGGAATGAGGCGCCTGCCAGCGCCCGCATCGCTCGACTGCTGAAACCGCCGGGTATTGCTTTCAAGCTGAAGTACGCCAGAACGGACGAAACGGGGGGCGCCGCTGGATTTCGTCTCTATGACGAGCATATAGTCATTGCGATCATGGGAAAACCCGATCACACCACCGAACCCATACTGGAGGCTGATCTTCCGGTCATCCCCGATCGATTGGATCTCCACCCCCGGCACGCCATCAAGCAGCTCGCGAATCGCGTCCACGGCCAGATGATCTTGATTTTTCACTGTTTCTTGAGTTTTCAACATCTGCTGAAAATAGCATATTTAGTGAAAAATACCCAATCCGCATTTCCGGCTGAACTCGTTCGCAGAAACTCCCAAGGCCTGATGCCACGCTGGGCGGCGGGCGCGCCCCGGGCTGGGAAAACTCTATAGGATGTTGTTTTCGATGGTTATTCTGCCGTTTCCCTTCATCCTTGGGAAACGCCAGCGCAAGGGGATGTGGTGCCGCCACCAAGAGTCGAACTCGGGACCTGCTGATTACAAGTCAGCTGCTCTACCACGGCTGAGCTATAGCGGCACGGTTTCCCGCTGGCTGCCTGGATGTCGTTGCGGTCGGCACCCTGCGCAAGCGGAAGCGGGATAGTACCGAATCGCCGCATTGGGTTCAATATGCTTATGCTTACGCTTTGCCGGCTTTGGGCTGGCTTCGGGCCAGCGGCACTGGCGGATGGGGGTCAGCCATCGCCCGCGCGGCCGTAGCGGTCGTCGAAGCGGATGATGTCGTCTTCGCCGAGATAGTCGCCGACCTGCACCTCGATGATCTCCACCGGCTCGGCGCCGTCGTTGCGCAGGCGGTGTTTGCTGCCGAGTGGAATGAAGGTGGATTCGTTCACGCCGAGCGTGAACTCGCGCTCGCCGCAGGTCACGATGCCGCTGCCGCGCACCACGGTCCAGTGTTCCGCCCGGCGTTCGTGCTTTTGCAGGGAGATCGCCGCACCGGGATGGATTACGAGGTGTTTGACCTGAAACCCGGGGCCGGTGGCGAGGCTTTCGTAACTGCCCCAGGGACGCTTGACGAGGCGGTGGTGCTGCGCCTCGGCGCGGCCGGCGCGCCGCAGGTCGGCGGCGATTTCACCCACATCCTGCGCGCTCGCCCGGTGCGCCACGAGCAGGGCGTCGGCGGTATCGATGATGAGGGTGTCGCGCAGGCCCAGCGTGGCGACGAGTCGGGAACCCGCCCTCACCAGGCTGTTTCTGGTGTCGTGGATGAGGACATCGCCGCTGACCGCGTTGCCGCCGGCATCCCGCGGCGAGTGGCGCAGCACCGCGTCCCAGGCGCCGAGGTCGGACCAGCCGGCGGCGAGCGGGACCACCGCGCCGCGGCGGGTGTGCTCCATCACCGCATGGTCGATGGACTTGCCGGGGCACTCGGCGAAAACCGCGGCGTCATAGCGGTGGAAATCGGCGCTCCGGGCCACTTCGCTGTGGGCGTGGCGGCAGCTCGCGTGGATATCCGGGGCGAAGTTTTCCAGCTCGGCCAGATAAGCCGCGGCGCGGAACAGGAACATGCCGCTGTTCCAGAGGTATCCACCCGAGTCGAGATAGCGCTTCGCGGTGGCGGAGTTGGGTTTTTCCACAAAGCGCTCAAGGACGCGGGCGGCGCCCCCCGCCAGCGGTTCCCCCGCGGCCAGATAGCCGTAACCCGTGGCCGGCCCATCGGGAACAACACCGAAAGTGACGAGGCGCCCCGTGCCGGCGATATCTTCCGCTTCGTCCACCGCGGCGAGCAGGGCCTCGGGCTGTTCGATCAAGTGATCGCTCGGCAGCACGAGCAGCAGCGCGGCCGGGTCCGCCTCCATCGCCTCCATGGCAGCAAGCGCGGCGGCGGGGGCGGTGTTGCGCGGCGCCGGCTCAAGCAGGATGCGGGCATCGGTGATTCCGGCCTGGCGCAACTGCTCCGCGGCGAGAAAGCGGTGCTCCTCGTTGCAGACCACCAGGGGCGCGGCTGCCCGGTCGCCGAGGCGCAGCAAAGACTCCTGAAACAGCGTGTGGCCGCGACCGGGAAACGCGGCGAATTGCTTCGGCAGCGCGGAACGGGACAGCGGCCACAGCCGCGTGCCCGCGCCACCCGCAAGCACTACTGGAATCAACATGACAGGACCACGCAAAGCGGGGCGGCATGATAGCAGACCTGCCCGAGCCGTCAGTGCTCCCAATTGTAGGGCGGGCACAGCGTGAGTCGCTGTCTGGCTGGGTGGGGTTCAGCGG
>JAPOTO010000248.1 GCA_026709135.1 Gammaproteobacteria bacterium | reverse complement strand
AGATCGACCGAGAAGCGCAGCAGCAGGTTTTCGACGATTTGCGTCTCGATGCCGCTGCGGGCGCGGAAGATGCTCGTTTCCTGGCCGGCCTCGGTGCTGAAAGCCTGGGTGAAGGCGGCGGACTCCGACACGTTCCAGTTGAAATCCGCGGCGAGGCGCAGCATGGCCTCGCCGAAATCCTCATCGTCGAGTGCCCGCGAATAACGGTAGCCGCCGCCGACATTCAAGGTCAGCCCCATGTCTTCGCGGCTGGTGAGCAGGTTGCGGCCGTAGTTGAGCGAAATGTCCGACTGGCCCTCATAGCCGCTGAAGCGGTCGTCGTCGTGGGCGAGGCGGGTCAGCACGAAGCTTTCCTCGTTGATGTTGTAGTCGGCCTCGGAGACGTAGTACACGCGCTGAGCGGCGAGTTCGTCGTCCTTGGAGGAGCGGAAGCCGTCGATGCTGAGGCCAAGGTCCCAGTTTTCCAGCGCGTAGCCAACCGTGCCCCGGAACTGGATGTTTTCGTCGTTGGTGTTGCCCGAGGTGTAAATCGCTCCAAGCTCGATCTCGCTCTGCCAGGGCCGCTCGTCTTCTGACGCTTCGGCTTCGGCGGCGAACACCAGCGCCGGATTTGGCGCCAGCAAAGCGGCAACAAGCGCGATGCGGGCCGCGCGGCCAAATGATTTTGGCGGCTCGATCAGGACCGCAAGCAAGGTCGCAAAAGAGTAACGCGAGGTCGAACTGGACAAGGCCGGGCTCCGCAGCATGAAGAAGGCGGGATTTTACCGGCCTTGCATGCGTTTCGCCATGAACAGTTTTTTGTAGTCTCTTCGTTCGGGCGCCGGTCGCGTCTGGCCTCGATCCGTCTCCGTCTGGCTGGATGGCTCATTCCCGGCAAGATTCTGCCGACTAAATGGAAGTGAAAACACTTTTTCTGCTGCGCCACGCCAAATCGAGCTGGGACTACCCGCGGCTGCGCGATTTCGAGCGCCCGCTCGCGGCCCGGGGCAGCCGCGACGCCCCCATCATGGGCAGGCGTTTTATCGAGCGCGGCGCGAGCGTGGACTGCATCATCTCGAGCCCCGCGGCCCGGGCCCGGGCCACCGCCTTGCTGCTGGCCGAGGCCATCGGCTTTCCCATCGACGATGTGGTCAGCAACCCCGACCTATACTTCTGCGGCACCGCCATGTACCTGAAGGCCGCAAGCCTGGTGGAGGAAAGCTGCGAATCCGCCATGCTCGTCGGCCACAACCCCACCATCACCGATTTCGCCAACGAAATGACCAACGCCGGCATCGCCAACATCCCCACCTGCGGCCTCGTCGAGATGACACTCCCCATCGACCACTGGCCCGAAATCAGCCCCGGCACCGCCACCCTGGCACAGTTCGATTTCCCCAAGGGCGGGGATTGAGGAATCGCCGGCTTAATTGGCTCACCCCGAAAGGCGATGGTTCGCGCCCGACCCCTCGAACAGGACGCGCAACGGCACCGCGAACAATCCGCCGCCGAAGCTGGCGGTTAGCTCGCCGTCGTAGAGCACCACGCCGGCGGTGAACCGGTCGCCCGCCGTCCGCTTCAACTTGCGCAACCCCTTGAAATCCGATGGATGCACCGTGGCCGAGGCCTTTACTTCGACTCCCGCCACCGCGAGCCCTCCCTGTTCGATGACAACATCAACCTCCATCTGGTTCTTGTCGCGATAGTGGAAGAACGACAGGGGTTGTTCATGGAGGACGGATTGGCGTTTCAATTCCTGGTAGGCGAAAGTTTCGAGGAATTGGCCGAAAAGCCCGCGGTCCCGCGCCAGCGTGTCGGGGTTGCATCCGGTCAAGGCGCAGGCCAGACCCGTGTCGCCGATGTGGAGCTTCGCGCTCTTTACAATTCGATTCAGCCGGTTGCTGTGCCATGGGGGGAGCCGGTCCACCAGGAAGAGGCGCTCCAACAATTCGACATAGGCGCCTATCGTGGGGCGGCTGAGTTGGAAGGGGGACGCCAAATCCGAGAGATTGTAAAGGCGCGCCGTTTGCGAAGCGGCCGCGCCGAGCAACCTCGGCAGTGCGCCTGGAGCGCTTATCCTTGCCAAATCCCGCGCATCGCGCTCAAGTTGCGTTTCCGCATAGCTTCTATACCAGTTGGAACGGCGGCGGTCGGTTGCGCGGGTCAACGCTTCGGGATAGCCTCCCGCCACGACCCGGGACGTCAAATCTTCGGCCAAACGGTTCGTTGTGGCGGTCGGGAACCTGCCAGCGAACAAGTTGTCCAGAAAGCTGGGCAAGACTCCGTGAATTTCACCTTGGGACAGCGGATACAGCCGCAGGATTTCCATTCTGCCGGCCAGCGAGTCCGAAAGCGCTGGAATCAGCAGGACCTGTGAAGAGCCGGTGAGTAGGAAGCGCCCGGGAATCCGGCGGATATCGATTTCCCGTTTCAGCGCGGAGAACAGCGACGGAACGCGTTGCACTTCGTCCAGGATCACCCGCGCTCCCAATCCAGCCACAAAACCGGCGGGGTCGGCGCTGGCGGCGGCCCGGGCGACATCGTCGTCGAAACTGATATAGTCATATCCCTTGGCATCGCCGACCAGGCGCGCGAGAGTGGTCTTGCCGCATTGCCGGGGGCCATGAATCAGCACCGCGGGCGAATCCGCCAGCGCTTCGAGCAGCGGTGCTTCGGCATATCGTTGATGGAGGGGGCTGGCTTTCATCGGCCAATTGTAAACTTTTTATCCGGCCAATTGAAAGTTTTGATTCCGTACGATTGCAAGTTTAGGCTGCGTCCAATTGCAAGTTTGAGGCGTGATGGGCTGATTCGGCCGATGGATGGCGTGAAATGAGTTGGATTGGCTGGTTCGGGAAAGGCGTGGGCTGTTCGGCGCTCGCGCTCGCGCTGCCTTGCCTGGCGGGCGCGGCTGGGCCGCCAGGGAATCCGGTTGCCTGGGAATCGCCGCGGCATGTCGATCATCCATTGGTCGGGCGCATCTGGGACAGCCGCCGGCAAAGCTTCGCCTCGCCGCAGGAGTTGCTCGCGAGTCTGCGCGAAGCGCGCTTTGCGCTGCTTGGCGAGAAGCACGACAACGCCGACCACCACCGCCTGCAATTGTCGGTGCTGGAATCGCTGATCGCCGCCGATGCGCTGTCCGGCGTGGCTTTCGAGATGATCGACGCGGCCCGGGCCGGAAAGCTCGAAGGCATTGTGGAGCGGCAATTAGCCGACGACGCGGCGCTGAAAGCCTGGCTCGAATGGGATGATGGCTGGGAATGGGGCTTCTACTCGCCGCTGCTGCGGGCCGCGCTCGATGCCGGGCTGCCGATTGCCGCCGCCAACATCGATGAAGCCGCGATCATGGCCATCTATCAAGGCCAAGCCCAGGCCCAGGCCCAGACCCCGCCCGAAGATGTGTTCGATGCCGCCGCCATGGAAAAGCTCTTCGCCGATATCGACCAAAGCCATTGCGGCCTGCTGCCGGAAAGCCAGTTTCCGGCCATGGTGCGGGTGCAGCAAAGCCGCGATCTCGCCATGGCCAACGCCTTGCTTGTGCTCGCCGCAGACGACGCAACCGCCGTGCTGATTGCCGGCAACTACCACGCCAGACAGGATCTCGGCGCGCCCAATTTCCTGCTCGTGCTTGAGCCGGAACTGCGCCGGGACGAGATCATCTCGCTGTCCTTCGTCGAGGCCGCCGCGGGCGAAACCGCGCCGGCAAGCTACCTCGAGCGCTTTGGCGGCACCGCCGAACACGACTACCTCTGGTTCACCCCCGCCACCCCCGAGATAGACTACTGCGCCCAACTGCGCTGAGCATTGCATCGGCTCCCTGGTTTCTGCGGCCCGGCTTCTTGCATCGTCTGGTGATATCCGGTAAACAGTGAAACTGCTGCGTATGCGTTGCTTGAGAGCCCGGAAAATGTTTCAGAGTTCAGATATCCACACAGTCACGGATTTCAATCGAAAACCATCGGAACACATCAAACGCTTGAATGGCAGCAAGCGACCGGAACTATTGACGGTCAATGGCAAACCCGCTGTGGTTGTCCAAGACGCTGAAGCTTGGGAAAAAATGGCAAACTTGGCGGAGTACGCCGACAGTTTGCAAAACATCAGACGCGCCATATCCGAAGAAGGGCGGCCGCTTGAAGAATTCACCGCGGAATTCGAAGCTCGCCACGGCATTCAGCGTTGAAAAAGCGTAGGATCGAATCCTTTGATGCGCGGACTGCCAACATTCGGCTTGCTGATGGTTCTGGGCGGCTTCGCTTTTGGCCAAAGCCTGGAGATTGATTACGACAAGGCTGGCGAGTTCAATTTTGTGCGGGTGCAGTTCGACACTTATTACGGGCGCGGCTTTGGCTATGGCACCTGGGCCATCGATTTTCCAGCCTCCGACGAGAATTTTCTGCGCGGGGTGTCGCGGCTAACCAATATCCGCGTGATGAGCGAACCCATCGTGCTGCGGCTGGACGATCCGGGAATCTTCGACTACCCCTTCCTCTATATGCTCGAAGTCGGCCAGAACGG
>JAPOTO010000206.1 GCA_026709135.1 Gammaproteobacteria bacterium | reverse complement strand
CGGCGGGCGTGCGAGGCATGGGTGAGGCCCGGTCTGCGAAGCAGACGAAAAGCACCGCTTTTCGAGGACCGAACGGCTCGCCAAGGATGGCGAGACTGGGGCCAGTCGGAACCGCAGGCGCTGCGCCATGGACGGCATGAACAACGTCCCGGAATTTCCATGGATGTATTCACGGCGTCCGCCGCGCGCAGCCCCCCAGATGGCGACGATTCGAAGCCTCTTGCTTGAAGAGGCGATACACACTGGATTTCAATAGGAGCGCGAAATGCTGAGAATTGTTGGATTTTCGCTGGCGCTGGTTTGCGGGCTGGCGCTGTTTTGTGGACCGGCCGAGGCGGCCGACACCGCGGACAGCGACGTGTTGGCGAGGTTGGCGGAAACCGATGAGCTTGAGGGGCTGTTGTTCTGGTCTCAGGCAGATCGCCGGGCCGCCTTTCGCCACATTCCGGGGCTGCACCCGACGCGGCGGATCGAAAGCGGAGACTCGCCCTTCCCGCTGCGCGCCGCGCCGGTCGAGCTTGGCGCGGTGCGCTACGAAGTGGATGGCGGGGAGTTCGGCCTAGGCGACTATCTCGCCGACCCGGCGCACATGGGCTTGATCGTCGTCCGCGGCGACGAGATTCTGTTCGAGGATTACTCCGGCGGAAACAACGAGGAAAGCATCTGGATCTCCTTCTCGGTTACCAAGTCGGTCACTTCGATGCTCATTGGCGCCGCGATCCGCGATGGTTTCATTGGCGGGGTCGATGACCCCGTCGTCGATTACCTGCCCCGCTTGCGCGGCTCCGGGTACGAGCAGGCGAGCATCCGCAATGTGCTCAACATGGCCTCCGGGGTTCGCTGGAACGAAGACTACGCCGACCCAGGCTCGGATGTGGCCAATGCGGGCGCCGCCAACGGGGTTGCGCTCGCGGACTATCTCGCCGGCTTGCCGGTCGAGTCGGCGCCGGGCGAGGTTTTCAATTACAACACCGGAGAGACCAACCTCGTCGGCGAAATCCTGCGCGCGGCCATCGGCAACAACGCCTCAACCTATCTGAGCCACAAGATCTGGCAACCGTTCGGCATGGAATACGATGCCTGGTGGACCCTCGGCGAGGCTGGCGGCGGCGAACTCGGCGGCTGCTGCATCAGCGCCACCCTGCGCGACTACGCCCGCATCGGCCTGTTCGCCATGGGTGGCGGCAAACTGCGCGATGGAACCCCGCTGCTGCCGGAAAACTGGATGATGGAATCGACCGAACCCTCGGCGGGCTATGCGCCTTCCGAGGACTACGTGCCCTCGCGGGGCTACGGCGGCTATGGCTATCTCTGGTGGCTGTTCGGCGACGGGGGCTATGCGGCGCGGGGGATTTTCGGCCAGTTGATCCGCATTTTCCCCGATGACAATCTCGTCATCGCGGTCCATGGCAACGCCGAAGCCGCGGTGGGAACGGATTTCCACGCCCATCAATACACCTTGGTGGATGCAATCCGGGATTTTCTGGCGGAGCAATGACCGGGCGGGGCGGGGGAAGAGCCGACTCTCAATCCGCCCTTCCCTTTCCCCCGTGGTAACACCAATGCCAGGGTTCATAGGCTATGCCCTGGGGGTTGCCCCGCGGATAGCTCATCTGGAAGCCGAATCCGCCCGCGTGTTGGCGCAGCCAGCGGAAGGCGCTGGTGGCCTCAAACTCTTCGCTGAGGACTTCGCAGCCCGGCGCGCCGATGTCGATGGCCCGGCCGCTGTGGTGTTCGCTGTGGCCGGGGGCGGCGTTGACCTTGAGTATCTCTTCGATGCGCTGGCCCCGGGCGAGCTTGCGGGCGATCAGGTCGTGCTGGTACCGGGGGCTGCGCCAGGCTGAAACGAGGAAGATTTCCACGCCCGCCTCCGCGGCGGTGGATTTCATCGCGGTCCAGGCGGCGAAGGCGGCCGCGGTGAGTTGCTGTGGGCGGTCGAAGCAATCGGCTTCGGTGGACACGAGATCGTCGGGAACCCGGTGCAATGGCAAGGCTGAACGCGCCGCGTAATCCGGCGCGATACCAAGCGCCGCGTGGAGCGCCGCGATTTCCCTCTCGTAATCAGACATATTCCAATTCGTGTTCCGCACTTATGGCTTCGATCCGTCGCTGTCCAAAATGACAATCCTGTCATTTTGTCGCAGAATTTCTTCGTTGGGCGCCGGTCGCTTCCCGGCGGCAATCGGATTCCTTCCCGGCTAACGCCGGGCCCCTTCCGCTCACCGCCGCGCTCCCTCAGTGCAAAATTCAAGGCGCTGTATCTCCGACATAGCTTAATCTACTTGGCTACTCCGAGTGATGCGAAGCGAAATGGTCCGCAATTCCCGGCTGTAGTTCCGGGCCATCGCGTCAGCTTATTTCGATTGTTCGAATCTCGGCGATTTTGTCGCGCCACAGGGCGGGGCCGCTGTGGTGGACGGATTCGCCGCGGCTGTCCACCGCGACGGTGACTGGCATGTCCCGGACCTCGAATTCGTGGATCGCCTCCATGCCGAGGTCTGCGAAGGCGATGATCCGGGCGGCGCGGATGGCTTTGGATACGAGATAGGCGGCGCCGCCGACCGCGATGAGATAGACCGCCCCGTGGCGGCGGATCGCTTCGATTCCCGCCGGCCCCCGTTCGGCTTTGCCGATCGTGCCGAGAATGCCGGTGCGGGCGAGTAGATCGTCGGTGAACTTGTCCATGCGGGTCGCGGTGGTGGGGCCCGCGGGGCCGATGACTTCGTCGCGCACCGCGTCGACCGGGCCCACGTAATAAATGAACTTGTTGTCTAAATCGACTCCCGGCGGCAGTGGCTCGCCGGCTTCGAGCATGGCGAGCAAACGCTTGTGGGCGGCGTCGCGGCCGGTGAGCAGGGTGCCGGAAAGCAGCAGGGTTTCGCCGGGGCGCCAGCTTGCCGTTTCCGCCCGCGTCACCCGGTTCAGGTTGACCCGGCGCGAGCCGGCGCCGGGGTCCCAATCAAGCTTGGGCCATTGCGAAAGTGGTGGCGGGGCGAGTTCGGCGGGTCCGCCGCCATCAAGGGTGAAATGGGCGTGGCGGGTTGCCGCGCAGTTGGGAATCATCGCCACCGGCAGCGAGGCGGCGTGGGTTGGATAGTCGAGAATCTTGACGTCGAGCACCGTGGTCAGGCCGCCGAGCCCCTGGGCGCCGATGCCGAGTTCGTTGGCGCGCGCGAAGATTTCCAATCGCAGCTCCTCCGCGCGGTTGGCGGGGCCGCGCCGGCGCAACTCGTGGATGTCGATGGCGTCCATCAGCGACTCTTTCGCCAGCACCATGGCTTGCTCGGCGGTGCCGCCGACGCCGATGCCGAGCATTCCCGGCGGACACCAGCCGGCGCCCATTCCCGGCAGGGTCTCGATTACCCAGTCGGCCAGGCTGTCGCTGGGATTGAGCATCGCCAGCCGCGCCTTGTTTTCCGAGCCGCCGCCCTTGGCCGCGAGCCGCACATCGAGCTTGTCACCGGCGACGAGCCGGGTGTGGATCACCGCCGGGGTGTTGTCGCCGGTGTTGGCGCGGGCGCCGAGCGGGTCGGCGAGAATCGAGGCCCGCAGCACATTGTCGGGGAGCCGATAAGCCCGCCGCACGCCTGCGTTGACGAGATCGGCGAGTGGCGTGCCGCCTTCCCAGCGCACCGCCATGCCGATGTCGAGGAATACCGTGACGATGCCGGTGTCCTGGCAGATGGGCCGTTTGCCCTCGGCGCAGAGCCTGGAATTGACCAGAATCTGCGCCATTGCGTCCCGGGCCGCGGGGGATTGCTCGCGCCGCCAGGCTTGGTGCAGCGCGGAGATGAAATCGGGCGGATGGTAATAGGAGATGTATTGCAGGGCGTCCGCCACGCTTTGGATCAGATCTTCGTTGCGAATCAGCGTCATCTTGGATGCTTTACCATTTTGCCCGCCAATCATGGCGGCTGTGCCACTTCGATTGGCCTCGGCGCAGCTTCAGCGCCAGAAAGAGTCCTGTCGAGAGGATTGTGGCGAGGCCGATGCCGATCGCCAGCGCCGCCAAGCCCCCCGCGGCGGCCTCGGGCCCGGAACCGATGCCATCGAGGGCGGCAACCATCAGCGCCGGGGCGGGAACTTCCCCCCCGCCGCGGGGCCAGGCGGGGGTGAGGATCAGCGTCGCCATGATCGTGCGCAGCAGCCAAGCCGGCAGCCGCCCGAGCAAGCCGCTGAACTTCCAGAACACGGCGAAGAACACAGCGCTTGAAGCCAGGTAAATGATCCAGATCAAAAAATAATTCGACCCGCCGGCCATGCCGTGCTTCCCTTCCATTGCCTGATTGCAACACCGCCCATCATATCATGCCGCCACAGCGGTCATTCCACGCGCGGCGAGGTGGAATGGCAGCGCATCATCGGGTTGCTTGGCTTCGATCCGTCGCCGTCTGGCTGGATGGGGTTCAGCGGACGCCGTGAATACGTCCCTGGGGATTCTTAGTCATTTTTCATGCCTTCCATGGCGCAGCGCTTCTGGCCTCGCCGATCCCCAGTCTCG
>JAPOTO010000028.1 GCA_026709135.1 Gammaproteobacteria bacterium | reverse complement strand
CGCTGTACTTCGGCGTGCTCGTGGTGCTCGGCTGGCTGGCCGCGCGGCGCATCCGCAACATGAGCGACTTCGTCGTCGGCGGCAAGAAGCTCGGGTTCTGGGTCGCCGCCTTTTCCGCCCAGGCCACCGGCGAGTCGGCCTGGCTGCTGCTCGGCGTCACCGGGATGGGCGCCATGGTGGGCTTTTCCGCCTACTGGATTGTGGTGGGCGAGGTGATCGGCGTGACGCTGGCGTGGTTCGTGATGGCGCCGCGCTTCAAGCGCCTCACCGACCGCTACCAGTCCCTCACGGTGATCGATTTTCTCGTCAGCCGCTTCCGCTCCTCCAGCAACACCCTGCGCATCGTCTCGGCCATTTCGCTGTGCTTTTTCGTGCTGATCTACATCGCGGCGCAGATCGATTCCACCGGCAAGGCCTTTTCCGCCTTTCTCGAATGGGAGTACCTCGTCGGCGCCATCGTCGGCTTCATTTTCGTCGCCGCCTACTGCATCGCCGGCGGTTTCCTCGCGGCGGCGTGGACTGACATGTTCCAGGGTTCGGTGATGCTGCTGTGCCTGGTGATGCTGCCGGTGGTGGCCTGGCTTTCGCTGGACAACTCCGGGGCGATCCACGCCGGGCTGCAAGCCATCGATCCGGCGCTGGTGAGCATCTGGGGGCCGGGTGGATTCACTTGGATGAACTTCTGCCTCGCCCTCGGCATGGTCACCATTGGCTTGGGATTTCTCGGTTCGCCGCAGGTTTTCGCCCGCTTGATCGCCGTCCGCGGCGACGATCAGATTCACCGCGGCAAGTGGGTTGCGGCGCTGTTCACCCTGCTGGTCGGTTTCTCCGCCGTCAGCATCGGCATTCTCGGCCGCTACCTGTTCACCGGTGCCGGCGTGGAACCGGCCTCGGTGCTCGGTGTTGGCGCCGAGGAAGTGCTGCCCCGGCTCGTTGAACACACGTTTCCGCCGTGGATCGTCGGGCTCTATGTGGCGGCGGTGCTGGCGGCGATCATGTCCACTGTGTCCTCGCTGCTGGTCATGGCTTCCGGCTCGCTGACCCACGACCTCTACGCCAAGCTGATCAATCCCGGCATGGGCGATGCCGCGGCGGCGGCGCTGTGCCGCAAGATGACCCTGGGCATGGCGGGGCTGGCGCTGGGCCTGGCGGTGACGGTTTCGGTTTTGTCCCCGGAGCGGACGATCTTCTGGTTCGTGATTTTCGGCTGGTCGGGAATCGCGGCGACTTTCTGCCCCATGATCATCCTCTCGCTGTTCTGGCCGAAATTCACCGAGGCCGGCGCCATCGCCTCGATGGTGGCGGGATTCGCCATGACCATCATCAGCAAGTTCGTGCTGCAGGAGATCGATGGCGTGGGGGAATATTTCCTCGCCGTGGAAACCATGCTGCCGTCGTTCCTGGCCGCCCTGCTCGCGGGCTGGGCGGTGTCGGCGATTTGGCCTTCGCCAACTTTGGAAAAACAATACCGGGCCAGCCTGGGGGCGCTTTCGCAGCCCATCCGGGAAAGCGCGGCGGCGGCCGATTCCGCCCCGGCTCGGCCGGCAACCGTGAAATGAGACGCAAACCATGAAACCGAACCGGACCGAGCTCGAAGCCCACTGGATGCCATTCACCGGCAACCGGCAATTCAAGGAAAATCCGCGGCTGCTGCAATCGGCCCAGGGCGTGTTTTACTTCGATGTCGAAGGGCGCCGCATCTTCGATGGCCTGTCGGGGCTGTGGGCCTGCGGCGCCGGCCACGCCCGGCGCGAAATCGTCGAGGCCGTGGGCCGCCAGATCGCCGAACTCGATTACTCGCCGGGCTTCCAGTTCGGCCATCCATTGTCATTCCAGTTGGCCAACCGGATTGTGGCGCTGATGCCCGCCGGGCTCGACCACGTCTTCTTCACCGATTCCGGCTCGGAAGCCGTCGAAACCACGCTGAAGATCGCCCGGGCCTACTGGGCGCTGAAAGGACATTCCGGCAAGACCCGCTTCATCGGCCGCCACAAGGGTTATCACGGGGTGAACTACGGCGGTGTCGGCGTTGGCGGCATCGGCTTCAACCGCAAGCTGTTCGGCCCCGCGGTGGACGCCGACCACATCTCCCACACCATGACCGCAGACAACCGCTTCAGCCGCGGCATGCCCGACTCCGGGGCGCATCTCGCCGAGGAGGTGCTCGAACTGATCGCGCTCCACGACGCCGGCAACATCGCCGCGGTCATTGTCGAGCCCCTGTCGGGCACAGCCGGGGTGATTCCGCCGCCGAAGGGCTACCTCGACCGGCTGCGGGAAATCTGCGACGCGCACGATATCCTGCTCATTTTCGACGAAGTCATCACCGGCCTCGGCCGCATGGGCGCGTACAGCGGGGCGGAGGCATTCGGCGTCACCCCGGACCTGATGACGCTGGCCAAGCAGGTCACCAACGGCTGCGTGCCGCTCGGCGCGGCGGTGGTGCGGGGCGACATCTACGAGACCTTCATGGAGCACGGCGGGCCGGACTACATGATCGAGTTCCCCCACGGCTACACCTATTCCGCCCATCCCGTCGCCTGCGCCGCCGGCCTCGCGGCGCTTGAGCTGCTCGTCAACGACGCGCTGATCGACAAGGTGCGCGGGCTGGCGCCCGTGCTCGAGGGCGCGGTTCACGGCCTGCGCGGCCATCCGCTCGTCACCGACATCCGCAACTATGGCCTCGCCGCGGGAATCAGCATCGCCCATCATCCGGGGGAGCCGATGCGGCGGCCTTTCGAGCTGGGGCTGAAATGCTTGGAGAAAGGCTTCTACGTGCGCTGGGGGGGCGACACGCTCCAGTTGGCGCCGCCCTTCGTCGCAACACCGGAGCAGATCACCGCGCTGGTCAACGCGGTGGGAGAGAGCCTCGACGAAATCGATTGAGGAAGCGCTGACTGCGACACAGCGCCCCCAAGATAGGATAGGGCTACTTCGCGCCCGGTTCCGCAGCCGCGGCGGGGAGCATCCGCGCCAGGCATTCGATCACCGCTTGGGCGCGTTGCGCGAGTTCGGTGTCGCTGGCGCTGCTGACTGGGTGTTCGATAACCGCGAATTCGTAGCCCGGCATTCCCAGCACCCGGGCCATCAGTTCGGCGGCGGAAACGAAGCGCTCGGTCATCACCGCCAGCGCCGGGGTTCCGGCGCGTTCCGCGCTTACCGCGTCATGCAAACTGCACGACGAGCAACTGCCTCAGTCGCCGAGGCCGGTAATGGCGAGGTTCCAGTTCCGCGCCTCGTCGATGATGTCCCGCTCCGCCGGGGCGCTGTAATTGGCTTTGGTGCGGTGGATGACCTCGCCAACGGCGAAGCGCTCGCGCAGCATCCGGTCGAGATGGGCGAAGAATCCCGCCGTGCCCTCCTTGCCGTTGGAGATGAAGCCCACCGTGGCGCCGGCGAGGGAAACCGGCCGCGGGGCGACTTTCCGGTCGCCGGCTTGCTGCGTGAACGTGGGGTCGAGAACGGTGATTGTCATGGTGGTTCGCCTGTGCCGATCTTCCCCGGATGCCCTTCCCCGGATGGCTTGCAGCCCCGATTCAACAATCGATGCAAGCGCCAACGGGAAGCGTGACCGCCCGGCTTTTTTGCCCAAGCCAAGGCGGAATGATAGCGCCAAATCCCCCCGCCGGCCCGCCGGCGGCGAGCACGAGCAGGCCTTCCGGCGAAGGCAGGGCGCGGTACTCCTCCCCTTCCTTGCCGCGAACCACATTCGCCTTGCCCACCCGCGCCCATTCGCCGCGCAAGATGCGCGCGCGCTCGTGGATAAATGCGGCGATGTCGGCTTTGCTCCAGCCGGCGCCGTGCAGGATATCGCGGTGCTGCTTCGGCACCACGATGGCGTAGTTGCCGGACCAGATCGAATAATTGCGCATATTGGCGCGCATTTCCGCGCAATAGGTTTCGAGAATCTCCTCGGGTTTGGTGGTCCATTCGTTCATGATCTGCCGCGGCGCGCCCGCGGCGAAAACCGTCACGGCGGAGGCTTCGGCGGGAATGCCCCGCGATTCCGCCAGCGAGGGCCAGGGCGAGCCCTCCTCGTCTTCCGCCAGGCAATAGCTGGTCTTGCCGGGATGTCCCAAGGTCGAGCGGTCGATGGCGCCCGGCTTCGCATCGAGCAGATTGATCAGCGCGAGCCGGATCGCCCGGCCAATCACCGCGGTCGCCCGGCAGCCGCCGCCGAGGGCGTTGAAACCGCTATCCGCGCCGATTTCCCGCCGCAGCGGGCCATTGATGACCACCAGCACGGCGCAGCCGCCGGTGCTTGCGGTGGCGCCATGCAACAGAAACTCCTCCCGCAGCATCGCCGCCCAAGCGGTGGCGACCGCGGGAAAATGCGGCGGCAGGCAACCCGCCATCACCGCGTTGATCGCGAGCTTTTCGGCGGTGATCGGGCGCTCCCGCACCGGCTCGACGCCGATCAACTCGCCGGGTGGCAGATTCGCCCATTCGAGGCAGGCCGCCACAGCCTCGGGCGTCGGTGGCGCCACCGGCAAGCCATCGGTCCACCCCCGGCTGTG
>JAPOTO010000223.1 GCA_026709135.1 Gammaproteobacteria bacterium | reverse complement strand
TCGCCTAGCATGAGGCGGCGGAATGCTTCCGGGGCGCTTGCCAGGCCGTGGCTGATGTCTTCGCGTTGCTGGATTTTGCCGGCGTGGAGCAGGGGCAGGCAGTGTTGGATGTATTCGTCGCGCCGCGCCTCGTAATCGTAAACCACAAGACCACTGACAACGGCCCGTTTGGCGATGAGCAGGCCCGGTGGCGGGCCGGGGTCGCGCTCGGGGCGGTTGTATTCGGCCATGAGTCCGCACAGCACGATGCGGCCGTGGTTGGCCAGATGCGCGCAGGCGGTTTGCAGCAGGCCACCGCCGATCAAGTCGAAGTAGACGTTTATTCCGGCGGGGCAAAGTTCCGCGAGCCGCGCGCCGATGTCTTCGGTGTGCCGGTTGACGCAGGCCGCCACACCGAGCGATTCGGTGGCGAAGCGGCATTTTTCCGGCGAGCCGGCGATGCCGATCACCTTCGCCCCGCGCAAGGCGCAGAACTGCGCGGCGGCGGAGCCGACTGCGCCGGTCACCGCGGGAATCAGCACTTGGTCGCCTTCCTTGACATCCGCCTGCCAGACCATGCCGGCCCAGGCTGTCAGCCCAGTCATGCCGAGAATCGACAGGGCGAGCGAGGGCGGGGTGATCGCCTCGTTGAGCGGCCGCACATCCGCCGCCGCGTGGGCCGAGTAGGCCCGCCAGCCGCCCATGCAGCGGGCGAGCCTGCCCACTGGCAACTCCGGCGAATCCGACTGGACAATTTCGCTGACGGTCTCCCCGCGCAGGACTTCACCGGGCGCCACTGTGCCTGACGGGTGCCTGCCGGCGATCTGGCTGCGCATATACGGGTCGAGCGACAGATAGCGCGTCCGGCACAGCACTCCGCCGGTTGGCATTTCCGGCAGCGGCCCCTCGCGCAGGGCGAAATCCGCGAGCGCGGGGACGCCTTCAGGTTGGTTGACAAGGATGATGTGCTGGTTTGAGGGCATTCGCAGAGTCTCTTCGTTCGGGCATCGGTCGCTTACCGTCGGTGATCGGATTCTGACAGGCTGTGCCCGCCATCCCTGGCGCGAATGAAGTGACTTCGACCGGCCCCAGTCTCGACATCCATGTCGAGCCGTTCGGCCCTTGAAAAGCTGCGCTTTTCATCGGCTGCGCCGACCGGGCCTCACCCTTTCATTTTCCGCCGCGCTCCCTCAGTGCGGGATTCCGGCACAAACAATTCGTCATTCCACGCGAAGATGGAACTGCCGATGCCGCGTTAGATATATTGACCTATCAATAGGACAAAGCAATAATACAAAGCAATCCGGCGCATTTGAAGCCCAATCCGCCCGCAGCAGAATTTCCACGGGGAAACCGCTATGAATACAACCCTTGCCAACCCAACACCAGGCTATTCGCGGGTCTTGCCCGCAGTCGCGGGCGGTCTTGCCGTCTTGGCCGCGCTGCTGTTCCCGCCGGCCAGCGCGGATGCCCAGGATCTGGAGCATTTCCTCGGCTGGTTCGCTGGTGAATACAACAACAACGAGCAGGTCTGGCAGCAGGGCGAGGATGGCATCGCCCCCGAGGATCGGCACGAGCACATACATCACATCTTCATGCCCGCGCCGGTTCCCGCCGTCGGGGAGCACACATACTTCATCAAGCAGTATCTCGGCCGCGACTACGAGAACGTCTACCGCCAGCGCCTGTACAACTTCAGCGTGAACGAGGAGCGCGGGGCGATCGAACTCGCGATCCACAGTTTCAATGAAGAGGAGAAGTACCGCCAAGCCGACCGCGATCCCTCGCTGCTCGCGGATCTCGCCCCCGCCGACTTGCGCAATGTGCCCGGCTGCAACGTCTACTGGCGCTTCGAGGGCGATCACTATGTCGGCGAAATGGACGAGGGCGCGTGTTTCTACTACTCCGAGAACATGGGCCAGAACATCTACATCACCGACACCCTGCGCCTGACCGCGGACGAAATCTGGATCGGCGACAAAGCCTATGACGAGGACGGCAACCAGCTTTTCGGCCGGGAAGAGCCACACCGAAACCGCAAGGTGCGGCAGTTCGGCGGCTGGGGCGCCATCGAGCGCGGCGCTTTCGCCCCCGATGCGGACAATCCCGACGAGATGCTGCTCGTGCCCGACCTGCGCCTGCACAACGAAGGGCAGATCGTGCCGCTGGTCACCGCCGGGGGCGATGCGACAGGTTACAGCGTCGAACTCGCGCGGCTGACCTACCAGAACACCCGCGTCGCGGTGCTCAAGCTCGGCATTCTCGATTCGGCAACCGGGGAGACCGTCGCCTACTCCTGGGCCAATCCGGGCGCCGGCAGAATCGGCATCAACCTGGGTTGGCTGCAAGTCGGCATGACCGCGGACGATTTGTAAGCAGCTGCTGCGGGTTTGTGGCTTCGATGCGTGCGGAATGATGGATTGTCGGTCTAGCACTATGTGAGTCGCCGTAGGGAGGCGGGGACGGATCGAAGCCAAGCAACCCGAAGACTACTTCGCCTTCTGCGGAATGAAGTTGGGACGCCCAAGCGGAAACCAGAAACGACATGCCCGCGACATTGTTCGACAAACTTTGGAATCTGCACGAAGCCGCCGATCTTGGCGGCGGCCACAGCCTCATCCATATCGACCGGGTTTTCCTGCATGAGCGCATGGGCAGCATCGCCCTGCGCGGGCTGGAACAGGCGGGGCGGGATGTGCGCGCACCCCGGCGCGTGTTTTGCGTCATCGACCATATTGTGGACACCCGGCCCGGGCGGGGGGACATCTCCCTGGTGCCGAACGGCCGCGAATTCATCGAGGCGACCCGGCACAGCGCGAAGAAAGCGGGCATCCACCTGTTCGACATCGATGACGCCCGCCAGGGAATCGCCCATGTCGTCGCCGCTGAAAACGGCATCGTGCTGCCGGGGATGAGCGCGGTCTGCCCCGACAGCCACACCTGCACCCTCGGCGCCCTCGGCGCCCTCGCCTGGGGCATCGGCTCAACCGAAGCCGAACACGCGCTGGCCACGAGCACGCTGCGGGTGCGCAAGCCGCGCGCGATGCGGGTGAATTTTCTTGGCGCAACCGCGCCCGGAGTGACCGCCAAGGACATGATTCTGCACCTGATCGCCGAGTATGGCAGCCGCGCCGGAAGGGGCTTCGCGGTCGAATTCGCCGGGCCGGCGATCAGCGCCCTGGGCATGGATGGACGCTTCACAATTTGCAATATGGCCGTGGAGATGGGCGCATTCACCGGCATGATCGCCCCCGATGGGCGCACCCTCGCCTATATCCGGGGCGCGCCTTTCGCACCGGGGGGGGCGCTGGCGGAGCGGGCCGAAGCCCATTGGCGCGAATTGCGCAGCGATGCGGGCGCCGAATTTGATCGCGAACTCGAAATCGACTGCGCCCGCATCGCGCCTTCGGTCACCTGGGGCACCAACCCGGAACAACTGGTCGGCATCGATGGCATTGTGCCCGAACCGGCGGCGTTCAACGATCCGCAACAGTCGCTCGCGGCGCGGCAGGCGCTGGCGTATATGGGCCTCGAACCCGGCACGTCAATGCGCTCGGTTCGCATCGACGCGGCCTTTATCGGCTCCTGCACCAACAATCGCCTCGAAGACCTGCGCGAGGCCGCCAAGCACTTGCGCGGCAAAAAAATCGCCTCCTGGGTGCGGGCCCTGTGCGTGCCCGGCTCGAGCGCGATAAAACGGCGGGCCGAGGCCGAGGGGCTCGATGAGATTTTCCGCGCGGCGGGATTCGAATGGCGCGAAGCCGGCTGTTCGCTCTGCTTCCACGCCGGCGGCGAATCCTTCGGCGGCCAGCGGGTGATTTCCTCGACCAACCGCAATTTCCAAGGCCGCCAAGGGCCCGGGGCGCGCACCCATCTCGCGAGTCCAGTCACGGTGGCGGCCTCGGCTTGCCGGGGCTATATCAGCGCGGCGGAAGCATCGTGACGAGCGCCCGCAAACAGGTTTTCCACCGCGGCATCGCCGCGCCCCTGCTGCGGCCGAATATCGACACCGACGCGATCATCCCCTCCCGGGAGATACGGCGGGTTTCCAAGGAGGGCCTCGGGGAGGCGCTGTTCGCCGGCTGGCGCTACCGCCGCGAGCAAAGCTGTGAGCAAGGCCGCGAGCCGGAACCGGGATTCATTCTGAACCAGGCGCCCTACGCCGATGCCAGCATTCTGCTCGCTGGAGACAATTTCGGCTGCGGCTCTTCGCGGGAACACGCGGTGTGGGCGCTGAAGGATTATGGCTTCAAGGCGATCCTTGCGCCCTCCTTCGGCGGCATCTTTTTCAACAACTGCGCGTTGAACGGCATCCTCGCCATCGAGCTGGCGGAAGAGGCGATCGTGCGCATCGCGCAATGGACCGAGGCCAACCCCCGCGGCAACCCAATCGAAATCGACCTCGCGGCGCGGCGCATCCACTGGCGGGCGGGGGAGGAAACCCATTTCCCAATCGAAGCCACGCGCCGCAGCCTCCTCCTCGACGGCCTCGACAGCATCGCCGCCACCCTGCGCATGGAGGCGGCGATAACGGCGTTTGAGGACAAGGACCGGCAGCGCAGGCCTTGGGTGTATGAGGTGGAGAACGAGCCTTAGTTCGTGCGGCGCTTCGGCAGGAACCCCCTCGCCCCTTCGGGGCACTCCCCCTTG
>JAPOTO010000134.1 GCA_026709135.1 Gammaproteobacteria bacterium | reverse complement strand
CCATGCCGGGCGAGGGCGCGGCAACAGGCGAGCGCCGCTTCGCGGCCCGCTTCGCCGGTGCCGGCATTGGCGTTGCCGGCGTTGATCAGCAGATAGCGCGGAGGCACGGCGGCAAGATGCGTCGCGGCGATTTCCACCGGGGCGGCGCGGAAGGCGTTGCGGGTGAAGACCGCGGCGGTCTCGCTGCCGGGGGCGAGTTCCACGGCGACCAGATCGAGCCGGTCCCGATAACGGATGCCGGCGCTGGTTGCCGCGAGCCTGACGCCGGGGAGTTCTCCGGTCGGGCCTGGTGTCGTGTCATGTGTCCCGTGCCGCATCGGCATTCACCCCTTCGGGTGCGCCGGCGGCGCGCCATCGCGTCGTTGCGGCCCTTGCCAATACGGTAAAGTATTGTCAGCGGATGCGGCCACAGCAGTACTTGAATTTCTTGCCGGAACCGCAGGGGCAAGGCGCGTTGCGGCCCACCTTGGGCACATCGCGGACGAAGGGCTGCGGTTGAGGTTGGTTGGGGAGTTGATTTTGCGCCTGCTGCCGCGCGGCCAACTGTCCGGGCTGGGCAGCACCGCCCTGGGCGAATTGCCGCCCTGGAGCTAACTGGGCGGACGGCTGGGCGGCTGACTGCGCGGCCGCCTCGGCCGCCGCGCCGCCAAGCGCCGAAACGCTCTGATGCTGGAAGCGCATCCGCTCCCGGGCGAGTTCCTGCTGCCGGCGCCTTTCGATCGCGGCGGCCTCGTCTTCCTGGCGGATCGTCACCAGGCTGAGCGTCTTGACCACCTCGAACTGGAAATTGGCGAGCAAGTCCTGGAACAGCGAAAAGGCTTCGCGCTTGTATTCCTGGCGCGGGTTCTTGCCGCCGTAGCTGCGCAGGAAGATGCCCTGGCGCAGATGGTCCATGGTGGCCAGATGCTCCTTCCACAAGGTGTCGAGAATCTGCAGCATGATCTGCTTCTCGAACAGGCGCATCTTGTCCCCCACTTGCTCGCACTTGGCCGCGTACTGCTCTTCGAGGGCGGTTTTGATCTTGTCCTTCAGTTCGGGCTCCTGCAGCGCCTCGTCCTCGTCGAACCAGGCGCGGAGCGGCAGGCTGGCGCGGAATTCGGTTTCGATGCCGCTTTCGAGACCTTCTAGGTCCCATTGCTCGGGAATGCTCTGGGGCGGAATGTGGCGGTCGACAATCTTTCCCACCACCTCTTCGCGCATGCCGCCGAACAGCTCCGAGACATCCTCGTTGCCCATCAGCTCGTTGCGCTGGCGGTAGATGATCGTGCGCTGGTCGTTGGCGACATTGTCATACTCAAGCAATTGCTTTCGTATATCGAAATTGCGGCCTTCCACCTTGCGCTGGGCTTTTTCGATCGAGCGCGTGACCATGCCGGCCTCGATGGCCTCGCCGCGCTGCATGCCGAGGCGGCGCATGAAATTCTTCACGCCCTCGCCGGCGAAGATGCGCATCAGGTCGTCTTCCATCGACAGGTAGAAGCGCGAATAGCCTGGATCGCCCTGGCGCCCGGCGCGGCCGCGGAGCTGGTTGTCGATGCGGCGCGATTCGTGGCGTTCGGTGCCGACGATATGCAGGCCGCCGGCTTCGACAACCTGGTCGTGGCGTTTTTGCCAATCTTCGCGGATTTGTTTGGTCCGCGCCTCGTCCGGCGATTTGTCCGCTGATTCAAGGGCTTCGATTTCGGCCTCCCACTTGCCGCCGAGGACGATGTCGGTGCCGCGGCCGGCCATGTTGGTGGCGATGGTCACCGCGCCGGGCCGCCCGGCCTGGGCGATGATCTGGGCTTCCTTTTCGTGGAACTTGGCGTTGAGCACTTCGTGCTCGATGCCGTTTTTCTTCAGGAAGCGCGACAGCAGCTCGGAGTTTTCGATGGAAGCGGTGCCGACGAGCACCGGCGCGCCTTTTTCGCTGATCTCGGTGATGTCCCGCACCACCGCCTCGAATTTCTCCTCCATGGTGAGGTAGATCAGGTCATTCTCGTCTTTGCGCACCATCGGGGCGTTGGTGGGGATGACCACCACGTCGAGGCCGTAGATCTGGTTGAACTCGAAGGCTTCGGTGTCGGCGGTGCCGGTCATGCCGGCGAGTTTGCCGTAGAGGCGGAAGTAGTTCTGGAAGGTGGTCGAGGCCAGGGTCTGGCTTTCGCTTTGGATCGGCAGCTTCTCCTTGGCCTCAAGCGCCTGGTGCAGGCCCTCGGACAACCGCCGGCCCTCCATGGTGCGCCCGGTGTGCTCGTCGATCAGCACGATGCGCTGATCCTGCACGATGTACTGCACGTCTTTCTGGAACAGGTGGTGGGCCTTGAGGGCGGCGTGGATGTGGTGCAGCAGGGCGAGGTTGGTGGCGGCGTAGAGCGAATCGCCCTCGTTCAGCAGCTTGCGCGCGACGAGCAGTTCCTCGACTTGGGCATGGCCGGATTCGGTCAGCTCCACCTGGCGGGTCTTCTCGTCGACGGAGAAATCGCCGCTTTCCTCGGGGACATAGTTGCGGTCCATCATTTCGAGCTTGGATTTTTCCACCCGCTCGCCGCGCTTGAGCTTGGGGATGAGCTTGTTGATGTCCTGGTAAAGCTGGGAGCTGTCCTCGGCGGCGCCGGAAATGATCAGCGGAGTGCGCGCCTCGTCGATGAGTATCGAGTCCACTTCGTCGACGATGGCGAAGTTCATTGGCTTCTGCATGCGGTCCTGAAGGCGGAAAGCCATGTTGTCGCGCAGGTAGTCGAAGCCGAATTCGTTGTTGGTGCCATAGGTGATCGAGCAGCCGTAGGCGGCCTGTTTTTCCGCCACCGTTGTGCCGGCCTTGATCACGCCGACGGTGAGGCCGAGGAATTCGTAGATCGGCCGCATCCAGTTGGCGTCGCGCTCGGCGAGGTATTCGTTGACGGTGACGATATGCACGCCCGCGCCGGACAGCGCGTTCAGATAGGCCGGCAGCGTCGCCACGAGGGTCTTGCCTTCGCCGGTTCGCATTTCGGCGATGGCGCCTTCGTGCAAAACCATGCCGCCGATCAACTGCACGTCGAAGTGCCGCATTTGCAAGGTTCGCTTGCTGGCCTCGCGCACCGCGGCGAAGGCTTCCGGCAGCAGCTTCTCCAGCGTTTCCCCTTCCCCGAGCCGGGCGCGCAGGCGCTCGGTTCCGGCGCGAATCTCCGTATCGGACATCGCCTCGTACTCGGGCTCGAGCCGGTTGATTGCGGCCACGGCCTTGCGCATGCGCTTGAGCTTGCGCGTATTGCTGCTGCCGAAAATTTTGCTGAACACGCTCATGTGGGTGCTGGATTCAGTCGCGGGACTGGGAAAGAAGCGGACGACCGCCAATGCAATCGTGAATTATAACCGGAAGCGGCGAGCACGCAGTGATTGATGTGTTCACGCCGGTAAGTGGCTTCGAGTCGTCGCCGTCTGGCGGGGCGTATGTTCAGCGGGTGCCGTGAATACCTCCCCGGGGATTCTGAAGCATTCTTCATGCCATCCATGGCGGAAATTACGAGCTTCGAGCGGCCCCAGTCTCGCCATCCTTGGCGAGCCGTTCGCCCCTCGAAAAGCGTTGCTTTTCGTCTGCTGCGCAGACCGGGCCTCACCCCGCCGCGCGCGGCCCGCCAGACGGCGACTTACGCTGTACAAGTCCGAAGCAGCGCCGGGACTGGACTTGGGGATGTGCGGAGAATCAAGCGGCCAGGACTGGCCTGACGTAGGAAATGGGGACTTTGGCTTCGGTGTCGAAGCAGACGAGTTCCCAGGCGTCGCTGTCGGCTTCTAGGGTGCGCAGCAGGGCGTTGTTCAGGGCGTGGCCCGACTTGTGGCCCTTGAAAGCGCCGATCAGGCTGTTGCCGAGGAGGTACAGATCGCCGATGGAGTCGAGGATTTTGTGCTTGACGAATTCGTCCTCGTAGCGCAATCCGTCCTCGTTGAGCACCTTGTAGTCGCCCACGGCGATGGCGTTGTCCATGCTCGCGCCGAGGGCGAGGTTGCGGTTGCGCAGCTCCTCGAACTCGTGCATGAAGCCGAAGGTGCGGGCGCGGGAAACTTCCTTGACGAAGGAGGTGCTGGAAAAATCGACGGTGGCGGACTTGGTGTACTTGCGGTAGACGGGATGGTCGTACAGCAGCGTGTAGCTGACTTTGAAGCCGTCGAATGGCTCGAGGCTCACCGATTTGTCGCCTTGGCGCAGGTGAACCGGCTTCTTGATGCGGATGAAGTTCTTGCTCGCGGGCTGTTCCTCGATGCCGGCGGACTGGATCAGGAAAACGAAGGGGCCGGCGCTGCCGTCCATGATCGGAATTTCGGCGGCATCGACATCGATGATGGTGTTGTCGATGCCGAGCCCGCACAGCGCCGACATCAGGTGTTCGATGGTGGCGACGCGAACGCCGCCGCTAATCAGGGTGGTGGACAGGGTGGTGTCGCCCACGTTGCCGGCCCGGGCGGCGATTTCGACCATTGGTTCGAGATCCACCCGCCGGAACACAATCCCCGAATGCACCGGCGCCGGACGCAGGGTGAGGGTGACCTTGTTGCCCGTGTGCAGGCCCACGCCGGTGGCGCGAATCGGGTTTTTCAGCGTTCGCTGCTTCAGCATGGAAATGGCACCGGGCATCGAATTGCCGCCATGCTACCAGACAATGGGCCGCAACCCAAGAATCCGC
>JAPOTO010000212.1 GCA_026709135.1 Gammaproteobacteria bacterium | reverse complement strand
TGACGCCACGGCGCGGGAGGGGCAGGGCATGGTGTTCACGGCGCGGCTGTCGGCCCCCGCGACGAACCACGCCTTCGTGTACGTGAAAACGCGGGATAGCTCGCCGGCGTCGGCGACGGCGGATGTGGACTACCAGGCGAACCATTTCAGCGCGAGGGTCGTGATCATCCATCGGGGGAGTCGGGAGAGGCAGTTCAGCATCCAAACCCATCGGGACGCGCATGACGACGATGGCGAGACCTTCGAGGTGGCGGTCACGCAGGCGTGGATGAATTCCTCGAACGGCGCGGTTTCGCTGCCCGTCGCCGACGGCGTGGCCGTGGGCACGATCTGCGACCCCGGCGCGGATTGCCCGTCGCTCCAGAGCAGCCTGTCCGCCGTCCAGTCGCCGGAAGGGTTCGCGGGCGGCGGCCGGATTCTGGAACCCGCCGCGGAACCGCGGCCCGGGCCCGGAACCCAGCCGCTGTCCGCGCCGCGGCTTGAAACCGGAGCGGCCTGCGTGTCCCCGGAACTCCTGTCCGAGGTCCGGGCGCGCTCCGGCGCGTCCCGGCACCCGGCGGCGGTGGAGCGCTGGCTGCGGGTGCTGCACACCTTCACCGGCGCCGCCAACGACGCCACCATCATGCTGAGCGCCGAGGCCCGGACCTACCTCGACCTCGGCCCGCCCCAATGGGCCCCGGTGGTGACCGCGATCCAATGCCTCGAGGCGCGGGCCATGCGATAAGCGGGGGCTGTCGCGCGCTACGCCAGCCGCCCCAGCCACAGCTCATCCAGAAAGGCCTCCCAAGGCATCACCTCAATGCCGCCGACGAGGCGGCGCGTGGGTTCCAGGCACACCAGCACATGGCGTTTGGCGACGCCTTCCTCCGCAAGCGCCGCCAAACCGCGCCAATCGCGGGGACCGACATTGGCCTTCGCCTTCACCTCGACGGCAATGCCCTGAAACACGAAATCCACCTCGAATCTGGATTTCGACCGCCAGTAACCGGGCGGGTCGAGCTGGTGGTATCCGCAATAGGCGGAAATTTCCTGGAGAATGAAGCTCTCGAAAGCCTCCCCATATTCAGGCGTGCCCGGCGCCAGCCCCCGGCGGCCCTGCAGGTGCCGGGCCAATCCGATATCGAACAAATAGTACTTCGAGGTGGACACCGCCTTGCGCTTGCGGGTCTCCGTGATTGCCGGCACCTCCCGGGCGATGAACGTGTCCTTGAGGATGTCGTAATAGGCCCGCGCCGTGGAGGCGGGCACCTGCGCATCGTTCGCGAAGCTGGCGAAGTTGACCATCTGTCCGTGGGCCAGGGCGGCGGCGCGCAGAAAGCGGCTGAACGCGCCAACGTTGCGCACCGCCGCCTCCGCCGCCACCTCTTCCTTGAGGTAGTCGCCGGCGTAGGCGGCCAAGTCCTCGCTGGGCGAGTCCGAGAAATAGATCGGCGGCAGCAAACCGTGTTCCAGGGCGCGGTGCAGGTCGAAGCGCGCCCCCAGCTCGTGCCGGGTGAAAGGGTGCAGGGCGCGGGACCGGGCGCGCCCGCCGAGCAGGTTCACACCCTTGCGGCGCAGGCTGCGGGCGCTTGAGCCGGTAAGCAGAAAGCGAACCCCATGCCGCTCGATCATCAAATGAACTTCGTTGAGCAATTCCGGCAGTTTCTGTATCTCGTCAATGACCACAAGGGAGGTTCCGGGCGTCAGCGCCTCGCGGATCAGCGCCGGATTGCGCGACAGCCGCAAAAAGAGCGCCTGATCGAGCAGGTCGTAAACCGGGCAACCGTCAAGCTGCTGGCGGATCAGCGTGGACTTGCCAGTCTGGCGGGGCCCGAACAGGAAGCAGGACTTTCCCGCCAGCACTTCCGCAATCTGCAGGTGGCGCGGCACATCGGAATGGAACATTGGTGACAATCAACAGCTCTGTTGCTGATTATCATGACAATCAACAACAGATAAGTCAATTGTGCTATGTCCTGTGCGAATGGTTCTGTGCGAGTGGAATTGCAAATGCAATGATTGCATGCAATCATTTCCGAAAAGGCCCAGGGGGTGGCCATGGCCAGCATCACGATTCGCAATCTGTCTCAGGAAACCAAGGAGCGACTGCGGCTGCACGCCATTGAGCGCGGTTGCAGCCTTGAGTCGCTCGCGCGCTCGATTTTGGACTCGGCCACCATGAACACGGAGCCGAAGCCGAATTTTCCATACAATCTCATCGCGCTGCTGGAGCCGGGCGACGACATTGAACCGTATCTGCGGGACCACGATCACCCGATACCGGACCCAGATCTGAAATGATCCTGCTTGACACGAATGTCTGGTCCGAACTGACCAGGCCAGCGCCTTCAAGGCGTGTCGCGGGCTGGTTGGGGGAGAATGAGCAACGCCTTGCCATTTCAGCCGTGGCGCTCGCCGAATTGCGCTTTGGCATAGCGCGGCTGCCGGAAGGCGCGCGCAAAGCCCGTTTGCTCAGTTTCTGGCAAACCACGAAAGAGCAATTCAAGGGTCGAACGTTCGCGTTTGACGAGCGCGCCGCGGAAGTTTACGGCGACATGGCGGCAGCCGCGGAGCGGAACGGAAGCCGGCTCAATGTGGCCGATGCCCAGATTGCGGCCATTGCACTCGTGCACAAGATTCCCCTGGCGACGCGGGACAACCGGGATTTCGAGGCAACGGGTGTGAAACTGGTCAATCCTTGGGATTGATTGGCGCCAACGCTTCCGGTTCCGGGGGTGGTTGTGGTATAAAGCCTGCCGCCCGGCGCGGGGTCCGCCGCGCTAGGCTGTTTGGCAAAAATTGCTAGGCAAAAGTTGCTTGGCAAAAAATTCAACGTCGCACACGCACCGTCACATCGGCTCCGGGTGCTTCCCTCCCCGCGGGGAGGAAAGTCGGGTCATGGGGTGCGTGGAGGCCCAACCCGAAGGAAACCGATATGTCAGCAAGCATGAAGGAAATGCTGCGCGCAGGCGTGCATTTCGGGCACCAGTGCCGATACTGGAACCCCAAAATGGAGCCGTACATCTACGGCGCCCGCAACAAAATCCACATCATCAATCTCGAGGTGACGATCCCGGCGCTCGAAGCGGCGCTGAGGCAAGTCTCCGAGTTGACCGCCAAGGGCAAGAAAATCCTCTTCGTCGGCACCAAGCGCGCCGCGGCCAAGATTGTCCGCCGGGAAGCGGAGCGTTGCGGGATGCCGTATGTCAACCACCGCTGGCTCGGTGGCATGCTCACCAACTACAAGACCATCCGCGGCTCGATTCGCCGACTCAAGGAACTCGAGGAGCAGGAGGAGAGCGGCGGTTTCGAGAGCCGCACCAAGAAAGAGGCGCTGATGCTGATCCGCGCGCGCAAGAAGCTCGAGCGCGGCATCGGCGGCATCAAGGACATGGGTGGCCTGCCCGACGCGCTGTTCGTGATCGATGTCGAGCATGAGCGCATCGCCGTCACCGAGGCCAACAGCGTCAAGATTCCGGTGATCGGCGTGGTTGACACCAATTCCGACCCGGACGGTGTGCAATATGTGATTCCCGGCAATGACGACGCCATCCGCGCCATCGAGCTGTATGTCACCGCGGTGGCCGACGCCTGCGAGGCCGGCCGCAAGCGCTCGGCTTCCGCCGATGGCGGTGAGTTCATCGAAATCGACGACGAGCCCACACCCGACCCGGAACCAAAGAAAGTCCCCGCCAAGGTAAAGAAAAAACGAACCGTGGCAAAGGAAGCCACCCCGGAGCCGGAGCCGACAGTGAAAGCGGAATCGGAATCGGAATCGGAGCCTGAACCGAAATCGGAGTCCGAACCGAAATCAGAACCCGAACTGGCAGCGGAACCGCAGACCGCAGATCCAGCGCCCGAAGCCGAACCAGCCGCATCGGAACCTGAACCCACCGAAGCGGCGGCCGCGGAGGCCGGAGCCGAGGCGCCACCCGCGGACCCAGAGGTGGAGGCGGAAGCCAAAGTCGAGTCACCCGAGACGCAGCCGGAAGCCGCGGAGGAAACACCCGCTGATGCGGCAAGCGCCAACCAGCTTGTCGATATGGAAAAGATTCTCGCTTGCCTCAACCAAAAGAAGATTCGCTGCACCTACAGTGCGGTGGGGGAAGTATTGGGAATGGATGCGAAAGTGGTTGGTGGCCACCTGGGAGACAGGCGCCCGGAGGCGTCGTGGGTTGTCGGCAAGGCAACCGGTGAGCCAACAGGCTACGCCGACGAGGAAAAGCACCCGGACTTGCTCAGCAATCCAGCGGTGATTGATTCCGGGGAAGAATTGAAAAATTTGCTGGCGGAGTGCGAGGCGGCTCAATAGGCGCCGCGGGTAACAGCTTTCGGGTCTGGCACTTAGGGAGCGCGGCGGAAAATGAAACGGGCCCCGCGCAAGCTGGGAAAGCATTCATTTTCCGACGGAAAGCGAGCGAAGCCTCAGGCTTGCACTCACTCAAACAAAGGGGTTTGTGCTGCCAATTGAGGGACAGGTCGAAGAAAAGCAAGAAACGCAATAGGAGTCTTGCACGGCTTGAGTCGTCGGCTGGCGGGCTGTGTTTGGCGGGCGTGCGAGACAGGATGTCGAGCCCGGAGCGTACAGGGACGTATTCACAGCGTCCGCAAAACACGGCCCGCCCGCCGACGACGGATCGAAGCCGCAAGCGGCCGGAACCTCCGACTTGCACTAGTCAAATATAGGAACACATTTTCATGGCACAAATCACAGCGAGCATGGTTCGGGAACTGCGGGAGCGCACTGGGCTGGGGATGATGGATTGCAAGA
>JAPOTO010000054.1 GCA_026709135.1 Gammaproteobacteria bacterium | reverse complement strand
TCCGTCCCCGTCTGGCCGGGTGGAGTTCAGCGGACGCTGTGAATACATCCCTGTACGCTTCGGGCTCGACATCCTGTCTCGCACGCCCGCTGAACTCCACCCGGCCAGACGGGGACTACCGCAGTGCCTGCCATCCGTCATTCCGCGCCATCTGAATCCGAGGCAAATCAGCTCGCATTTGCCCGAGGCAAATCAGCTTGCATTTGCCCAGGCGGTTGGGATGCGCTCGACTTCGGCGCGGCCTTCGGCCATCCACTTTTGCACGAAGGCATTGTCGAGCAGGGTGTCGAGGTAGCTCCGCGCGGGCTGGCTCAGTTCGGGTTGGTAGCTGTTGAAGACCACCGCCATGGGCGCGAACATGCAGTCGGCGATGGAGAAGCGGCCGAAGAGGTAGTCGCCGTTTTCGCCGAACTTGTGCCGGCAGCAACTCCAGATCGCGTCGATCCGCGCAACTTCATTGTAAAGCTGCTCGGATAGCGACAGCTTCATCGAGGCCTTGCAGTTCATCGGCCAGTGTTTCTTCAAGGCGGGAAACTCGGAATGGATTTCGTTGCTCGCCGAACGCGCGCTCGCCCGGCGGCGCGCGTGGGCCGGCCAGGCGCCGCCCTTGAGCATCTCCTCGTTGATGTATTCGCAAATCGCCAGCGAATCCCAGACGGTGATCTCCCGGTGCAGCAGCACCGGCACCTTGAGCGAGGGCGAATAGGGGCCGAGCTTTTCCGCGGTGTTGTTCTGGAAGAGGGCGATCTTGATCTCCTCGAACTGGATGTCGAACATCTTCAGCAACAGCCAAGGGCAAAGCGACCAGGAAGAGTAATTCTTGTCGCCGATGACGAGTCGAATGTCTTTCATGTCCGTCTCCTGAGGGGCGGGCCGGGCGGGCGCCGCAGTGAACGGCTTCCATTTAACAGCGGCTTTATTGCGGCTCAAGGGGTGGATTCGGCCCATGTGCTGATTAAATATGGCAGAATGATGGCAATGCTTTGCGGTGCTAGGAGCGTTTTCCGGCGCGGCGGCGCAGTGCGTTATATTGGCCCGCGGAGGCCGAGAGCGCGAGATGGAATGAGCAGACGAATCGCGATAGTCGAGGACGAGGCGGCGATCCGCGAAAACTACGCGGATGTGCTGCGCCGCCAGGGCTACGAAGTGCAGACCTACGCCAACCGCGACGACGCCATGGGCGCCTTCGGCGTGCGGCTGCCGAACCTGGCGATCATCGACATCGGCCTTGAGGACGAGATCGACGGCGGCTTCACCCTGTGCCAGGAACTGCGCTCGATGTCGAACACGCTGCCGATCATCTTCCTCACCGCCCGGGACAACGATTTCGACACCGTCAGCGGCCTGCGCATGGGCGCCGACGATTACCTGACCAAGGACATCAGCCTGCCCCACCTCACCGCCCGCATCGCGGCGCTGTTCCGGCGGCAGGACATTCTCGACAAACCGCCATCGCCGGAAAACCTGCTCCAGCGCGACAAGCTCAGCCTCGACATCGGCCGGCTTTCGGTGGCCTGGGGGGGCCAACCGGCGCCGCTGACGGTGACCGAGTTCTGGATGGTTCACGCCTTGGCGAAGTTCCCGGGCCATGTGAAAAGCCGCCAGTCGCTGATGCAGGAGTCGAAGATTTTCGTCGATGGCAGCACAATCACCTCGCACATCAAGCGCATCCGCAAGAAATTCATGCAGATCGACCCGGACTTCAACTGCATCGAAACCGTGTACGGCATCGGCTACCGCTGGAACACCGCCCAAGCCGGCGCCGATTAAGCCCCGCGGCAGGCAGGCGGAACAGCTTCGGAGAAGGCATTGCTCAAGAATCTTTCCAGCATCCGCGCCAAGCTGATCTTCCTTTCCAGCCTGCTGCTGCTGATTCCGCTGCTGGTGTACCAGTACATCCTCGCCATGGACGAATACCTGCGCAGCGGCCAGGAACTGACGGTGCTCGGCGAGGCCAGGGCGCTGGCGACGGCGCTCAACGACCGGCCCGAGTTGTTCGACGAAGGCACTTTCGGCCGCGCCACCCGCACCGGCGACCTCTACATCTACCCGGTGTATTCGCCGCTGTCGCTGAACGACGGCTCGCTGGTGGATTGGGGCGCCTACCAGCAGTATGAACTCGACTACGGCGCCCAGGACTATCTGCGCACCCCGCTCAACCCCGCGCGCATCTACGCCAACGACGACTCGCTGTCCTTCCGCAGCATGGTGGGCGAGCACAATGGCTCGCTCTACGCCTACTTCAAAGTCCGCGACGACCAGATCGTCTACCGCTCGCGGGAATCATTGAGCGTCACCCGCAGCGATTTTCTGCAAATCTCGATGCTCTCGGCGGATGGCCGCGAGGTGCAGCGCATCGTCATCGCCCCCCACGAGCCGGAGTTCCTCTATCCGTTCCGCGTCGACGCCGACTATGCCAACCCGGTCTACGAGGAGCGCATCAGCGGCCAGTGGTACGAGGTCGATGGCGGCTACGAAGTCGAATTGCAGATCCCCATGGATATGCTCGGCGAGCGCATCGGCTTCGCGATTTTCGATGTGGACGACCCGGCCTCCCGCGGCATCGCAACGGTAATCGCCACGCACAAGTCGCTCGAGGGCGAGCGGCTTGGCTCGCTGCAACTGCCCACCCCGGAAATCGACCGCATCGTCGCCGGCATGGGGCGCAGCAACTCCCACATCCAGGTCGTTGACCGTTCGGGCCGGGTGCTGCTCACCGTGGGCGACATCCAAAGCGCCACCGGGCTGATCCTGTCCAACATCAACAATCCGCCGGCGAACCGCTATTGGACCTTCGTCCAGAACAATGTGCTCTCGCCGCTCTACAACCTGATCCTGACCCAGCCCAGCACCAACTTCATCGACGACCTCTATTCCGGTGTCGCCCGGCAAGGCGACCACGTCGCCGCGGCGCTCAACGGCGAGCCCCTCACCAGCTTCCGCGAACTCGCCGACACCCAGACCATGATTCTCGAAGCCAGCCACCCGATCTTCGCCGGCGACGAGGTTATCGGCGCGGTGATCGTCGACCAGAACCTGAACGGCCTGCGCAGCTTCCGCAACCAGGCGCTCGAAGGGCTGTTCAACACCATCATCGCGGTGATGCTCGCGGTCACCGCCGGCCTGTTCTTCTTCGCTTCGCGAATCTCCAACCGGGTGCGCGGCCTGCGCAACCAGGCCGAGGGCATCATCGACGAGAGCGGCCGGGTGCGCAACACCATCGAGCCTTCGCCCAATTCCGATGAAATCGGCGATCTTTCGCGCAGCTTCTCCAACATCGTCGAGCGCCTGAGCCAGTACACGAGCTACCTTGAGAACATGTCCTCGCGGCTGTCGCACGAGCTGCGCACGCCGGTGACCGTGGTGCGCTCGTCGATCGAGAATCTCGGCAGCACCGACGATCCAAAGGACTCGCAGATCTACATGAAGCGCGCCGAGGAAGGCATCAGCCGGCTCAACCTGATTCTGACCAACATGAGCGAGGCCACCCGGCTCGAGCAGATGCTGCAAACCTCGGAGAAGGAAGTCATCGATCTCGCCGAAGTCGTCAAAGGCTGCGTCGAGGGCTACCGGCTCGCCTACCCCGAATCGCGGTTCAACCTCGACATCGGCGTCGGCGGCCAGCCGGTGCAGGTGCGGGGGGTGCCGGAATACATCGCCCAACTGCTCGACAAACTGATCGCCAACGCGGTGGAGTTTTCCCATCCCGGCGCGCCGGTCATCGTCAACTGCCGCTCGGTCCGGGACCAGGCGGTGATCCGCATCAGCAACGCGGGGCCCTACCTGCCGGAGGAAATGAAAGACCGGGTGTTCGAATCGATGGTTTCGGTGCGGCCGCAGCAGAAGCAGAAGCAGCCCCACCTCGGCATGGGTTTGCACATCGCCCGCCTGATCACCGACTTCCACAACGGCCAAATCCGCGCCGACAACCGCGCCGACACCGAAGGCGTGACGATTACGGTGACGATTCCGCTTTTTAGTCGGTAGTTGCTTCGTGATTCTGTTGTTTGGTGCATGCCATCCGTGGCGCAACTGTGGTGGCTTCGACCAACCCCAGTCTCGACATCCATGTCGAGCCGTTCGGCCCTTGAAAAGCGTTGCTTTTCATCGGCTGCGCCGACCGGGCCTCACCCCGAGTAAAACTCCGGGGCGTTGCGTTTGACCACGGGGGAGGTGGATGCCCAGGCGTGGCAGGTGTCGAGGATGCCGGGGCGGGTTCGCTCGCGGCTGTGGTCCTGGTCGGTTTTGCGGCGGCGGTGGTTTTTGAAGGCCCACAGGGTTTGCATCGCCACCGTGGCCATCGGGAACAGCAGCTCGGTCAGATGCGTGCAGCCGTGCACGCCGCCAACGACTTGGCGGATGTTGCGCCGCCAGCCCGGCCCCATCTTGATCCCCGCCAGCGATTTGTAGGCATCGACGATGTCGGGGCAGATCTCGAATGGGCTGTTGTCGGTCACCGCGGTCACTTCCTGGATCACGAAATCATCATCGATGGTCACCCGCAGCAGCATTTCGTGCATGGGTTCGCCAGCCTCGATGGTGCCGCGGAAATGATTCTGGAAACTGTAGGATTTGACATCGGTCATGTGGGCTTCGATGTCCCACAGGCCGTCTTCGCGGCGGAAACCCTGGTAGGTGATGCCGCGGGTATGGATGGGCTTCCTCGCCACTGGTTCGGGCAATGGCATGTGATTGTTCCTAGTTATAGAAAAATTCCATCCATGGAATTTTTCATAGTCGCAAAACAAAAGCGTGGTTTTGTTTTGCTCGCGAATTCAATGGCTTGCGCCA
>JAPOTO010000012.1 GCA_026709135.1 Gammaproteobacteria bacterium | reverse complement strand
CGCCCACCACGGCGACCCGGCTCGCGTTGGGCGCCCAGACCGCGAAGCGCGCCCCAGCCTCGCCATCCAACTCGCAGGCGTGGGCGCCCAGCCAGCGGTAGGCCCGCTCGGCGCAGCCTTCATTGAACAGGTGGATGTCTTGGGGGGTCGCCGTCATACCATTTATGCCTACGCCACCCTGCTGTTGTTCCGCACGGAGCGAAATCGTGGCTTCGATCCGCCGCCGTCTGGCTGGGGATTCCGAGAGATTGTTCATGCCATCCATGGCGCAACTTTGGTGGCTTCGAGCGGCCCCAGTCTTGCCATCCATGGCAAGCCGTTCGGCCCTCGAAAAGCGTTGCTTTTCGTCTGCTTCGCAGACCGGGCCTCACCCTTCCGCTCACCGCCGCGCTCCCTCAGTGCAAAATTCAAGGCGCTTCGAGTCCTACGTGCTGTCCTCTGTTCGCAGCCGGTCGAACATTGCCCGCGCTCCGGCGTCGAGGGCGCTGGGGCCATGCTCATCGCCCTCATCGTGAAGGTTAAGCAAGCGCCGTGCCAAGTCCTTGCCGAGTTCGACGCCCCATTGATCGAAGGAATTGATGTTCCACAGGCTGCCCTGGACGAAAACTTTGTGCTCGTAGAGCGCGAGCAGCGCGCCGAAAGTCTCCGGGGTGAGTTGCTCGAGCAGCAGCACATTCGATGGGCGGTTGCCCGGATACTGGCGCCAGGGGGGGAGTTCGCCGGACTGCCTGCCAAGCATCAAGGCCGAGGACTGGGCGACCATGTTGGCGAGCAAAACCCGGTGGTGCCCCGGCGCGCTGAGGCTGTCCTTGGCGACGCCGATGAAGTCCACCGGCACCAGCCGCGTCCCCTGGTGGAGCAGTTGGAAAAAACTGTGCTGGCTGTTGGTGCCGGCCTCGCCCCAGATGATGGGCCCGGTCGCTGCGGCAACCGCTTCGCCGGCGAGTGTCACCGATTTGCCATTGCTCTCCATGTCGAGTTGCCGCAAATACGCCGGCAGGCGCCCGAGCCGCTCGCAATAGGGCACCACGGCCTGGCTTTGGGCATCGAGGCAATTGGCGTACCAGATGCCGAGCAGGGCGAGAATCACCGGCAGGTTCCGGCGCGGCGGCGCTTGGCGGAAATGCCGGTCCATCGCCGCCGCCCCGGCGAGCATCCGGCTGAAGTTGTCGTGCCCGACGCTGATGGCGATGCTCAGGCCGATGGCCGACCACAGCGAGTAGCGCCCGCCAACCCAATCGTCGAACAGGAGGATTTGCGACTCGGGCAGCCCCAGCGCCAGCGCCCGCTCCGGCGCGGCGGTGACGCCGATGAAGTGCGGCGTGGCGAAAGGATTGGCCGGGGCATTTCGGTTCCCACCGAAGCTGTCCCGCAAGCACTTTTGAAGCCATTGCCCCGCCGTGTTCGCGTTGAGGAGGGTTTCCCCGGTGGTGAAGGATTTGCTCGCGAGGACGAACAGGGTGGTTTCCGGGTCGAGCCCGTCTGGGCCGTCGAGCAGCGAGCGGATCGGCTCGCCATCCACATTGCTTAGAAAGTGGCAGCGGATGCCCTCGTGGGCGAACTCCTTGAGCGCCTCGCAGGCGAGCCTCGGCCCGAGGTCGGAGCCGCCGATGCCGAGATTGACCACATCGCGAACCGGCTTGCCGGTGGCGCCGCGCCAGCCGCCCGAGCGGATTTGTTCGCTGATTTCGCCGATGCGCCGGCGCTGGGCCGCAATCTCCCCGGCGAGTTCGCCGAGCCCGTCGGCGCGCAGTTCATCGGCCCCGGCGCGCAGGGCGGTGTGCAGCACCGGGCGCTGTTCGCTGCGGTTGACCGCCCCGCCGCGGAACATCGCCTCGCGGTGCGCCGCGAGCGGCGAAGCCTCGGCGAGCCCGATCAGCAAATCGAGCGCTTCGTCGGTGATCAGATTGCGCGAGTAATCGAGATACAGCCCCGCGGCTTCAAGCCGGTAGCGCGCCGCCCGCTCCTGCCCGAGCAAAGCGCGGAAATCGGCTTCCCGCGCCTTGGCGCCAAGCGCCCGCAACCGCGGCCACTGCGCGGCCCCGGCAATATTGAATCTGGCCATCTCCATCGGCCCGGCAATGTACCACCACCATCCGCCAATTTCGAGCCGAAATGTGCTCGGCCACTAAAGCTAGGTCGCCACAGCATTGAGTTGCGGTGGCGGATGGCGCACAATAGCGCCCCTTTTTGCCAAGCGGACTGATCCGGAGGGTTTGTCATGTTGATGCGCGCGGCTTTCGCCACATTGCTGTTTTCGATTTTCGGGCTCGCCGCCTGCGGGCCGGGCTTCGAGGTTGACAGGGAAGCGCTCGAATCCGCGGGAATCCTCAATCTCAGCGCCCCGGAGGAACTCGTGTTCGCCGCCGGGCAGCCGAGCCAGGAGCAGATTCAAGCCCTCGCCGACGCCGGCGTGCGCCATGTCGTCAGCCTGCGCGCCGATGGCGAGATCGACTGGGATGAATCGAGCCTGGTGCGCGCCGCCGGCATGGAATTCCATTCGATTCCGGTGGCCGGCGCCGACGGCGTCACCAGCGGCAACGCCCAAACCCTCGATCAACTGCTCGCCCGGCTCGATGGCCAGCCGGTGCTGCTGCATTGCGGCAGCAGCAACCGCGTTGGCGCCCTGCGGGCAAAAAGCGCCCGGGACGGCGGCGCGAGCCTCGAGGACGCCCTCGCCGAGGGCCGCCGCTGGGGCCTGACGAGCATGGAAGAGACCGTGCGCGGGATTCTGCAATAAAACCAAACGCATGAACACAGCCACCGCCAACGCCGCAACCGGCAACTTCAGCCGGCCGGCCACGCTCGCCGCCGCGGTTGGGGCGGCGGGCATCTGCCTGTATCTGCTCGGCTTTCATGGCTGGCGCCAGGCCGCGCTGTTCGGCGTGGGGCTTGGCGCCGGCGTCGCCCTGTACCACGCCGCTTTCGGCTTCACCGGCGCTTGGCGCGAAGTCGCCAGCAGCGGCCGCAGCGTGGGCTTGCGGGCGCAGATGATCATGATGGCGCTGACGGTGCTCGTGTTCACGCCGCTCATCGCCCAGGGCGAAATCGGCGGCATGGCCGTGCGCGGCAATGTTTCGCCGCTCAACCTTGCGGTGGTCTGCGGCGCCTTCGTGTTCGGTATCGGCATGCAGCTCGGCGGCGGCTGCGCCTCGGGCACGCTGTTCACCGCCGGCGGCGGCAACGCGCGGATGCTCATAACCCTGGCGGCGTTTGTCGCCGGCTCGGTGATCGGCACCTGGCACTGGTCGCTGTGGCAGGATGTTCCGGGATTGGCGCCCGTGGCGCTGTCGGCGAGTTTTGGCGCGGGCGGTGGCGTCTTGCTCAGCTTGGCGCTGTTCGGCGCGGTGTGGCTGCTCGCGGCGCGTTACGAGAAGGCCCGCCGCGGTTCCATCGAGCGCGGATGGGGGCCGGTGTCCTCCCGGGCGTGGCTCACCGGACCCTGGCCGCTGCTTGCCGGTGCCCTGGCGCTGGCGCTGGTCAACATCGCCACGCTGCTGTTGGCGGGGCGGCCCTGGGGCGTTACCTCGGCCTTCGCCCTGTGGGGGGCCAAGCTCGCCGCGCCGCTTGGCATCGACGCCAGCCAATGGGCCTACTGGCAGCGGCCCAATCTCCAAGCCGCGCTGGAAGCCAGCGTGTTCAACGATATCACCTCGGTGATGAATTTCGGCATCCTGCTTGGCGCCCTCGTGGCGGCGGGCCTGGCGGGCAAGTTCGCGCCCTCGCTGCGGATTCCCGCCCGCCCGCTGCTCGCGGCGGTGATTGGCGGATTGATGCTCGGCTATGGCGCGCGCATCGCTTTCGGCTGCAACATCGGCGCCTTCTTCAGCGGCATCAGCTCCACCAGCCTCCACGGCTGGCTCTGGTTCGTCGCGGCCTTCGCCGGCAGCCTCATCGGCACCCGCCTGCGGCCGCATTTCGGGCTGCAATAAGCAAGCGGGCAATTCTCATTTTGCCGACATGTTATCCCTTCCGAGATCTGCACAGCGCTAGTCGCCGTCTGGCGGGCCGCGCGCGGCGGGCGTGCGAGGGTGAGGCCCGGTCTGCGAAGCAGACGAAAAGCATCGCTTTTCGAGGGCCGAACGCCTTGCCAAGGAAGGCAAGGCCGGGGCTAATCGAAGCCACCACTGCCGCGCCAGGGATGGCATGAACAACAGTCAGCCCCCCATGGATGGATTTACGGCGTCCGCCGCGCGCGGCCCGCCAGACGGCGACGATCCGAAGCCACTTTCTTGGTTCCAAAGCAGACCGAAAATGAGAATTGCTGAGTAAGATGCCGCGCCAGGGAAGCTCTGATTCAGTCGGAGCTTCCTAGTGCGTCATTGAATACATCAGGTAATTGATGCCGAGGCGGTAGGCTGAATTGGCGTAGCGGGTGGGATAGGCGGGGTGGTAGGTGTGCTCCCAGCCGTCGCCCATGTCGGAGTTCCAATTGATCAGCACCATGATGCGGCCGGCGTCGTCGAGAATCGCGTGGTTGCTGGCGTGGTCGATGCCGCGCTCGCCGAAGTCGTCGCTGCGGAACAGCGCCGGAATCATCTGCGGGCCGTCGATGTCGTAGTAGACGTGGAAAATCTCGTGGTCCGGTTGCAGCTCGATGATCTCCCGGTCCGGGAAAACCTGGCTGAAAGCGGCCTGGAAGTTGTCCCATTCGTTCTGGCCCCAGAAATCGTCGATCAGCAGGAAGCCGCCGCGCAGCAGGTATTCGCGCAGGTTTTCGGTCTCCGCGGGGCTCAGGATCACGCCCCCGTTCTGGCCGACTTCGAGCATATAGAGGAAGGGGTAGTCGAAGATTCCCGGAT
>JAPOTO010000083.1 GCA_026709135.1 Gammaproteobacteria bacterium | reverse complement strand
GGCGTCCGCTGAACGCCACCCAGCCAAACGGCGACGGATCGAAGTCGCAGTCAAGGCGACAAATCGGACAGCAGGCGCTCGTAGCCGAAGGCGGCCTTGGCTTTTTGGTACATCGGGTCCGGCTCGTCTTCCCCAAGCAGCAGATTGGCGGCGATCAAGCCGTATGCCAGGGCGCCCTTCGCGCCGACACCGGACAGGCCGGCAACCACCACAAGATTCGGGTCGGGTTCCCCGGCATCATTCCGCGCGGGGGTCACATAGGGGAATTCGGTATCGGTCAGCGAATAGACGCAGGAATAGCCCTGCGCATAGCGCAAGTCCGCTTCGCCGATCTCCAGCCCGAGCAGACTCAAATGCCTCGCCGTGCTTTCCCGGCTCCACTCAATCTCGGTTTCGGTGAGTTCCTCCCGCCATACCGAATCCAGGTCGCTGATGTCGGAGCGCTGGAAATGCCCGCCGATCTTGATGATCGGCGCGCCCTGCGGGGTCTGCCCTTCAAGCATGGTGAAAAAGCTGCCTTCCCGGGTTGGGTTGGTGCTGTTGATGGCGGGGTACAGATCGCTGAAACGCTGTTGGTCCGCCTCCGTCCAGGCATGGTAGATGGCCGGGTCCACCGCGAAGAAAGCCAGAAACACCCGTTGCGGGTTGATCAGCGAATCGAAATAGGGGGCTGTGTTCGCCAGCAGGCGGCCGGTGTAGGGGCCGGCGGCGCTGACGACTTTGTCCGCGCGCAAGCGCCTGCTTTCCCCGGTTTCGGTATTCGTCACCAGCAGGCTGTAGCCGCCGCCGTCCCTTGAAAGTTCGTCAACCCGGTTGTGGTACCGCACATCGCCTTCGAGGAGCGCCACAGCCTTGTGCAAATACGCAATCAGCGCTTGGGGGTTGATCGTGCCCGAATGGGCTTTGTATTCCCGCCACATAATCGTGTCTGAGGGCATTTTGAGATTGAACAACGCCGCGGCCTCTTGCGGCGTGCTGGCGTACTCGTAGCGGTCAACCTGATTCTCTTGAATGGCCTCGATTCGGGATGCCTGGCTGTGGTGGCGAACGTAACTCACCGGCGAGGTCGTGTAGATATCGGTCATCGAGTGGCCGGCTTCATGGCTGTTCAGAAACGCGATCAACTCCTCCGCCTCGGCCACGGTCCGGTTGTGCATGTACGACCAGATATCGCCCGTGCCGCCGAGGCTGCGCGCGATTCTCGCCTCGCCGAGGCTGGAACCTTCGGTGTACTCGGCGGCCTGTTTTTCGAGCAGCAGCACGCTTTGTCCCGCCCTTGCGAGCTGCCATGCCGCGCTGCTTCCCATCAGCCCGCCGCCGATGACGATGACATCGTGGTTTTCTTCCTGGGCTTGCGCGGGCTGACCTCCCGCGAGGAAAAGCAGGCCAGCAACCGCCGCGCCGGCCAACGCCATGAAAGAAATCCCGCCTGATCCCCTAAACAACTCACGCATGAGCGAATCCTCCCCGCATCCCGGCGGATGGTAACAGAATGGCCGAATGGCTTGCGTCGAAGCCACTCTCTGGCCAAAGCCCAATTTGCCAGCATGTGCCCGGTGGGGCTAGTATGGCCGCTGGTTGGATTTGGGGGAATCCGGTTCTTTATTGTGATCGCGCGCAAGCGGGGAAAACCATGTTGCAAAGAAGTTGGCCTCGCCCGGCGATGCTGTTGTTGTGGATCGCCGCGGCGCCGGCGCTGGCGCAGTCTGATGGCGGCAACCCGGAGTTGCTGGCGGGCCTGCGGCCGGTGAGCGCCGAAATGTTGGCGAATCCCGGCCCAAGCGACTGGCTCGTCTGGCGCAAAACCCATGACAGCCTGGGCTACAGCCCGCTCGATCAGATCAACACCGGAAACGTCGGCGAACTGGTCGAGGCTTGGCGCGCGCCACTCGGGGACGGCTCGAGCATGGCGACGCCGCTGGTGCATGACGGCGTGCTGTTCCTGGCCGACACCAACGACGCGGTGCTGGCGCTCGATGCGGAAAGCGGCGGCGAACTGTGGCGGTACGAGCACGCAACCGGCGCTGATGCGACCGCCGGGCTGAACGGGAAGTTCGGCATCGCGATTTATGGCGAAACCATCATCGTCCCCACGCTCGATCTGCGCCTGCTCGCGCTGGACTTCCGCACCGGCGAACCCGTCTGGGAGCATGCCATCGCGGTGAGCGCGGACAGCCCCAGCCGCTACTCGCTGCGCGCCGCGCCACTGCTCGCCAATGGCGTGATCGTGCAGGGAGTCACCGCGACGATGGTGCCGGAAGGCGGGTTCATCATCGGCGTGGACGCCGGCAGCGGCGAGGAACTGTGGCGTTTCCAGACCGTCGCCGGGCCGGACGATCCCGGCGGACAAACCTGGAACGACATTCCCCACACCGAACGCCAGGGTGGCTCGGTGTGGGTTTCCGGCAGCTACGACCCGGACCTCGACCTCGTGTTTTTCGGGCCGGCACCCACCTACCATACCGCCCCGCTGCTCGATGCGGTGGATCAGCCCGGTGTCAGCAACGACGCGCTATACACCAATTCAACCATCGCCCTGCGGCCGCGCAGCGGCGAACTGGCTTGGCATTTTCAGCACGTGGCGAACGACCAATGGGATCTGGACTGGTCGTTCGAGCGGCAGATCATCGAAGTTGAAGTGAACGGCTCGCCCCGCAAGGCGGTGATCACCGCGGGTAAAATGGCGCTCTACGACGCGCTGGATGCGGCCACCGGCGAATACCTGTTTTCCATCGACCTCGGGCTGCAAAACCTCGTCGCCTCGATCGACCCGCGAACCGGGGCGAAAACCATGAACCCCAACGCGCGGCCGAACGCCGAGAATGCCGTGCTGGTCTGCCCGCAACCCATCGGCGGGCGCAACTGGCCCGCGGCGGCGTTGAATCCAGAAAGCAAGATGCTGTTCCTGCCGCTGGCCGAAACCTGCATGATGGGCGGCCCAACCGGAGGAGACAGCCAACTGCTCAGCACCGGCGCCGACATCTCGGCGGTGGCGCCACCGGATGGCGACGGCAACATCGGCCGCCTGCAGGCGATCAACCTCGAAACCCGGGAATTGGCTTGGAGCTTCCGCGAGTTCTTTCCGCCATCCTCGGCGGTGCTCGCAACCGGCGGCGGCCTCGTCTTCGGTGGCGCCCTCGATCAGTCGTTCAAAGCCTTCAACCAAGCCGACGGCGAGGTGCTCTGGCGCACCGACCTCGGCGACATCGCCGCTTCATTCCCGATCACCTACAGCGTGAACGGAAAACAGCACATCGCCCTCATAATCGGCCAGCCCGGCCTCCACGCCGGCGCCCTGATCGGCCACGCCATGCAAAACTCCGGCGGCGACCTATCCCGCTTCAGCGTCCTAACCCGCCAAGGCCCAGCCCTGGTGGTATTCACCCTGCCCTGATCGCGGAATTGCCGGATCAAGGCCGAAACATCACCGATGAACCGCCGATCACGCAAACTAACCGATTGTTTCTGAAGAAGTAATTCCGGAATAAGCCGGAATAAGCCGGAATAAGCCGGAATAAGCCGGAATAAGCCGGAATAAGCCGCTCAGTTGTCACTCAGAGGCGCCCAGCGGGCACCCCTGCCATGCCCCTTGGATTCAACCAACTTCCTTTCTCTCAAAACGCCCAGATTTTCCCGGATACTCCTTTCGCTTGCCTTGCTTTTCAGCCGGGAATGAATTTCCCGCAGGGCAAGTGGGTGGCCAGCATCGCGAAGAACCGCCAGAATCCCACCTTGCAACTCAGTCAAGTCGTAATCGGGCTGCCGACTCGCTGTGTATTCACTCCGCCGGAAGCGCACCGTCACCGCGTCGTTCCGTTCCTCGATTTCGGGGCGCGGCAACCCGGCCGCGATTGCCAGTTCCGCCATCTTCAGCGTTCCCCGTCCCCATTCCTCAATGATTCCGCGACGATAGAATGCGCGGGCGATCAGCGGATTCCAAGGTCTCGACTCATGGGGGCCCGCCAAATCGCCCACAGTCATCCCGAAGTGCAATGGCCCCGTGGAAGTCACTTCCAAGCGATCATCGTAGACGGCCAATCCAATGGAACCGCCGCCCAGCGCATAGTCGCGATGGCAAATGGCGTTTGCGAGCGCTTCGCGTGTGGCAAGCGGCGGGTACAATGGCTCGTCGATTCGCTGAATCCGGCCCGACTCGAAGCGGCTTGCGATCGGCAGCGTCTCGCGCAGGAAGCGCTCCGCATTCGCCAATAGCGCGAAGGCGTTGCCGTTGAATTGCCGGTTGTCCATGAACTCGGATCGGTCTAGTCCGCGAAAGCGCGCAACGCGGAGCAGACATTGCGGCATATCGCATTCCAGCCTTTCGGTGTTTCCGAAAAGCACCGCGGCCGCCCGGAGGAGCACACCGTCGCGCATCAGTCCCAGGCCCCGCAACATATCCTCCGGTTCCCTGCTTGCCGGCTCGTTCAAGCGGCCAATGCGAACGGCCTCGGCAACCGTGTTGCGAATTTCGGCGATATCCAGATCGTCGATACTCCACCCGGCAGCGGGCTCGTTTTCCCAGCGACGCTCGGCGTGCATTCGCTCGAAGAGCATGCGATTGTATTCATCAGCCGACATGGCCCGAGTCACATTGCCGACACGCCGATAGGCAACTCCCCGATACTGGTAAGGAGGAGACGGGCCGGGGCCAATCCGAGCAGCGATGACCTCGCGATCCGGGGATACAGGCATCTTTTCGACCCGCGGAAATACCGGGGGATCAATCCGTTGCATCTCGGCGCTCACCTCTTCCAAGGTGCGCTCGCTCACTTGCTGGCCTACCGCTTTGCCATCCGGTGATACACCGAACAACACACAACCACCCCGCTGATTAAGCATGGCGCAAACCGTGGCTGCGGCCTCGCGACGGGTTCCCGTCGTCGCCTTGAATTCGAGCGTTTCGGATTCGCCCGATGCGATCAAAGCCGC
>JAPOTO010000175.1 GCA_026709135.1 Gammaproteobacteria bacterium | reverse complement strand
CCGCCCTCGACATCGAACTGCCGACCGAGGTGAAGAAAGCCTGCGACGAAGTGCACCGGAGTATCCCGTATCCCATGGGGTGAGGGACAGTCGGTATGTCCAATGGTGCAGAATCCCCGACGAGATTCTGCGACTGCGCTTCGCTGCGTGCAGAATGGCGGGCGCTGGGGCCCTCTAAGATGTGAGTTGCTGGCGGCTTGGGGGCGGTGCGGCGGGCGTGCGAGACAGGGCGAGGCCCGGTCTGCGAAGCAGACGAAAAGCATCGCTTTTCGAGGGCCGAGCGGCTTGCCATGGATGGCAAGACTGGGGTTGGTCGAAGCCAGAAGCGTCGCGCCATGGATGGCAAGCACAGTGTGCCAGAACGCAGGTTGCCCCGTCTGCGAAGCAGACGAAAAGCATCGCTTTTCGAGGGGCAAGGGCAAGCGTTTGCGAAGCGCAGCTTCGCGCGCAGACCGAGCGCCACCGAGCTGTGCTCGGTGGCCGGGCGAACGGCTTGCCATGGATGGCAAGGCTGGAGTTGGTCGAAGCCACTGCGCTTCACAAAGAATGATGTTCGGGGAAATCCGTTGCAAATCGACTGGCAATCCTACAATTCCGGCGCGTTTCACGATGAGATGATCGCGGGGCCGGGAATGCCCCGGCCGATCGCGGCGGGGCTGGCCGGCTATCTCGCCTCGCTTGACGAGCGGGCGCTCGACGAGAAGAAGCTCGCGGCGCGGCTTGCCATCAAGACCATGGGAATCTCCTTCACCGTCTACAGCGACGGCCAGAACATCGACCGGGAATGGCCTTTCGACCTGATTCCGCGGATCATCTCCGGGCGGGAATGGGAGACCACCCGGCGCGGGCTCGAGCAGCGCGTCCGCGCCCTCAACTGCTTCATCCACGACGTCTACAACGATCAGAAAGTCTTCCGCGACAAGATCATCGACCCCGCGCTGATTCTCGATTCGGTCAATTTCCGCCCGCAATGCCGCGGCATCGAGCCGCTGCACCGGGTTTGGGCCCATATCTGCGGCACCGACCTGATCCGCGACGAGCATGGCCGCTTCATGGTGCTCGAAGACAATCTGCGGGTGCCCTCCGGGGTGTCGTACATGCTGGAAAACCGCCGCGTCACCAAGCGCGTTTTCCCGGAACTGTTCGAGAACCACGAAATCCTGCCAGTCACCGAGTATTCCCAGGAGCTGTTCGACATGCTCGCCTCGCTCTCGCCGCGCAAGCAGGCCCACCCGGAAATCGTCGTGTTGACCCCCGGCATCTACAACTCGGCGTACTTCGAGCACTCCTTCCTCGCCCAGCGCATGGGGGCGGAACTCGTCGAGGGCAGCGACTTGCTGGTCGAGAACGACTGTGTGTACATGCGCACGATTGGCGGCCTGGCCCGGGTCGATGTGATCTACCGCCGCATCGACGACCTCTTTCTCGACCCGGTGGCCTTCAACGCGGAATCGGTGCTCGGCGTGCCCGGCCTGTTCGGGGCCTGGGTCAAGGGCAATGTCTCGCTGGCCAACGCCCCCGGCGCCGGCGTCGCCGACGACAAGATCGTCTACACCTACGTGCCCGATTTCATCAAGTACTATCTCGATGAAGATCCGATCCTGCCCAATGTGCCGAGCTACCGCTGTTGCAACGACGCCGAGCGCAGCCATGTGCTCGCCAATCTCGACCGGCTCGTGGTCAAGCCCGCCAACGAGTCCGGCGGCTACGGCATGTTGATGGGCCACCAGGCCAGCGCCGCCGAGCGCGAGGAATTCGCCGCCAGGATCAAGGCCAATCCGCGCAATTACCTGGCCCAGCCGCTGATCTCGCTGTCGACGGTGCCGATTCTCGGCGAGACCGCCGCCGAACCGCGCCATGTCGATTTGCGGCCTTTCATCCTTCAGGGCGCCGACAGCTATGTCACCCCCGGCGGCCTGACCCGGGTGGCGCTGGTCAAGGGCAGCTATGTCGTCAACTCGTCCCAGGGCGGCGGCAGCAAGGACACCTGGGTGATCACGGGAGCGGAAGATGCTGTCGCGGGTGGCTGAGCGCATCTATTGGCAAACGCGCTATCTCGAGCGGGCCGAGAACACCGCGCGCCTGCTCAACGTGTTCTCGAACCTGCTGCTCGATCTGCCCGACCGGACCATCTTCGGCTGGGACGATCTCGTGCGCATCACCGGCATCGGCGAATCCTTCGCCAGCCAATACCAAACCGCCGACGAAACCAATCTGGCCCGGTTCCTGATTTCCGACCCCTGCGATGTTTCCATCTCCACCATGCTCGCCATGGCCCGGGAGAACGCCCGCACAGTCCGGGAAGTCATGCCCACCGAAGCCTTCGAAGGCATCAACGAATTGCACTACCACATCCAGTCCACCGCCGGCCAAGCCGCCGAGCGCAGCGCCCGCAACGAGATGCTTGAGGAAATCATCGAGAACTGCCAGCGGATTTTCGGCGTGCTGGCGGGCACCATGAGCCGCGACGCCGGCTACGCCTTCATCCGCATGGGCCGGGCGCTCGAGCGGGCGGACATGGTGTCGCGCATGGTCGATGCCGGCGCCCGCAAGCTGTTCGCCCTGCCGGATGCGGACCCCGCCGCGCCGGGATACGCCGAAACCTACCAGAGCATTCTGTGGATGAACGTGCTGCTCTCGCAAAGCGCCTACCAGATGTACCGCCAACACGTGCGGCGTCGCGTCAACGGCGAGGATGTGATCGGCTTTCTGCTCCACAACGAGGAATTCCCCCGCTCGGTGAACCACAATTTGACGACGATCCGCAAGGTGCTGCCAAAGCTGCCGAACCACGGCGAAGTCGCCAGCCTCGTGGCCAGGGCCCGCCGCGAGTTGGAAAAATCCCGGGCGGCGGAACTGGCCGAGCACGCCCTGCCGCAGCAGGTCGATGATTTGCAAATCCGGTTCGCGGCGATTCACGACGCCATCGCCCGGACGTGGTTTCTGCCCAAGGGTGGAAAGTGAGCGGGCAGTGATCGATTTCCGCTGCGAGTGCGGCCAGCAGCTGTTCTTCGAGAACACCGCCTGCCTGCGCTGCGGCCGCCGGGTGGCATACGACCCGCTGCAATGCCGCATGCTGCCGCTGGACGAGGGCGATGCCGGTGCCGCGCCGCGCAGCCCGGCCGGGCCACTGTGCCGCAACGGGGTCGAGCACGGCGTTTGTAACTGGATCGCGACCGATCCGGGCGAGGCCTTCTGCCTTTCCTGCCGCCTCAACCAGACGATTCCCAACCTCAACGGCCCGGACCGGCCGCATTGGTGGAAGCAGCTCGAATACGCCAAGCGGCGGCTGGTTTACGGCCTGCTGCGGCTGGGGCTGCCGGTGGCCGGCAAGCGCGAGTCAGAGTCCGGGCTGGCTTTCCGCTTCATCGAGGACCGCCGCTCAAACCCACATGTCCGCGAGGAGCGCGTCTACACCGGCTACAGCGATGGCGTGGTGACGATCAATGTCGCCGAGGCCGACATCCTGCGCCGGGAGTTTGAGCGGCAAAGCAGCGGGGAGCGCTACCGCACCCTGCTCGGGCATTTCCGCCACGAGAGCGGGCACCACTACTTCGGCCTGCTCGTCAACAGCGATGCCACGCGGGCGCGGTTCCGGGAAATATTCGGCGACGAGCGGGAAGATTATGGCGCCGCGCTGGCACGCTACTATGCCGCGCCACCGCCCCGGGACCCCGCCTGCATCAGCGCCTACGCCCAGTCGCATCCGCTTGAGGACTGGGCCGAAGTCTGGGCCCACTACCTGCACATGAGCGACACGCTGGAAACCGCGGGCTTCCACGGCCTGCCACAGGGGGCGGAGCCCTGCGACTCGCTGGCGGATTCGCTGCGCAAATGGTCCGAGCTGACGATCGTGCTCAATTCACTCAACCGCAGCATGGGGATGGAGGACGCCTATCCCTTTGTGCTCTCCGAGGCCATCGTCAGGAAACTTCATTTCGTCCACGGCCTGGTTTGTCCCAGTTCGCCGCCCAGCTCAGTGGCGGCATCTGCCGGAAGGCGTGTTTGAGGGCCTTGTCCCAGCTCAGCCGCAGGTCGCGGAGGAAATCGCTCTCGGGCACGAAGCGGTGGTGGTTGTCCATGGCCAGGCTGTCCTTGGGATAGAGCAGCAGTTCGATGGGCGGGCCGACGCCGCGATTGCTCTTCATTGTCGAATCCATCGAAATCAGCAGGCACTGGGCGGCGGTGGCGAGGTCGAGCTCCGGCACGAGGATGCGGTCGAGGATCGGTTTGCCGTATTTGCTTTCGCCGATCTGCAGATAGGGCGTGTCCGGGGAGGTGGTGATGTGGTTGCCTTCCGGGTAGACGAGGATGAGCCGGTGTTTGCGGCCCTTGATCTGGCCGCCGAGCAGGAAGCTCGCCTCGAAATTGGTTTCGCCGCCTTTGCGCCGCTCCTGCTGTTCGAGGCTGATATCGCCGAGATAATCCGCCGCCTCGGTGAGGCTGCCCACGGTGTTGAGCGTGACGCGCTCTTCTTTGCGGATGTCGGCCTTCAGCTTGGCCATGACGCCTTGGCTGGTGGCCAGATTGCCCGCCGAGAGAATGGCGAATTGCCGCTCGCCATCGATGCCGTGGCGGAACATCTTGCTGTAGGTGGAAACCTGGTCGATCCCCGCGTGGGTCAGCGAGTCCGAGCAAAACACCATGCCGGACTCCAGCGAAGCCGCCGCGCAGTAGGTCATAACGCCATCCCGTTCCGAGCTTGGAACGGCATAATAACCCATACTTTGGCTTCGAGTCGTCGCCGTCTGGCGGGTTGCGCGCGGCGGACGCCGTGAATACGTCCATGTAGGCTTCGGGCTCGGCTTCCTGCCTCGCACGCCCGCCGCGCGCAACCCGCCAGACGGCGACTCAGGTTGTGCGGATTAACAGGCGGGGCCGCTACTGGATGGACTCGTCGTCGAGATAGTCCAAGCCGTATTCCATTTCGATGCGCTTGCTGTCGAGCCTTTCCTCGAAGCGGCGGCGC
>JAPOTO010000022.1 GCA_026709135.1 Gammaproteobacteria bacterium | reverse complement strand
ATTCCAGCCTTTCGGCGGAGTACCAGGAATTGGCCGACGAATACATCGAGCTGCTTGCGGCAAGGGCACGGCGGCGGCGCGGGGAGGCGGGGAAATAGAGATTGTGGCGCATCGGTTCCGTCCGAGGGGCAAACCACAATACTTGGGATGCTATGTGCAATTGAAATAAACTTTTGAGACCTGCACTTATTTACCCGGGCCACGCGGCTTCTTGTCGATTTTGAGAATGCCGTTGATCAACTCCTCTCGGTTTTTCTGATGAGACAGTAGCTTTGTGGCTACCTCCTCATAAAAGGCGGTCCACGGAAAATTGTTCATTGGATTTCCTCGCGGCTATGTTTCACGGCGTGGCCGCCGGTGTATATCCTGATGGGTTCTGTCATTGCGATATGCGCACGGTGATCGATTTGGGCGAGAAGTGGTAGACACCGGGTTCGTCGTCGATGGAGTAGGCGATGTGGAAGCGGATGTCGGCGTTGGTTATGCCGAGGGTCTCGCCTGATATTGGCGGTTCGGCGGGCTCTTCGGTGTAGAGGTTTGCCAGATTGTTGTTGTGGCCGATGATCGTGAAATCGAAGGCGTAGGCGTTGCGCCATGGATCGAGGCCGGCGCGGCGTTGCTGGATGCGGGCGGTCGCGGGGATGCGAAGCGGGTCGGTTGCTTCAAGCGGTTCCCAGCGGTTGTGGCCGGTTTTCACGAAGATGGTGTCCCCCGGCGCGTTGGGATTCGGCACAAAAGCCAGCAGGTGGTAGTCGCCGGGGGCGTCCCAATGGTGTGGGCTGACCGCGATGGTGCCGTAGACATTGAACCGCTGCGAGGGCTTGATCGGGTGGGGCTGGCCGAGGATGCCGAGGTCGTTGTGGTTGGTGCGCCCGCCGTCGAGGGACACGTAGCCGAAGAAGGCCGGGGGCAATTCGGCAAGGTCAGCTGGTAGGCTCTGGCCGTCGGGGTACATGTGCGCGTGTCCGAGGTGGCTGGTGCAGTAGCTTTGATGCTCGTTATGGAGGAAGGCGATTCCGCAAAGGGTGTCGTGGTCGGGCCGAGGGTCGTTTAAGCCTTGGTTTCTGGCGGTCATGATGGAGCCGTGGATGGTGCTGTGGCCGAGGCCGAGGTTGTGGCCAATCTCGTGGATGGAGGTCTCGATGAAGCTTTCGGGACTTCGGTCGCTTGTTGCGTAGTCGTGGGAGAAGACTACGCGCCCGGTGTGGATGTGGTGGTCGGCGAGGTTGTGGGGTTGGACTGGCGCGTCGGATAAGCGGGGGTAGGAGGTTGGCGCCCATGCGGCAAAATCCGGTGTTCGGCAGTCGTCGCCAGCGGGCGCGACGATCACGATGTTGCGCCCGTAGCCAGTATTTTCATTTTCCGGGTCGCGCCCGTGGCAGTTGGAGGGCAGGTCGGCCCTGACCCAGGAAAGGTTGAGCCGCGCCGAGTGTTTCCAAGCGTTGACGGCCTCGGCGAACAATCCCTCGTGGGTGAGTGTCGCATTTGCCCATTGGTATTTCCACAGATCGACGTGATAGAGGTGGGTCTTGTCTTTGATGGTGAAGGGGTGGCCCAACTCGAAGGCGTTGGATGCGGTTCCGGGAAACAGGGCGTAGACGAGGGCGGCAATCGCGCAGGCGAAGGGTTTCAAGGCGCCGGTTGAACGCGAGATAAGCCGCAAGGCTAGCTGGGCGGAAATGTCTTTGAGCTGCATCATGTGGATTCCTCCAATTTGGCGCGAAGAAAGCGGTTTGCCTACACGCCGGGTCTTGACTATTGGTTGCCTGGTTGCCTGGTTGCCCGGAATTTCTTTCACCCCGACCTCGGTGCCGGAGTTGAGCGAAACTTCGAGCCGCGTTACGCGCACTTCCAGCACCTTCCGATTCACCGCGTTGAGCGAATCTTCCTTTGCGCCGACGATTTCTCCAATCAAATCGAACTCAGCCCTGCGGCTCCGCCCAAGCTCGCCGGAAATGCGCCTTGCGCATTCCAGCGGCACAGGCAGCATCTCAAGATCGGCGCCATTTTGAGCAGTGATGCGCACAGCTAAGAGTGCTCTTTTATCTCAGCTTTACCGGTGTTTATGGTTCTGAAGATCAGCCCGACGATCGGCAGCAACCAAAGTATTATGGACACCGGAATTGTCAGAACCGCGCCAGCCCACATGGTTGGAGTGATCAAGAATTTCAACGCGCTCAGGACAACTGTGGCGATGGTTAATCCCCTGTCTCCCATGAAGGCGGCGATGGTCGCGATGACCAACGCCAGCCATGTGATGAAAAATCCCACGAATGGGATGAAGAATGAGATGATCGTGAGAATCAAGGCTACAAGCCCGATGGCAGATGATGGTTTCATGCTTTACTCTCCTGTGCGGCGATTATCATGCCCTATAGGTCAACCATAAATCCTGCAATCGGTCATGGCCAAATATAAAGGTCTATTTCTGAAATCGCGTGACTCAAGGCGAAATATCACAGCAGTGTCAACTGTTAGAGTAGCGTAGGGTCTGCCTCCTGTGTTTCCATAACTACCATCTGGATTCTGCCACTCAAATCTGCAATTCATTGAACGTAAACAACCATACTCGCTTTGGCTGCTCCGCACCGTGATGTGATTCGTCTCCGCATAATGCTTCCATTTCCATTCAGATGGGTCGATTCCACAATTCTGATCACCATCAATCTGATCAGTAGTAATCTGCATTAGGCTGACATCGATGTAGCCCTCGGGGTCTGGCACGAATATCCAAGGATTGGTTCCAGATAAACCTCCGGGATCGGGCGGTTGAACTACTACAACAGAAACATCAGCCGCGGTGAACAGGTGTTTTCGATCTTCGGTGATCAATTCCGGGCTCATGTTGGAATACGTGGGTTGTTCCACCTCGGGCTGGTCAAAGCTTATCCTGCCGGCGGCGCCCTCTCCGATAACGACGTCCACGCCAATCCCATAGCCAAGACTCGCCGTGCAGGTCAAGGCGCCGGCGTCTCCATACAGGCAGGTTCCGAACATGGGCATGGCTGTGCCGCTACTGTGTGAAACAGAGCCGTTGACAGAAACCGAATTTGTGCCTAAATCGAAATCCAAGTTGGCCCCCACCCAAGTCTCGTTTTCGATTTTGTATTGCACTGAATAATCGGAATTATCCGCTTTCGCGGATCCCGCGAATATCAGGCAAAGCGTTGCCATGGCTAAACCGCTGTACGCGGTTCGTTGCGCCATGGCCGGTATCGGCAGGAAATATTGCATTTTTCGTCTCCGGTTTATGGTGCGTTTTTGGCCGGCACAGGGGTGCCGGGCCGTTGCACCATCGCACAGAGACTGCGGGACGTTCTTGCTTATTCGCCGACCCAGGTAGCTAATCCGGGCTTTGAATGGCTGTTGTATTCGGCAAGAGGCCCGGCGCGGAGCCAGCCTCTGTGCTGATGGTGCGGGGATGAGGCTCCCACATCTTTTCAGGGAAGTCAACAGGCATTCGAGCTGATCAGCAACTCCCGCCAGGGATGCTCTGAAAACGAAAGCGTGGTTCTGTTTTCTCGCGGGGAAGCCCGGCTCGATCACACCTTCCCCAACGATCGCATTGATGCGTCGCCAGGCGGGAAATGCGGAATCGCCTACCTATCGCCAAGCAGGTGGCTGGCGAACGAGGGGATGGGCATCGAATAGGCGTCCCCTTCGTCCGCGGGCGCGAGGAATCCACTGTGTTCGGCGTCCCGGATGAACTGCGTGATGTCCGCATCGGACATATCCGGCCACACCGACCTAGCGGTTCTCGTCAACTCGGTGGTGGAGAGCCGCGCTTCGCGCTCCCCGAATAGCGGGGCAAGCCCCCTTGCCAGATTGCCGAACTCGATGTTGCGGCGCGTCAGCCGCGCCATGCGCTGCCTGTAATAATTGGCGCGGGCCCGGTCGCCCTCGCGCACCGCAGCTCCGAGGTCGGCCTGTCCGGCGTCCATGCGCTCCGGGCTGGCCTCGCGAAGTTGGCGGATGGCGGCGTTGAGATAGGCCGCCAAGTGCTGCGGCCAGTTGGCGGCGCGGGCGAGAATCGCCTCGCGCCAGGGGGTGCCGCCTTCCACGCCGAACAGGTTGAAGCACCGCTCGACCGTTTGCCCGGCGGCCCTGTCGTCGAGGCCGCGAAGATGGATGGCGCGCCCGCCGGACAGGCGCGAGACACCGATGTCGCCCAAGGCCAGCAATGTTCCAGGCAGACCGAAAGCACAGAATGAAACTGGCGCCCTGACGATGCCCTGGTGCAGCGCGCTCAAAGTCCCGCCCCCGGCGTGGCGCCCGCCGGGCTCGATGCCCTGCGCCTCGTCGATCATGAGTATGATTTCCCAGGATTGCCAAGTATTGCTCCGCCGGTCCGCGGCCTCGGAGATGGTTTTCGGCGGCCCTTTCCGCGAGGCGCCGAGGGAAAAGCCCATCACGCTGCCGCCGCGGTCAAAAAACTCCTTGGCTTTTGTCCGCGCCCTTGCCAGATCGAGGCCGCCGCCCCAATATTCGCTCAACTTTCCCACAAGGCCCGCGGCTTCGGCTGATTTCCGGGGGAGGCCCCCGCTGGCCAAAAGGTCCGCGGAGAGTTGGCCGACGATGGCCGCGTCGATCGCGTCGGCGAGGTAGGGCGGGGATTCCGCCTCGCCCGCGGACACCGGAACGGGCAGCCACCGCCGCCGTCGCGCCCCGGTTGGCGGCAGCGACCGCATTTCCTCCATGAACTGGCACATCAGGGCACTCTTGCCCACTCCGGGCGGACCTTCCACAACAATCGTCGCGTTGCCGCGCCGGTCGCGAGACAGCGCGTTTACAACCCGGCGGAAGACGCCAAGCTCCGACTCGCGCCCGGAAAAGAACGGCACCCCGCGTCCGGTGATCTGGGCGCGGTCCCCATCCGCCAGGAAGTCCGCCACGCAAACCTGATCCTGCCCGCGCAGGCGACCATCGTCCCGGTAGTTTTCATCGACCAATGCCATAACCGGCAATGTACCATGAAACCGGAGGCCAACCGCCGCGTGGTTCAAGCGGGGGTCAGCAGGGTGGCGATTTCGTGCTGGTGCAATT
>JAPOTO010000224.1:3734-5098 GCA_026709135.1 Gammaproteobacteria bacterium | reverse complement strand
GTTGTCAATCGCCGCATCATGCTTGGAGCAGAGTTCGCAGCCACAGGCCGATGTGGTTGATTTCGGGGCGGCAGACTTCGTGGGCCATGGGGTAGGTTCGATACTCCGGCTCAAGCCCGAAGCCGCGCAGGCTTTCAATGCTCGCGCGGCCGAGGGCTTCGGGCACCATGGGGTCCATCAGGCCGTGGCAGACGAGCAGCGGAATGCCTTGCTGCGCGGGCGACATCGCGACGCTGGCGGCGGTGGGGAAGTAGGTGGACAGGGCGATGATGCCACCAAGGCGCGACTCGAAGGACAGCCCCGCCTCGTAGCACACCGCGCCGCCCTGGGAAAAGCCCGCGAGCACGATGCGCCCGCTGTCGACGCCGCGGTCGAGCTCGCGCCGGATCAACCCGTGGACGGTCGCCGCCGACTCGCGCAGGCCGGCTTCATCGAGGCTGCGAACCTTGTCGCTGCGCAGAATGTCGTACCAGGCCGGCATCACCAAGCCGCCATTGATCGTCACCGGAATCGAGGGCGCGGTGGGAAACACGAAGCGAACCGCGCGGTCCGCGGGCAGCTTCAACTGCGGGACGACGGGAACAAAATCGTTGCCGTCCGCCCCGAGGCCATGAAGCCAGATCACCGAGGCGCAGACCTCGGCGGTGTCGTTGGAAAGCAATTCGATAACAGGCTTTTCGTCCATGGGTGCTCCTTGCTGGTTGCCGATGCCGCCGTCCGTGAACGAACCGGGGCGGCTCTCAGTCTGAGAGAATGATTCGAGCGCCTTGCTCGCCGGTAATTGTATCGACATCGCCAAAGGATTGCCCACCACCCATCGGCAACACACATGCGCGCGTTCCAGCGGGAACCGCCGGTTTGGCGCAATCGCAAGGTGGCTTGACCCGACCCGCCCCGTTTGGAAAATAGCCGCTGTTATGAAACGAGTCGCGCTGCTGCTGTTGCTGGCGATCATCGCCGGCGGCGGCGCCGAGGGAGGGGAAGTCGCGCCCGGCGCGCTGCCCGGAACACTTGAAGGCCGCACCTTTGAAGGCCCATTGGTCATCGGCCGCGACAGCATGGCGTTGGCCTTCAGCTTCGACATCGAGGGCGGCGAATTGCGGGCGCGGCTGTTCAGCGCCGCAATGGGCATCTACGGCATGCCCGCCGACAGCGTCGCCATCGACGGCACCACCCTGCGCATCGCCATCCCTCGCCTCGATCTTGAATTCACCGGCCGCCTCCGCCTCGACGCGAACGGCCAAAGCATCGAGCGAATCGACGGCGACTGGTTCCAACAAAGCGAAATGGTGCCGCTGACCCTGCTGCCGGTGGACGCGCCCAGCTTTTAACAAGAGCTTTTGAAGGCTGGTTTGCCCGCCGCC
>JAPOTO010000224.1:0-3696 GCA_026709135.1 Gammaproteobacteria bacterium | reverse complement strand
GCCCCAAGCAAAAAAACGGCCCGGTTCCACCACCCGCGGCGGCGAAAACCGGGCCGTATGCTTGCCAGGCGCCGGCCCCAGGGCCGGAATGCGGGATTGCTACGGGCTGTAGGGCATCGATGAGTGATGCAGATTGATCTTCAGCTCGCCGTCAATCAGGACGTAGCCAAAGCTGTACTCAACCTTGGTCTCGCTGCCGTCCGGGCCGGTGAAGTAGTAGTTGCCCATGGCCATCGCGGAGGTGTCGTTGGTGTAGATGCCGTTGCTCTCCCAGCGGACATTGGTCCAGCCGGAGATGGCGAATCCGTGGTCCTCGGTTCCCTCCCGTCCGATGAAGTAGCTCAGCGCTTCGTCGAAGGTTTCACGGAATTGATCTTCCGAAGCCAGGGTCGGCTTGAACATGACGGCGGTGTCGCCATAGGCGTAGAGGTTGTTGATGTGTTCCGTGGCGCGGGCCGCGTAGTCGCCGCCTTCGGCATGAACCGCGGCAATCGCGACAATGCCCTCGCCCCAGGTTGTCTGCGCGTCAATCACAGCCTGTTCGGAGATCGGTTGCGCCGCGGCCGAGGTGGCGGCGGCGGCAAGGGCGATGCCCGAGGCCGCGGCGAGAGCGGAATGCGATCGATTCTTCATGGTGGTTCCCTCTGGTTTATGCAATCAACTAGGCCCGAGAACGCGCTCGGAACCGGCTTCCATAACTGCACTCCGCAGCCATGCCACCGCCAACCAGCGCGGCTTGCGCATACCATGGGTGGCGTTGACGGGGATATGGGTTCTAAAATCGAAAAATCAAGAACAATCCACCAAGCTCACCCCAATGCCACAACACGCCAACCGGAACCCTGAACAAATCGCCCGGGACCGGATCGACAGCCGCCTGCGGGCGGCGGGCTGGCGCGTGCAGGACAAGAACGCGCTCGACTTCAATGCCGGCACCGGCATCGCCGCGCGCGAATACCTTACCGATACCGGCCCCGCGGACTACGTGCTGTTCGCGGACCGGCAAGCGGTTGGCGTCATCGAGGCCAAACCGCAAAACTGGGGCGCAAACCTCACCGTCGTCGAGGAACAGACCGAGGGCTACGCCAAGGCCAAATTGAAGTGGCTTGCGAACGCCGAGCCATTGCCGTTTCTGTACGAAAGCAACGGCGTCATCACGCGCTTCACCAGCGGGCGCGACCCGCTTGCGCGCTCGCGCGAGGTGTTCTCCTTCCACCGCCCGGAAACGCTGCTGGCATGGGCGCGGGCGCCGATGTCCCTCCGCGCGGGCATCGCTTCGCTGCCGCCGCTTGATTCTTCCGGTTTGCGCGGCTGCCAGATCAAGGCCATAAGCAGGCTCGAAGAATCCCTCAAGCAAAACAAGCCCCGCGCGCTGATCCAGATGGCGACCGGCTCGGGCAAGACCTTTACCGCGATCACGCAGATCTACCGCCTGGTGAAACACGCCGGCGCCAAGCGAATCCTGTTTCTCGTCGATACCCGCAATCTCGGCGAGCAGGCCGAACAGGAGTTCATGGCCTACCTTCCCAACGACGACAACCGCAAGTTCACCGAGCTGTACCACGTGCAGCGCCTGGCCTCGCCCGCCATCGCCGGCGACAGCCAGGTTGTCATCTCCACGATTCAGCGCATGTACGCCGCGCTCAAGGGCGAGGAGATGCCCGGCGGCGCGGACGAGGAGCATCCGGCGGAACGGCAATGGCGCGGGAAAGAACCCCTGCCCGTCGTCTACAGCGCGGCGCTGCCGCCGGAATCCTTCGATGTGGTCATCATCGACGAATGCCACCGCTCGATCTACAACCTGTGGCGCCAGGTCGTCGAGTATTTCGACGCCTTCCTCGTTGGCCTCACCGCCACCCCCGACAACCGCACCTACGGCTTCTTCCGCAAAAACGTCGTCAGCGAATACACCCACGAGGCCGCCGTGGCGGACAGGGTCAACGTCGGCAACGAGGTCTACCGGATAGAGACACGGATTTCGCGCGGGGGCGAAACGCTCAAGCCTGCGCAACTCGTTGAAAGGCGGGAACGCCAGACCCGCGCCAGCCGCTGGGAATTGCAGGAGGAACCAAAGGATTATACCGCCGCCGAACTCGACCGCTCGGTGGTCAATCCCGACCAGATCCGCACCGTCATCCGCGCCTTCCGCGACCATTGGCCGGAGATTTTCCCCGGCCGCCGGGAACTGCCCAAGACGCTGATCTTCGCCAAAACCGACAGCCACGCCGACGACATCATCCGCACCGCGCGGGAGGAATTCGGCGAAACCAACGACTTCTGCCGCAAGATCACCAACGCGGCGAAGAACCCCAAATCCTCGCTCGCGGCGTTCCGCAACGGCTACAACCCGCGCATCGCCGTCACCGTGGACATGATCGCCACGGGAACCGACGTCAAGTCCCTCGAATGCCTGCTGTTCCTGCGCGATGTGCGCTCCAGCAACTACTTTGAACAGATGAAGGGCCGCGGCACCCGCGTTCTCGAACCCGATGAGCTGAGAAAGGTCACGCCTTCGGCCCAGGCCAAGACGCATTATGTGATTGTCGATGCGGTGGGCGTCACCGAATCGCTCAAAACAGCGAGCCGGCCGCTTGATTCCAAGCCCTCAATTCCGCTCAAGGACCTCGCCATGAGCCTGATGATGGGCGACCGATCCGAGGAAACCGCAAGCTCGCTCGCCGCCCGCCTCGCCCGGCTCGACCATCAGCTCGATGAAGGCAAACAAGCAAAGATCAGCAGCGCGGCGGGCAAGCCGCTCGGCGCCATCGTCCGCGAGTTGTTCGACGCCATCGACCCGGACCAGGTCGAAGCCGACGCCGTCGCCGCGGGCCACCCGGAACCGGACGAATCTGCCATGAACGCCGCCCGCGCGGAACGGATCAAGAGCGCGGCCAATGTTTTCACCGGCCCGCTGATCGAACTCATCGACACGATCCGCCGCGATACCGAACAGACCATCGACCACGACAACCTCGACACACTCGAGCGCGCCGAATGGGCTGGCGATGTGGCCGGGAACGCGGAAACAATCACCCGGGAATTCGAGCAATACCTCAAGGAAAACCGCGACGAGATCGAAGCGCTCGCGATCTTCTTCACCCAGCCCGCGCGCCGCGCCAGCGTCACCTTTTCGATGATCAAGGACACCCTCGCCAAGCTGAAGGAAGACCGCCCGCGGCTCGCGCCCGATTACGTCTGGCGCGCCTACGCCCATCTCGATGACTACAAGGGCGAAAGTCCAACCGGCGAACTCACCGCCCTGATCGCCCTCATCCGCCGCGTCTGCGGCCTCGACGCCAAGCTGACCCGCCATTCCGACCGGGTGCGCCGCAACTTCCAGAACTGGATTCTCAAGCGCCACGCTGGCGCGGGCGACAAATTCAGCGAAGAGCAAATGGATTGGCTGCGAATGATCCGCGACCACCTCGCCACCTCCATCGCCATCGACCGCGAAGACCTCGAACTCGCCCCCTTCGCCTCCCGCGGCGGCCTCGGCAAAATGCACGCCCTGTTCGGCGACGAAATGGACCAGATCATGTCCGAAGTAAACGAGGCCCTGGCGGCGTGATGGTGGGAATGCCTGCGGCCAAGTTGGTGGCTTCGAGCCGTCGCCGTCTGGCGGGCTGGGTGCGGCGGACGCCGTAAACACGTCCCTGTGGGCTTCGGGCTCGGCTTCCTGCCTCGCACGCCCGCCGC
>JAPOTO010000103.1 GCA_026709135.1 Gammaproteobacteria bacterium | reverse complement strand
AAAAGTTAAGGAAAAAGAGTCGTGTGATGCTAAGGGGAATTGAAAAACATTTGGATAAAGAAAAGGAGATATCTGAAAAAGCATTATCGGAACTGGTCGAAAAATTGGGTGAGAGGATTGGACTAAATGATAGACTAAGCATGGACCGATTTGAGGAGTTGCTAGATGCTGATATTGTAGTCAAATGTCAGCCTGGAGGTAGCTACAGGGAGGCGTTTCCGCACAGAATACAACTTGCTCTAAACAGAAAATTTACGCTTCAATCGTGATGATGAACGAAGCTCAAAATGAGTATGAAATTTGATCAAAATTAGAGCTATGATTGAATCATCGAATTATCCATGAACTGAGCGAATCGCCTTTCAAGGAAACTTTGATCTGGCTGATCGGCTTTACTTTCAGGCAATCTAAGCTCTTGGCCCTGAAGGTTCTTAATATGCTCAAGCACTTGCCCGTCCTGCTCATTTAATACCTTGGGAGCTACATGAATTTTGTAGCTAGAATCGATTCCAATGAGAAATGAATCATAAGCGCTGTGATGAAGAGTAGACATACAAATTCCATTCTGGACAGTGGCTAGTCCACCTTGAGAGTCTGGAATAATATGCGCTCCAACCAGCAAGTTTCCGAGCGGAAGACCGCTGAATGCGCACCTGTATCCGTATGCCGACTTAACCACGCTACTAAACCAAGATTGATGATTTCTATGTTTGCGCTCAACAGTAGTCCAAGATTGTTGTCTAACTTCCGTGGATGCTGCCCCAAACTCTTCCATAGAACTCCGATTAGGATGCATGATATCGGGCGCCGCGAGTAATACCCGTTTCGCATGTAGGTCAAAACCTGCAATCCAGACAGGAAATATAGCTTCATAAACCGCGGACTCGATAGCGCGAAAATATATAATCGGCGATTTTCTCTCGAAAGATTTTCTTAGATATTCATTTGCCGCCGGGCTTTTTTCAGCCAAATTATAAGAAAGCAAACCAGTGTATTGATCGAAATCTACGTCAGACGCTTGATCCCGATACCATATCCTGCGGCCCGCCCTTGGTTTGACTGTCTTCACACTCAAAGCGCCGCTCATTTCCTTTGGTTTGAAAATCCCCAACGCCTTGCTAGCGAAGAGTATAGTTTGACCTTTGTATGTAAAACCCTCCGCAATTCGGCTCCATGGTATCCTCCCATTACATTCAAGTGCTAAGCGTTCAACCGCATGGAGCGCAACCTCACGTTTGGCCCAATCTGGATCGTTTGTTGTTGTCAATGGATAAATTCTCGTTTATTTGATTTTTACATAGGAAATTTTCTGGTTCCTACAGTTACTGATTCAACCACAGCCCGAGTTTGAGGACAGTCCTCTTTTGCTCGTGCCCGACTTAGCAGAGCATACTGTCGCCGATGCTATTTGTCTAACGCATACATCCGATCCATGATTTTGGTGATGTCGGGGGCTTCGGTTAGGTAGCGGGTTCGGGTGGTGGTGATGAAGTCTTGGGGGATGCCGTGGCGGGCTTCGGCTATGGGGCCGGCTATGGGGGCGAGGGTGTCGGAATCGCCGCCGAGCGAGATGGCGTTACGGATGGCGTCCTCGTAGCTTTCGGAGTCGAGCGCGCAGATGATCGCCTCCGAAACGGTCTTCTGACAGGTTTCGCTGAAGTAGTAGTCGGGCCTGATGTCGTCGAGGCCGCGGGAGAGGTCGTAGCCGTATTGCTCTTCAATCGCGCGGTGGATGGCGCCGGTTGATTCGCCTTGGAAGGCGAGCCAGATCGCGGTGGTGGTTGCCCGGGCGCCCTTCATGCCTTCGGGGTGGTTGTGGGTGATTTCGGTGACTGCATCGGCGGCGGCCAATGCGTCTTGCAGCGGGCGGTGGCGGTTGAGGTAGGCCGCGGGTGAAACGCGCATGGCGGAGCCATTGCCGAAGCTGCCGTAGGGTTGCGGGTCCGCTTGCCCGATCCAAACCGCGAACTTGCCGCCGTAGCCGCGGCCCGGATGCCGCCGGCACCATTGTTGCAGCGTCTTCGCGGGTGGAAGTTCGCCGAGCAGGATATCGGCGACGGCCGCTGTGCATACACTGTCGTCGGTGTAGTGGCAGGACTCGCCGAAGAACGCGAAGTCCTTGGTTTTGATCCGGTCCCATTCGTACATGGACCCCACGACGTCGCCGATAATCGCCCCCCACATGATTTTTCCTCCGTCGTTTCAATGGGCGGCACAATCTTGGTTTGAAACGCGGCCGGGTGTCAATCTTGGCGCCAGATTGAATTTTGTACCGCGATGCGGCACACTACGTCATGATTCGAAGTTTCCGACATCGTGGCCTCAAGCGGATGTACTTGCGAGGCGACAGGAGCAAGGTGGGGGCTGACTTGGCGGATCGGGTCGAGTTGGCGCTCGCGGATCTTGATTCGGCGCGTGTTGTTTCGGACATGGATTTGCCCGGCTACCGGCTTCATCCTTTGAAAGGGGTCCTCAAAGATTGCTGGAGCATCACGATTTCCGGAAACTGGCGGATAATTTTCCGATTGGACGAAGGCGACGCCTACGATGTCGATTTGACGGACTACCATTAGCGGGAGACAGAATATGGCTATGACTAATCCTCCTCACCCCGGGCGCAGCATTCGCGAGAATTGCCTGGCGCCGCTTGGCCTTAGTGTGACAGGCGCGGCACAGGTGCTCGGGGTCGCGCGCCACACGCTTTCGAGAGTTCTCCACGGCCATGCGGCAGTCTCGCCCGAAATGGCGATTCGGTTGGAAATGGCGGGTTGGTCCAACGCCGAGTTCTGGCTGCGGCGACAGGCGGCTTATGATCTGGCACAGGCACGCAAACGCCAAGATCGGATTCATGTTCAGCCATACCAACCACAGCTTGCGGTTTGAGGTTGTGAGGGCCCACCCTTCTCCGAGCCAAAGATGACGCGCCGGCAGCGCCGTCAGGCGTTTATGACGGAGTCGAGCAGGTGTCCGCCGCTTTCCGCTGGCGTCTCGTTCCGGGTGAAGATTCCCGCTCCGTCGTAGATCATGCGGTTCTCGTAGGCGTCGATCCAGACTGCTTTCCCATGGCGGCGGGCGAGGCTTATTTTCGAGCGGTTGGCGGCGTCGGCCGGGCTGCGGAGCAGCTTGAAAACGACCAGTCCGCCGCCGGCGTCTGGGATTGCTTTCGGCGTTTCGTCAATCACCGCAACCACTTCGATCTTGCCCTTGAAGTGGCTCAGCACCAGACGGGCCTGGGCGTCGATGCCGGAGAGCCCTTTCTGCGAATCGTTGAGAATGCGCCAGGCCGCCTCGATCGGCACATTGAACGCCTTGTGCCCGATGATGTCGCGCCCGCAAAAAAAGTAGTGGTTCTCCACTCCCGCCCGCTTCAGCTCCCGCTGCAGCAAGCGCAGGGTGTCCGCATCGTCATTGATGCCGCGGATGATCGGCGTCTGGTTGCTCAGGCTGACCCAGTGGCGCCGCCGCAGCGCTTCCACCGCCCGCCGGGTGTTGTCCCGCCACAGCGGCACTCCCGCGCCGGACTCGCATGGTTCGCCGCCGGCGTCTCGCAGCAGAAATTCATCGGGGTGGTTGAAATGCAGCACCATCCGCAACTGAACCCGCGGATACGCGCCGTGGAAGCTGTCGAGCATGGCGAGGAAGGCATGGTCGATACGGTCCGGGTGGAACGCCAACTCCTTGGTGCCGATGCGGATGGAGTCGATGCCGGCCTCGGCGAGCGCCGCGAGCCAGGCGCCGATCTTGCGATTGTTCAGCACCATCGGGTCGCCGCCGGACATGAGGATTTCCCGCAGCGCCACGCGGCCCGTTTCAGGGTGTGTTCCGCCATTGCCTGCCACCAGCCGGTTGTGTTCCCGGATGTAGGCGACCAGTTCCGGGATGTTGGCGAGGCCTTTTGGCGCGGCGCTGCCGTCGGGCCGGTCCACCGTCTTGCGCGCGATCAATTCCTCGCGGTAGCAAAACCGGCAATGCGCCGAGCAGGTCGAGGCGACGTAGATCAGGCCAAGTTCATACTTGTGAATGAGGCCTTCGACCGGGCTGTAGTCCATTTGCCGGCCGGGGTCGGGGGCGCCGGCCAGATCCATCGTCTCCTTCGGGCTTGCCTTGATCAGCGTCCGCAGCGGCTCGCTGTTGCGCGCCATCTCGAAGTAATGGCGGGTGATCTTGACGGGCATGCGCGCTTCGATATCGCGCAAGCCGTTCTTGAGGTTGGTCAGCGCGGAGAGTTCCCGGTCGCTGTAGAGCAGGCGCATATCCTCCGGGACCTTGCGCCTGATGAACCGGCTCAGGCCGGAGACGATCCGCCGATCGTATTTGCCCTTTTCGATGGATCGCAAAAAGGCTTGTTCTCGTTCCGTGGATGTGTAGTCGGAGGTCGCGGGCATAGTGGCCTTGCCGCGTTCGGCTGTTTCCTTGTCGTTGCGGGACTGGCTCCCATGGGGGCGCCCGACTCCGCATGATAATGGCTTGACCCGGCTTCCTCAAATCGACCGGAATGGAAGCGGCGGCGGATGCCCCAAAATGCTACAGTCGGGCATCCCGCAACGATGATTTCCGAGCATGGCCCGGAGGGATTCAGCAAGCCGCCGAACCATTCGCTGGCTGATCGTTTTGCTGCCGCTGGCGCTGGTGGCCGCCTGCGCGCTGATCGACGGCCCGCCGGGGCCTCCGGGCGGTGGCTCGGGCACCATTGCCGGCGCGGGCGATACGCGAATCCTCGGCGACATCGAATATGTGGAAGTGGCCCCGCCAGCCGGGGTGGTAAGGCAACTGCTGGTGTTCGTTCATGGCACGCCCGGTTCGCTGCGGGCGTTCCGCGATTATCTCACCGACCCGCTGCTGCGGGAGCGCTTCCACCTGATCGCGGTTTCCCGGGCGGGTTGGACGGTGGGGGCGGACTTCAAGGAACCTTCGCTGGCGGCCCAGGCCCGGGCGCTGCGGCCCATTCTGGAAATGGACCGCTCGGGCCGCGGCGCGATACTCATGGGGCATTCCTACGGCGGTCCAGTGATCGCGCGGGCGGCGATGGACCACACCGAACTCGTCGGCGGCCTGGTTTTCGTCGCCGCCACCGCCGACCCGGAACTGAGCGGCCCCCGTTGGTACAATCACCTCACGCATTGGTGGCCGGA
>JAPOTO010000230.1 GCA_026709135.1 Gammaproteobacteria bacterium | reverse complement strand
CGCCCGGCAACTTGTAATCGAACCTCAAGTCTATAACATGTCGCCTTTTGAGTTATTGGCGCTGGAAAAATCCGCATGATTGCAGGAATCCACCCGCTGCCCGCTTTCCGGGACAATTATATCTGGGCCTTGATCGGCGACGATGGGGAGAGCGCCTGTGTGGTCGATCCGGGCGACCCCGCCCCGGTGCGGGAGTTTCTCGACGCCAAGCGCCTCAAATTGAGCGATATTCTCATCACCCACCACCACCACGACCACACCGGCGGGCTGCAAGACCTGATCGCCCGCCACCGGCCCCGGGTGTTCGGCCCGGCGGGAATCGGCGACATCGACCAGATCCTCGGCGAAGGCGGACGGGTGACGGTTTTCGGTGTTGATTTCACCGTGTTCGCGGTGCCCGGCCATACCCTCGACCACATTGCCTATTACCATGACGGCAGCGCCCACGGGATTCCATTGCTGTTCTGCGGCGACACGCTGTTCGCCGCTGGCTGCGGGCGGCTGTTCGAGGGCACGCCGGCGCAGATGCTCGCCTCGCTGCGCAAGCTCATGGCGCTGCCGCCGCAAACCGCGGTCCATTGCACCCACGAATACACCCTGGCCAACCTGGCCTTCGCCGCCGCCGCGGACCCGGCGAACACCGAGCTGCGCGAGCGTACGGCGGCGGAAAGAAACAAGCGCGAGAACGGCCAGCCGACCCTGCCTTCCACCATCGAACTCGAGCTGGCGACCAATCCCTTTCTGCGCTGCGGCGAGCCCGAACTCGCGGCGAGCGCCGCGGGCCGGCTGGGACGCCCGGCGCTGGACGAAACCGAAGTATTCACCGCGATCCGCCAATGGAAAGACGAGTTCTGAAGCACGCATCAAGCCTCCGCGCCTTCCCCCAAAGCCTCGTTGCGCTGGGCTTGGCCGCGCTGCTGTCCGCCTGCGCCATTCCTTCCGGGCCGGAGCCGAACCGCGGTGGGGAGAACGCGGCCGGCGGTTCGATGACGCCTTCGGCATCGCGCCCGGGCGCCAACAACAGCGCCAACGGGCGGATGGCGCCGCCGGGGGAAGGCTCGCCGGATTCAATCCACGATTATCCGCCCGTGCCCGCGGTCGAGCCCGCTTTCGAAAAAGTGCCGCAATACGCCGACCTGTGGGCGCGCATCGGCGATGGATTGCAACTGCGGGAGTATTACCAGCGGCCCGAAGTGCGTCAGCAGATGCGTTTGTACGCCAACCGGCCCGACTACTTCGAGCAGGTGGGGGAACGCGCCCGGCCTTTCCTGCACAACATCGTGCAGCAGATCGAGCAGCGCGGCATGCCGATGGAAATCGCGCTGATGCCATTCGTCGAAAGCGGCTTCAATCCACATGCGGTTTCAACCGCGGCCGCGGTTGGCCCCTGGCAGTTCCTGGCCGGCACCGCCCGCGGCCTCGGCCTGCGGGTGGACGCTTGGTTCGATGGCCGCCGGGATCCGGCCCAGGCGACCACGGCGGCGCTGGATTATCTCGAAATCCAGCATGAGCGCTTCGCCGGCAACTGGTTGCTCGCCTTCGCCGCCTACAATTCCGGGCCGGCGAATGTCGGGCGCAGTCTGCGCGCCCTCGGCGAAGACGCGGCCGGGGTCGATTTCTGGCGCTTACCGCTCCCCGCCGAAACCCAGGTCCACGTGCCGCGCATTCTCGCCTTGGCGAGCATCCTCGACCAGGGCCGCGAAGGCGGCTTCGCGTTTCCAGAGATCGCCAACGAGGAAGCGCTGGCGCGGGTCAAAGTCGGCCAGAGTGCGAGCATCGTTCTTGCCGCCGGAATCGCCGGCGTCGAGCCCGAACGGCTGCGCGCGCTCAATCCCGGTTTCCGGCAATGGTGGACGCCACCCGACGGCGGCCCGGATTTCCTCCACTTGCCGATCGCCAACGCCGGGGCGCTGCGGCGCGCGCTGATCGCGGATCCACTCGCCATCCAAGTGCGGGCGGAACGTTACCGGATCCAGCCCGGCGACACGCTCGGCGGCATCGCCCAAGCCATGGCGGTTCCCGTGGAGTTGCTGCGCTCGCGCAATGGATTGAGCGGCGACTTGATCGTGGCGGGCGAGTATCTGTGGGTTCCCGGCCTCAATGGGACGGACACGGAGAACGCGGATGGCGCCGACCCGCTCGCCCTCGTTGGCGATATGGCGGTGGCTGGCGGCGAAGCCGCGGCCGAGCCGCGCCTGCATACCGTGCAGCCGGGGGACAGCCTCTGGGCAATCGCCCGCCGCCACCGGCTTGCGGTGGATGACCTGGCCCGCAACAATGGCATCGCGCCCGGGGATATCATCCTGCCCGGACAGCAACTGCTGCTGAACGAAGCGCCCCTCATCGGCAACAGCGCCGGAAGCGGCATCCACCGCGTCCGGCGGGGCGACACCCTCGGGCGGATCGCCAACCGGGCCGGCGTGCCACTGGCGGAGCTGCTGGGCTGGAACGCGCTGAGCGGAAACGAGACGATCTTCCCCGGCCAGATCATCCGCATATCTCCACCCGGCGACAACAGGCGGGATTGACATGACCGACTCCACTTTGACTGCCTCCGCCGCGGGCGGGGAGTTCCTCGGCCATCCCCGGGGGCTTGTGGTCTGCTTCTTCACCGAGATGTGGGAACGCTTCAGCTATTACGGGATGCGCGCCCTGCTGATTTTCTACCTGACCCAGCATTTCCTGTTTTCCGACCAGGTCGCCGCCGGAATCTACGGCGCCTACATCTCGCTGGTCTATATCACCCCGGTGCTCGGCGGCATCGTCGCCGACCGCTATCTCGGCGCCAAGCGCGCGGTGACGCTCGGCGCGGTGCTGCTCATCGCCGGCCACACCGGCATGGCCTTCGAGGGCGCCACGGCGGTGGAAACCGTGGTCGATGGCGAAACCGTGGTGCTGCGCGATCCGCTCTATCTGCAGATTTTCTATTTCTCGCTCGCGCTGATCATCATGGGGGTGGGCTTCCTCAAGGCCAATATCTCCACCTTGGTTGGTTCGCTCTACCGCCAGAACGACCCGCGCCGGGATGGCGGCTTCACGCTGTTCTACATGGGCATCAATGTCGGCTCGATGTTCGGCGCGCTGATTTGCGGATTCCTGCTCGAATTCGGCGGCTTCAGCTGGGGCTTCGGCGCCGCCAGCCTTGGCATGCTCGCGGGTCTGATCGTGTTTCTGCGCGGCCAGCGCCTGCTTGGCGGCGCCGGAGACCCGGCCAAGCCCGAGTTGCTCAAGCGCCGGCTGGCGCCGGGAATCAACACCGAGTGGGCGATTTACCTGCTTGCGCTCGCCGGTGTGCTCGTTTTCTGGCAACTGATGCAGCACCGGGCGCTGGTGGGTGGGCTGCTCGGCGCCTTTCTCACACTGATGATCCTGGTGGTGGTCGGCTATTCCTTTCTCCGCTGCGGCCGCGAGGACCGCAACCGGATGCTCGTCTGCCTGTTTCTGATGAGCTATCAGATCATCTTCTGGGGCCTGTTCGAGCAGACTGGCTCCTCGCTCAATTTGATGACCGACCGCAATGTTGACCGGGAAGTGCTGGGATTCGAGATTCCCGCCGCGGCTTTCCAGTCGGTCAACGCCGCCTTCATCATCCTGCTCGCGCCTTTGTTCAGCATGCTGTGGATCGGCCTCGGCCGCCGGGGCATCGAGCCCTCGACGCCGATGAAGTTCGCGCTCGCGCTGATTCAGTTGGGCCTCGGTTTCCTGCTGCTCGTCTACGGCGCGTCAATCGCCGACAATCCGGTCGCGGTTGGCCTGATCTGGCTGATTCTGCTCTATCTGCTGCACACCATGGGGGAGCTTTGCATTTCGCCGGTGGGCCTGTCGATGACGACCAAGCTCTCGGTGCCTTCGGTGGTGGGGATGATGATGGGCTGCTGGTTCCTCGCGTCGGCGGCGGGCAATTTTGTCTCGGGGCAGATTGCCGCGATGACCGGCTCGGAAACCGTTGGCGGCGAAGTGGTCGATCCGGCGGCGTCGCTGGCGGCCTATGTCGAGGTATATTCCGCCGCGGGCTGGTACAGCATCGGCTTTGGCGTCCTGGCCATGCTGCTGGCGCCGCTACTCAAATATTTCATGCACGGGGTTCGTTGAGCGTATGGCTTTTCTGCAAGGAAAAAAGATTCTGATTCTTGGCGTGGCGAGCAAATTGTCGATTGCCACCGGCATCGCCCGGGCGATGCGCCGCGAAGGCGCCGAGCTGGCTTTCACCTACCAGAACGAGCGGCTCGGCAAGCGCGTCGCCGAAATCGCCGCCGCCACCGGGTCGGAATTAATGTTCCCCTGCGATGTGGCGGACGACGCCCAAATTGCGCGCCTGTTCGAGGATCTGTCCGGGGTCTGGAATGGGCTGGACGGCCTCGTCCACTGCCTGGCCTACGCCCCCGCCGGCGAACTCGACGGGAATTATGTCGATGTCACCACCCGGGAAGGTTTCCGCGCGGCCCACGAGATCAGTTCATACAGTCTGGTCGCCCTAACCAGGGCGGCGAAGCCGCTGATGGCGGACCGCGCTGGTTCGGTGCTCACACTCAGCTATCTCGGCGCCCTGCGCAGCCTGCCGAACTACAATGTCATGGGCTTGGCCAAGGCAAGCCTCGAGGCAAATGTGCGCTATATGGCCGCGAGCCTCGGCCCGGAGGGCACCCGGGTGAACGCGATCTCCGCCGGCCCGGTGCGGACGCTGGCGGCCTCGGGGGTGAAGAGCTTCCGCAAGATGCTCGATTACAACGCCCGCAACACGCCGCTGCGGCGCAATGTGACCATCGAAGAAATCGGCAACGCGGCGGCCTTTCTCTGCTCGGATCTGGCTTCCGGGATCAGTGGCGAGGTGCTCTATGTGGATGGGGGGTTCAACACCACCGCCATGGGGTCGCTGCCGGATTGAGTGTTGGGGCTGAGTGTTGTGGCTGATGGGGCTTCGATCCGTCGCCGTCTGGCCGGGTGGCGTTCAGCGGGCGTGCGAGACAGGATGTCGAGCCCGAAGCGTACAGGGATGTATTCACAGCGTCCGCTGAACGCCACCCGGCCAGACGGCGACTCACGCTGTGCCAGCCCACCGTCATTCCGCGCGCAGCGCAGTGGAGGCGCAGAATCTCCCGCGGTTGATGCCATTTTGACGCAAGTTCCGCGAGTGGGGCGGA
>JAPOTO010000143.1 GCA_026709135.1 Gammaproteobacteria bacterium | reverse complement strand
GCGCGAAACACCATCCCGCCCGCGCGGCCCTCGGTGCCAGACCAGGTCGCCGCCATCTGCCATTTTGCCTGAGTGAAGCTCCCCGCTCTGATATACTCGCGCCGCTTTACACGTTCGGGGGGACGATACTGTGAAAGCGCTCAAATTCACCGCGCTGGCGCTCGGCGCTCTTCTTTCGGCACCATTCTCCAAGGCCCAGCAAGCCGACTGGTATGTCAGCGCCGGGCTTGGCGTCAACGTGGCGGGCGCCTTTGATCAAACCGGCTTCAACAACGACACGATTTGCTATCCCAACTTTGTGTGCGACAGCCCGCCCGCGGGTTTCCGCTGGTTCTACGACCTTGAGCCCGACACCGGCGGCGCGCTGGAATTCGCCTTGGGCAGGGCCTTCAACGACTGGCGCGTCGAACTCGCCGCAACCAGGCTCGATAACGGCGTCGACCAGCAGTTCACCGGCATCGAGCATCTCGACGGGACTCCGCTCCGCTTCATGGAGCAGAACGATTACCGCATCGAAACCCGGGCCAGCGCGGGCGACCTGCGGATCCATTCGCTTTCCTTGAATGTGTACCGGAATCTCGCCAGCATGGGCGACTGGACGCCCTACCTCGGCGCCGGACTCGGCGCGGCCCAGGCCGAAATCACCGAGGTCTACTTTGAAGAACGCTACACCTGCGTCAGCGAAGCCTGCCAAGGCCGGCCCGCGGGCGAGTTCGACAGCCTGCAACGCGCCGACCTCGGTGAAACCGTATACACCGCCCAAGTCTTCGCCGGCGCCGACTACGACATTGGCGAAAACACCCAACTCGGCCTCGAACTAACCTGGCGCCACATCGACGAAGTCAGCGACACCGACACCTACCTCGAACACGCCCCGCCCGCCCTGACCAACACCAACACCTTCGGCAAAACCAGCCACTGGTCGCTGGGCATCCAACTGAAACGGTTTTTTGGCGACTGAAACCCGCACGCCCAGGCGGAATCAACTCAAGTAGCGCCAGCCCGCTTCACCATACACAAGCCAAGCGTCTACTCTACTGCCGTTCCAGCGGTAGCAAAGGTGTCTTGCGGGAGTGGGAATTCCCAGCACATCGGGCCAGAATGCCGCAACAGCCTCTCCCGCCGGGTAGCGCACACTTGGATAAACGATGCCGTCACTCCGATGGTCCCGGCGCAATACGCCAGCCAAGGACTGCGCAACGGCGTAGTCGTCCGGGTCCAGGGATGACTGGAATTCCAGGTTGTTCCGCAGATCGTGCAGTTGCGCGTCAACGCGGAGAATCAATTCGCGATAACTGACCAAGGCGGGTTCCTCGGCGGTCGCCGACATGAACCGGCCAAAATGAAACCCGGTTTCGGCCAGCGCAACCTCGAATCGGTTTCCCGCATAGCAGAGACCATAATTGCCGTCACTGAATCGGCTCGGTCGCGCGGGCGAGAAATGACAGAACGGGGCCATCGCCCAATCGGCGCCCGGCCCGGAAACCCGGCGCTCGACTGGGATCAGTTTGGCGGAACCCGACCCATCACGCACTCGCGAGTCAGTCTTCGCTTCCGCTTCGCGGAGCAGTTGCCAATCGTCCGGTTGGGCAATGTCTTCAAACAGATCGGCCGGCGGATAGGTCGATCTGACCAGCCGGCAGGCCCGCTTCCAGCGAACCCGGCTCAGCGGCGGAATCACCAACCGGCACGCTCCGCATCGAGATAAGCGCGGACAGCGGAAAGATCCGTAACCGACCCCGCGAGCAGCCGGTGCAAGGCGGGCGCCCCGCCGAACGCCTGATTCGGCTTGCGCAGCCAAGCGTAGGCTCGCGCCGAATCGGGAAACAGGTGGCGCAGACTCTTGTGGATGCCCATGAGAATCGACAGGCGCTCGCGTGTATCCCGTGAAATCCTCGACGGTTCGATCTGTCCAGCTTTCCAGCGCGCATAGGTTCGAGCGGCCGGACTGCCAAGCAATATCCTTCCTTCCGGATCGGTCAACGCCCAGCGCTTGGCGAGATTGAAAAACGCCCGCAACATGGCGCCGGTCTCGGCGTCTGTGATTTCCGCAGCGGCGGAAAACTGTCCCCGCCGCATGGCTGCACCATATGTCATACGGCGTAACTTAAACATATTTTCGCCAAATGGCAAGTTGCTTAAATCTGTTTTAACGAAATCGAGCCCCTCTTCGAGCGCCACACACCGAGACAGGCAACCGCTGATCCGGGAAGTAAGTGTAGGCAAATTTCCCCAACCCGCATTGCCCGGGATGGACAAATCGTGGTTTCGTTTTGCTCGCGAGCCGCCATCAGGCAGCTTTCCATTCCAGCGCCTTGATTTCTTTGGCTGCCGCGGTGCTTCGCTCCATGACGAATTGATGCAACTGGTCAACACTGAAGTCTTTGGTTGCGCGATTCACCAGTATGCCGGCGGCCAAGCCGGCAAGCAGCGTCAAGCCAGCCGGGCCACCGAACACAGCCACTTGCGAGGCGGCGGCAAGCGTCGCGCCGGTGCCGATGCCGCCCTTCAGCAGTCCATCCACAGCTTCAACATACTCGCCCGAATGTTCCGCTTTGTGGAACGCGCGGGCGAGGCTCGTTACCGTAACCAACATCAATATTGGATTGGCGCTGAATACCGCCGCCACACCCATGTTGCCAACGAGCTTGGAAAACTTTTCTACATCTTTCTCCTTCCAACTGAAAATTATCGAAACCAAGCCGATGACTCCCGCGAGCAACTCCGGGGCATCGTAGCTGTTGATGTCATAGAACCAGTCTTTTGGAATACCGAAGTTCGATTGCAGATAGGCGGCGACATTATCGAAAGTCGCCTTGTCCCAGTTGGCGATGGGCAATCCTCTCGGCGTGGTCAAATCCTTGAACATCGCTTCCGCAAAACCGAAGGCCTCCTCAATGAACGAATCATCCGGGGATGCGCCGCGAACCGCTTTCCAGGCACCGGCGATGGTGTGCCCGCCATCGAATATGCGGTGATTGCCGCCGCCGATGAAGGTGCGCAGATACTCGGCGTCCATGGCCTTGTCGTAGATCGTCGCGGAGCCTTTGACCGTTGCCTGAAGCAACTCGTTCAGGTCGGCGGCAAGCGGGCTCGCAAGCAGCCCCTGCGCGGTTGCGAGCAATTCATCCGCGAGAGCCGCTGCCGAAGCGAATGCCTTGCCGGGGCCTGACTTGGCCCGGTCAAAGGCATTGCCAGCCGCGTCTGCGGTTTGACTGGCGGCATTTGCCGTCGCCTCCGCAATGGATGCCGCGGATTTGCCGACATTGGAGCCCACACCGGTGGCAAATTTTGAAATGCCCCGCAGACCACCGTCGGGCTTTCCCAGCGCGCCGGGCTGACTATCCGGGGGATGGATTCTGGGCACGGGTTTGACTCCCGCCGCCTCTTTCCAGCGAATCCATGCGTCTGCAAGGCCGGAAACGTTTGGCAGGAGAAACGCGCCATGTTCGCGGTCACCGAGAATCAGGCTGCGGCGCGGGCCCTCATCTCCGTCCAGAGAAAACAGTTTGCCAAGAATGTAGCCTATTGCCGCGTCGAATTCGTCGTCTGTTTCTGGCCGGGGCAAATCATCCTCAAAGCCACTGCGATCAAGAATGATCTCCCACATTTCATCCCGGATTTTGCGCATACTGGACTTGTTGCCCGTGTATACCCAGTCCGCATTCACCCCTCTTTCTCTTTGGCACCAAAGCCAGGCCGCCAACCCGGGGTGGATTTCAACCACCGACTTGCTGGACCGGATTTTGCCGCCGGACTCCGTAACCAGCTTCAGCGGCAGCTTTTTTTCCTGCCGGTCGAACGGCCCAACCCGCGGCAGGCCAAGAATCGAGCGGCTGATGGTCCAGTGTTGACATCCAGCATAGCCCTGTACAGAAATGCCTTGCACGTTACGAGAATTGAATCCGGTTTCGTCCAAAGAGAAGAAGCGTTCGATGGCGCGCTTGGTGAAATCAAATTGATGCGAACCGGCATTTTCCAGCTCGAATGGCCCGGTCAGCGGCGCGTCCCAGCAGACGAGGACGGGCGCTTTTCCGCTCGATATCCGGGCGACATATTCCCGCAGCTCAACCGCGGTCAGTTGCAGGTGTTCCGCACCATCGAACACGGTGCTCGGCTTTCCAGGAGCCGGATCAATCGCAATTACACGCATGGATTTCTCCTCGGCAAGCTCTTGTCCGTATCACAATTATCAGGATCCGATTCAGCAAATATCCCCGGTAATCTGAATCGACAAAATCATGCGGCTTCATTGACGATCAAGCTCACCTGCTTGCCAAGTCGCCTCAGTATGTTGTCGATTGTGGTGGCTTTGGTGGGATGGTCCGGGTTCAGCATCCTTCGAACCTCGCTTTCGGCGATATCAAGCTCCCGGGCGAAGCGGCGCCGGGACATTCCAGTCTCGCGGAATGCTTCGTACAGGGTGGCCTTCAGCGCTATGGGCAGCGGCGGTACAATAATGGCATCCGGGTTGAAAGTGGCGGATCTCGCCGGCAAATCGTTACCCTCGCGCATTGTCGTCGCGATCAATTCACGCAGCAAATCCTGCGCCTCGACGAGAGCCTCTTCAAGTGTTGCGCCATCTGTTGCGCCCCAATCGAAATCTGGAAACGTCACAACATAGCGGCCATCTTCATCGCATTCGACGCTGGCGGGGTAGTCATAGCAAAACTTGGAATTCATATCAGCCACCTCTATGGAATGCTCCCAGTTGGGGCAGGCTCACAACTCATCCGGTCCAATTCCAATATCCCTGAGCATTTGGGCTAGCAGTCCCTTGCCGATGTCTTTCTTTCTGTCCTTTACAGTGGTTTTGCGACCACCAAAATACAAGGTCCCATGTGAACCTCGCCCTTTTGAGGCCACAAAATACACGGTCAGGCCCCGGGACCTGCCCAACTTGCGAACCTTCGCAATAAACTGCCTACCGTTCACTGCGCAGACTTCTCAGCGAGCGCCAAGCATTGTCAAGAGTATACGCGAACATTTTTGAGCGCAATACAGCATATTACTCAGTGTAGGGTGGTTTCCCGGGAATTGCGCTGAATTTGGGGCAAATCACCCGGCGGGGGAAGATGCCGACAGTGCACGGGTGAGGTCTTCGAGGCTTTGGAGGTTGTGGGCGGAGCGGAAGTCGTCGGTGTGGGGGA
>JAPOTO010000231.1 GCA_026709135.1 Gammaproteobacteria bacterium | reverse complement strand
AGCACCGAGCGCGCGAGTTCGAGGGCGCGGGCCATGTGTTCCGGCCACCGCGCCCTGTCACCACCGCATTCCGCATTGCCTAGGTTGCGCATGAAATGACCCTTCCTCCCGCTCAATCATTCCGCGCGAAACGCGGTGATTCGGGGTGTCTTGCGCTTCTTCGCGTCGTGCTCCAACTCCGTGAAGGTCAACTGTTCCATGCGGAACTCCCCGTCAAATCCGGCGGGGGCATTGTCCCGCATTCACCACGCCCATGCCAGGATGAAGCTGGCGGCGATAAGCGTCCCAAGCGTGACACATCCATGTGTGTTTGCTATGTTGTGTCCACATGGCAATACAGTTCAGGCCTGTCGGGAATCCAATGAAAGTATTTCTCAGCCATTCCCAAACTGACGCATGGTTTGCGGCGCGTGTCGCTCAGGCGCTTAACGCACGTGGGCTTGAAGTGCAAGACCCTCAACAGGAAGTCTTGCCCGGTGACAACTGGGCGAGCAAGGTCGCACAAGCCCTTGAAGATTCCGAAGCCATGATTGTGCTGCTCACCCCGGATGCGGCCAAATCTCAAAATGTCAAACACGAAATGGAGTACGCTCTCGGCGCCAAGAAATACAGCAACCGTTTGATTCCCGTGGTGGTTGGTGATCGAAATCGGCTTCCGGCTGGTGAAATCCCATGGATCGTGCGCCGCATGCCTTGGTTTGAGCTGGATGACACAGAGTCAGCCAATCCGGAAGTCGAGCCGATCGCGCAAGCGATCCTCGCTCACGCCTGAGTCGCGTTCCGACTTGATACGCATAGTAGGTGCGGCGGGTGCCTGAAGAGATTTTCCTATCGCACTCAAGTGCCGACAGGCCATTCACCACGAAGTTGGCCGATGTGCTGCGCCGTCATGGCATTCCAGTCTGGTACAGCGACACCAATATCCTGGGGGCGCAGCAGTGGCACGACGAGATTGGGGCGGCGCTGAGGCGCTGCGACTGGCTTGTTCTGGTGCTGTCCCCATCATCTGTCGCATCCAAATGGGTCAAGAGGGAACTCCTTTTCTCGCTCCAGCAAGACCGCTTTGACGGACGAATCGTACCGATCCTGTACCAATCCTGCGACCACGCGGAACTGTCTTGGACACTGGCGTCGTTGCAAATGGTCGACTTTCAGAATGATTTCGACAAAGGCTGCGCTGAACTATTGCGGATCTGGGGCTTGGGCTATGACCGGCAGCCGATATCCTGATCGATAAAGGCTCCCTTGTCGGTATCGCCTTGTAGGTATCGGATTCGAAATCACCGAAGTCCTTCCATCATATCGAGCCGCTCGGCCAGACGGCGACTAACGATGTGCGCTAGGGGCAGGCTCCTAATCCCTCTTGGACAGGCGTTCGATTTCCTGGCGGAACTCTTCGAGGTCGCGGAAGCTGCGGTACACCGAGGCGAAGCGCACGAAGGCGACTTCATCGAGTTCGCGCAGCTCTTGCATGACGCCCTCGCCGACCACCCGCGAGGCGATTTCGCGCTCGCCGCCGGCGCGCAGCTTGGCCTTGATGCGGTTGATCGCGGCCTCCACCTGTTCGATGGCAACCGGCCGCTTTTCCAGCGCCTTCTGCAAACCGGCGAGCAGCTTGTCCTCGTTGAAAGGCTCGCGGGAGCCGTCGCTCTTGATGATGCGCGGCATGACGAGTTCGGCGGTTTCGTAGGTGGTGAAGCGGTCTTCGCAGGTGATGCATTCCCGGCGGCGGCGCACATGGGTGCCGTCGGACACAAGCCGGGAATCGATGACCTTGGTGTCAACCGCGCCGCAAAAGGGACAATGCATACTGTTTCTTGATGGTTTAGGGTTTCGCCTGGCAAGCGTTCCGATAGACCGGGAACCGGCGGCACAGCGCCAGGACTTTTTCCCGGACTTCGCCGATCAGCGCGTCGTTTTCGATATCTTCGAGAATATCGCACATCCAGCCGGCAAGCTCGGCGACGTGGGCTTCCCCAAAGCCCCGGGTGGTCACCGCCGGCGAGCCGATGCGCAGGCCGCTGGTGACGAAGGGCGGCTTCGGGTCGTTGGGCACGGCGTTTTTGTTGACGGTGATGTTGGCCCGGCCAAGGGCGGCGTCGGCGTCCTTGCCGGTGAGTCCCTGGCGGATCAGGCTGAGCAGGAACAGATGATCGTCGGTGCCGCCGGAGACGACATCAAAGCCCCGGGCGATGAAGGCGTTGGCCATGGCCCGGGCGTTGTCGAGCACCCGTTGCTGGTAAGTCTTGAACTCCGGGTTCATGGCCTCCTTGAAGCATACCGCCTTGGCGGCGATAACATGCATCAGCGGCCCGCCCTGGCCCACCGGGAAAACAGCGAAGTTGAGCTTTTTCTCCAACTCGGGGTTGGCCTTGGCGAGAATCAGGCCGCCCCGGGGGCCGCGCAGGGTCTTGTGGGTGGTGGTGGTGGTCACATCGGCCCAGGGCACGGGGCTTGGATACAGCCCGGCGGCGACGAGGCCGGCGACATGGGCCATGTCAACGACGAGGAAGGCGCCGGTTTCATCGGCGATTTCCCGGAAGCGGCGCCAGTCGATAACGCGCGAGTAAGCGGAAAAGCCGGCGACGATGACTTTCGGCCGGTGTTGCCGGGCCAGGGAGGCGACTTCGTCGTAATCGATCTCGCCGGTTTCGTCATGGATTCCGTATTGCACCGCCTGGTAGATGCGGCCGGAAAAGCTCACCGAAGCGCCGTGGGTCAGGTGGCCGCCATGGGCCAGGCTCATGCCGAGCAGGGTGTCGCCGGGTTCCATCAGCGCGCTGTAGGCGGCGACATTGGCCTGGGAGCCGGAGTGGGGCTGGACATTGGCGTAGTCGGCGCCGAACAATTCCCGGGCGCGGTCGATGGCGAGTTGTTCAACCACATCGACGTGTTCGCAGCCGCCGTAATAGCGTTTGCCGGGGTAGCCCTCGGCGTATTTGTTGGTCAGCACCGAGCCTTGGGCCTCGAGCACGGCGTTGCTGACGTGGTTCTCCGAGGCGATCAGCTCGATATGGGTTTCCTGGCGGTTTTCCTCGGCGCGAATGGCTTCGGCGAGGGCGGAATCGCTCTTGGCCAGGGTGTCGTCCTGGTTGAACATGGGTGAATCCCCGCTTGTCCGGTGGGAAGCCGGATTATACCCGAAGCCGTCAGACCATCCGGTAAATCCTGATTCGGGGCTTCGACCCGTCGCCGTCTGGCTGGATGGCGTTCAGCGGACGCCGTAAATCCATCCCTGGAGGCTTCGGGCTCGACATCCTGTCTCGCACGCCCGCTGAACGTCACCCAGCCAGACGGCGACTAACATTGTGCCAGCATTGGAGATCCCGTCTTCGTGACTCTGCGCGCATCAAAGCCCTCTTGCCTAGCACGCCCGCCGCGCTCTTCGCCAACAAGCAGCGACTCACCGCCTGCGGGACCGATAATCCGTCATCCTGGTTGTGGCTTTTCTCCGTTGTTGCTTATTCGGCAAGTTCCCGGCGCAGTTCGGCGGCGAGTTCTTGCAGTTCTTTCCGGGTGAGTTCGGTGTGGGTCTGCCGGGGCAATGGGGGCGGGCGCTCGATGGTCAGCTTGGCGCCTTCGACGACTTGGCGGCACAGGTCGAGATAGTGGTACTCGAACAGGGGGTAGCTGACCGATTCCGGCTCGCTGGCGAGCAGTTGCCAGCCGGTTGCCCTGCCGGCGAGGTATACGGCCTCGTGGGACCATTCCCGCGCCGCCTTGGGCCCCGGCTTGAGGCAGGCTTCCTGGTACGCGGCGCGGTTGGAGGGGAGGCCGAACAGGGCCCGGTCGTCGCGGCAGGCGTTGACCACATCGGAAAGCGTCGGCATGAACTCGCTGGAGGTGACGAGCTTGGCGCTGGCGCGAACGATCTGGGCCGGGCTGAAACATCGCAGATGCCCAAGCCAGAACTTCTTGGCCCGGTCGAGCGTGGCCCGGTTGGGGAAGGCCTTGCGGTACTGGTTGTGGTAGGCGAAGGCGAATTCCTCGAACAGGCGGTTGACGGCATCGACCTGATCGCGCCCGGCTTGCCGCCCGGAATCGGCTTTACTCGGCCCAGGTTCGGTCGGTGATTCTGCTGAACCAGGCGTCATCGTCTTCTCCGTAAGCTGAAGCAGTGTCCGCATCTCTTTCATCGCCCGCTCCGACTGTTTCGCCACCGAGGCGTTTGGCCCACAGGTGTTTCATGCGCTGCAGGAAGATCATATTCCATGAAACCCTCGCCTCACCGCTTTCGCGCCAATAGAGCACGAACTCCGCCACTTGCCCCATGGCCCAGTCCTCATCGATTTGGGCAAGCTGCAATATCTCCAGGCATTTCGCGTCGGGGCGCCAATCGGCGGGAATCGGCCTCGGATCCTGCCCGGTGAAGCCGGCGGCTTGAAACATCCGCCATTGCTTTTGCACATGGGTGATGAAGGTTGAATTCCAGCCTTCCCGCTCGACGCCGCGCTCCATCCAGTAGAGCACGAATTCGGGCACGGCGTCCTCGATGAAATTGCGGTTGACGCCGTCGCGGACGAGGATTTCCACGGCGACTTCGTCGGGCCGCCAGTTCCAACCCATGTCGCTGAAGCGCTCCCTCGCGGCGGCGGCGGTTTGCTCCTCGCGCCATTGCTTCAGCGCGTGTTTGACGAATTCGTTGCCCCAGGAAAAGCGCGCTTCGCCGCGCTCCTTCCAGTACAGCACAAAGCGCGGAACCTGGGCGTGGATGAAGTCCTCTGGAATGTTCAACTGGCGGCACTGCTTTATCCATTCGGCGCCGGGCTGCCAGTCGGGGTCTATCGGCCCGGTGGTTCCGCGGCGCCGGCGCACCGGGCTCGGCCGCTGTGGCGCGTTGTCGATCCGCTGCAGGGCGTACCAGGCCGCGCCGGCCTCGTCGGCGTGTGGCTCGAAGACGAGCATCTTGAGTTGGATGAGGCGCAGGCGGATGCGGTCGATGTCCGCGGGCTGCCAAAAGGGGAAGAACCGGCCGGCGTCCCGCGCGCTGAGCAAAACGAAGTCCAGGCCCGGATGCCTGGGCAGGGTCTCGGTGGGGCGGAAGGTGATCAACTCGGCCAGCACATGGATCATGACCGCCTCCTCGAGCCCGATGGTCGCCGCCACGGCCGGGGAAACCGCGATTGGACGATCGGAATAGAGGGAACCCAGCATCG
>JAPOTO010000246.1 GCA_026709135.1 Gammaproteobacteria bacterium | reverse complement strand
TGTACCCACCCACTATTATCTGGAAAAGCTTACGAACGGATTGAATCTTCCGTGAGCATCGTTGCCGCTTGGCTTAGGGGTCGGTTTTGGCTTGGTGATCAAGGCCACCGGAGTGCCCCGGTCGAGCACCTCGATTTCGCCACCTTGCCGAGCCTCGCGAATATAGCGCGACAGATTCGCCTTGAGCTCTGTCATCGATACGGAAATCATGGCGGCGACTATGCACTTTTCACACGGAACAAGCAAGGTCATATGTTGGCTCGGCGGCATGGGATTGGCCGGTTTCGCGCCCGTCCCGGCGTTTTCTGGCAGCCCAATCTGCCGTTGAATTGCTCAGTCCGGCCCCCAAGGATTGAATACTTTCACGCCGATGCCGTCAAAATCACTGACATTGCGCGTCACCATCGTCAGGTCTCGGGACCGGGCGACCGCGGCAATCTGACAGTCGGCGGGTGCCACCGGTCGACCGGCGGAACGGCGCGAGGCCGCAATGTCCGCATATTCACGCGCGGCTTCCCGGTCAAATGGCAACCCCCGATCTCCAAACGCTTCTCGCAGAAAATTCTCGATATCCGTCAGCAGCGTCTGGCGGCGGCGACCCTCCGGCAGGATGGCGGCGCCAAAACGCAACTCTGCTTCGCCCACCGTCGAGAAATACAGGTCTTCAAGAGGGGTGCCGGTCGTCCAGCTCACGACGGCGGGATTGCGCACTTTGCGGATCAATTCGGACACCACATTCGTATCCAGCAGAAAGGACATGATCAGCCACTCAATCGAACGCCGGGGGTTCCCGGCCCGGCACTCGCATCGGCAACTCCAAATCCACGCCGTTTTCCGGGCCGAAATGGGCTTGGGCGATTTCCGCCAAATTGCGGGAACTCGGCTTGGCCCCAACCGCTTGGCGCAGGATCAATCTCGCTTCCTCTTCCATCGAGCGATGATGCGCAGCCGCCCGCACGCGCAGAAGTGTTTTCACTTGGTCATCCAAGTTGCGGATTGTGATGCTTGCCATGGTCTCGTCCCCAAAAAATGTTATTTTCAGCGATTGCAGTGCAATCATATTGCCTCAAGTGCCCGAAAGTCCAATATTCGTGCCGGCAAATTATAGTCAAAGCGTTTGAGTTGGCGCAGTTTGCTTTGGCGCCATTGGCCGATTCAGCTTTGCGGCTCTGTGCCAGCGGCCTGCCTGATGGAGTCGATGGTGATGGTGCGGCATTCCTCGTTGAACCTCGGTTCGGGGCCGAACAGCCCGGTGGGGTTGCACACGTAAAGCGGCTCGTGGACGTATCCGCGTTCGACGAGCACGGCCGCGAGTATGTAGAGTATGTCGGCATCAGCGGCGTTGTGTGCCGCCAGCATTTCGTTGCGGGTGATGGTGATGCCGGTCGCATCGGCGCGGCGGCCCTTGACTTCGATGAAGCGCGGCTTGCCCGTTTTCGGGTCGCGGCTTTCGATGTCGTAGCCGCGATTCTCGGTGGAAACGTCCCTGGGCGCGAATCCCAGGCGTTTCTCCCGATCCATTACGGCTTCCATGGCCTTGGTTTCGATCTCCCGGCGGCTGGCTGGATCGGGTTCCCTTGCCGATTTTCCGAGTTTCGAGTCTGGTTCTTCCGCGCTTACAAGACTGGCTGGCACGACCAGGCCGGCGCCGCAAATCTCAGGCGGCAGCGCCGCGATGTCCCGCTGACGGGTGATTTCGGCAATCCGCGCCTGCAAGCGGTCGGTCAACTTTTCGGCTTGGCGCCGGATGTTGCGGGAATTGAGCCGCGGTTTTTTGCCCGCCCGCTCCTCGGCTTCAATCTCGAGTGCGCGGCGTTGCAGATGGGCGATTTCCCGGCGCATGCGAACCTTGACCGCTTCCTCGATCTTGTCGAGCTCGGCCAGTCGGCGCGATTGGACCTCATTCAGATGGCGGGGCAACAACTCGGTGATTGAAATCTCCCGCGCGCGCTCCTCCAGCGGACCTTTGAGCCAGTCCGCCTCCAGAATCTCCGCCAATCGTTCGCGTTCCGTTTCATTCGGCCCGCGGCAATCCAGATGCGGAGCGGGGCCGGCGTCGCAGGCCTGACCCTCGGCATCAATCCACACGAACTGGAGCCGCTCGGAGACGATCTGGACTTTGCCGTGGCGCGACTTGCGGCCGTCGCGGATGGCATGGCGGAGGATGATAAGCACCCGCGGGGTTTCATTCCGGTCCGCGCCGTCGATCAGCACCGCGCCGCGGGTAAGCAGTTCCCGGTAGCGCTCCAGCGTGAGGTCGATCAGCGAGTCGAGCAGGGGGTGGCCGGGGGCAACGAGAACGGCTTGGGGCTGACCTGGGATGGCGTCCTTGTTGAAGCAGATTCTGCGGTAGCGCGGCAGCACCGGTTCGGCGCGGCCGATGAGCCGGTCGCGGTCCCTGAGAATTGGCGGCACGCGGATCAATTCAAATCGGTTCTTTTCTCGCGAACGGGATGTGCCGCCGGCCTGCTCGAAAGCGGCTTCAAAGAACGACTGGATGTGGTGCGGTTGCAATCGTTGTGCGGCGGCACGTTCCATTTCCTCGCGCACCGAGCGGACTGTTGCGGGGTCAAGGCCCTCCCGCGTCAGCTTGTTGCGGGCGACGAGGTCATTGATGTTCTCCACATCGACCGCACCGTCCACCGCCCGGAACAGGCGCTCCCGCACTGCTGTCCGGTCACCGTAGCGGATGGCTTCCATGAAGAGTTCCCGCAGGGGCCGCGCCTCGAACAGTTCGCCGAGCACATCGTAGACCTTGCCGCCGAGGGTTTCCCGCGAGGTTTCCAGTTTTTCGAGCAGGCGTTGGTAAACCGCGCCTTCGCGGGTTTCCGCCGCTACCAGGTTCCACAGGTGGCAGACTTCGGTCTGGCCGATTCGGTGGATGCGGCCGAAACGCTGCTCAAGCCGGTTGGGATTCCACGGCAGGTCGTAATTGACCATGAGATTCGCGCCGCGCTGGAGGTTCACGCCTTCGCCGGCCGCATCGTTGGCCAGCAGGAACCGGACCGCCGGATCGTCGTTGAATGCGGCGATGATTGCGCGCCGCCGGTCGCGGGGGACACCGCCGTGGATCACCGCGACGCTTTCCGCCTCGCCGGTGCGGTCGCGGATTCTGCTGGCGAGATATTCGAGGGTGTCCCTGGCTTCGGTGAAGATAACGATCTTGCGTCTGATGTCTTTGGCGGGGTCGTGGACCAGCGGGTCGTCGAGAATGCGGTCGAGTTGCCGCCACTTGGTGTCCTCGCCCGAATGGCGAAGCTCTCTCGCCATGCTCTCAAGCCGCTTGAGTTCGGCGATTTCAGCCTCGAACTCGGCGATGGTCTGCGCCGCGGTGGCCCGGTCGAGCAGTTGTTCCTCGCGGGTTTCGATTTCTTCGCTGGTGGCCTCGTCGAGATCATCCTCGTCGAAAATGGCGCTGAAATTCGCTTCAACTTCCGGGGCGCCGGAACCATCGCTCTTGTGGCCCAGTTTTTCCTCTTCCAGCCTGCCTTCGAGCCGGGCGAGTCGGCGCTTGAGGGATTCATGGATCGCGGCTGGCGAGGAAGCCAGGCGGCGCTGCAGGATCTGAAGGGCGAAGCCGACATTGTTGCTCCGGCGCGAACCGTCCTCCGCCAGCCGCTCGGCGCGGTTCATCTCTTCGCGGACATACAGCGTGACCGCTTGGTAGAGCCCGGCTTCCCGGCGAGACAGTTCGTAGGAAACAGTATAGGCGCGGCGTTCGGGAAAGAGCGGGCTGCCGTCGAAGCGGTAGAGTTCCTCCTTGGTCAGCCGGCGCATCATGTCCGAAGGATCGACCTTGTGCACGCCTTCGCGGAACCGGCCCTCGAAGCGGTCGGCGTCGAGCAGACCCATGAAAAGCTGGAAATCCTCTTCCTTGCCATTGTGCGGCGTCGCGGTCATCAGCAGGAAGTGGCGGGCGAGGCGCCCGGCGAGCGCGCCGAGTTGGAAGCGCTTGGTGTATTTGACCTCCTGGCCGAAAAAACTCGCCGACATGCGGTGCGCCTCGTCGCAGACGATAAGGTCCCATTCCGGGGCGGCCTTGAGTTTCGCCTTGAGTTCATCGTTGCGCGAAAGCATGTCGAGCCGGGCGATCAGCAACGGTTGTTCCGCGAATGGGTTGCCGGTGACCGACGCTTCGATCTGTTCCCGGCTCATGATCGCGAAGGGGAGGTCGAACTTGTCGTTGAGTTCGTCCTGCCATTGTTCGACCAAGCTTCCCGGCGCGATGATGAGGCAGCGCTCCAGACTGCCCCGGATCAGCAGTTCCTTGATCAGCAGCCCGGCCATAATGGTTTTGCCCGCTCCCGGGTCATCGGCGAGCAGGAACCGCAGCGGCTGCTTTTCCAGCATCGCGCCATAAACCGCGGTCAACTGGTGCGGCAGCGGTTCGATACGCGAGGCGTTGACCGCAATATAAGGATCGAACAGATGGGCAAGGCGAATGCGGAAGGCTTCGGAAGCGAGCCTGAATAGGTAACTATCGCCATCGAACGCAAACCGCCGCGCCGCGGCGGCTTTGCCCAGTTGTTGCTCGTTTTCCCGATACAGTATTCGCTCGCCCAGACCATCGGGGCCTTTCCAGGTCACTTCAACAGCGTCCGGGCCGTAAGCGCGGGTGGCGATGATTTCTACCGGCTGTTCGCCGTGAACACCAGTCAGATGGCTGCCGGGGACAATGGTTTCGAGTTTGACCATTTGTGGTTGTTTCTTGTCATTTTGAGACTTTGCGCCCGGCAGTTGAATACTTGCCGCACACCTTGTCCCGCCTTATTGCGGGCAGCGCAAAACCTATCCCAAAAGCGGCCCGGGTTCCAGCACCGGTGCGCAACAAGCCGCGACATGCTGGTTTTTTCGGCGCAGTGGAGTAAACTTCGTGGTGGGTTTTGGCTGTGGTGGCTTGGGCCTTGGGATTGCGGTCGGAATCAGCCGGAGAGCTGATGGTCTCGATGATGGCTTTCATGCGGGTCTTTTAGACAAGGTGTATATAGATAGAGAGAGGTAAATGCTATGCAAGGCATGTTTCCGGGAACGATGCGGTTGTTGACGGTGGCGGTGCTCGCCGGGCTTGCGCTGCCGGCTGCGGCGCAGCAGGAGGAAATCGAGGAGGTTTTGGTTACGGGTTCCTTCATTCGCGGCACGCCGCTCGATGCGCCTTCGCCGGTGCAGGTGATCGACCGGG
>JAPOTO010000041.1 GCA_026709135.1 Gammaproteobacteria bacterium | reverse complement strand
TGCCGACAAACTTCGGATCAATGGAAAGCAACTGGACATCCCGGCCGCTGGGACATTTCCCCGGTACAGTGAGAAGCTGGTGCTGACCGAGCCGAAACCCAATAGAAACGCCAGCGACTGGCGCCTCCCCGCCTCGTTTTTTCCAACTTTGGGCAAAGCGCCATTGACGCATTTTCCCAAGCCGGAGCAGTGGCGGCGATCCGAAGACGGCGAGCATTGTCTGGTGGGCAGGCGTGGCCCAGGCCAGGAATTCGTCCTCGATCTTGATCACTACCCCGAGGTCACCGACTGGCTGCAAAGCTTGCTGACTCCCGCAACCATTCCCGCCTGAACATCGAACCACCGCGCTTCGCGGGAAATCGCAAAGCGCGGAGAAATTCATCCTGCCCCTCGTTCCGGCCACCGAGCTGCGCTCGGTGGCCGGAACCCCCTCGCCGCTTTGCGCCACTCCCCCTTGACAGGGGGAGAATTGGCCCCGCCGGCGTGGCTCATCTGACTCCCCTCCTTTTTAAGGAGGGGTGCCCCGAAGGGGCGGGGTGGTTGCTCCCGGGCCACTTCGATGCCGCAAACCCCAAAAACCGCCAGACGAGGCCCGCGCCCGCAATTCATCATAAGCCCCTAATAAAGGGGTTCGCCAATCCCAGGCCTCCCGAGGCCTTACATGGCTGAATTTCCATGCTCAGTCCAAGTCTGGTTTCAGTCTAATTGTAACAATCTGCAACAAAACGCCAAAACCAAGCCTTTACAGAGAGCGAAAGCCAGTGTTGGCACCGCCCCAAGAACCGTCGAAAACGGTTCACCGGGGCTTCATCCAGCACAGGAGAAGCTCTCTATGAGACAAGAACTCGCAGGCAATATCGTCAAGCTCGCCATGGCCCTTCAGGGCGCTTGCCACGGCTTGACCCTAGATGACATCCAGCAGCGGTTCGGCGTGAAGCGCAAAACCGCCGAGCGGATGCGCAACATTGTGGAATCAGTCTTTGGCCCACTGGAATTGGTTGATTCCAGCGATCGCAGGAAGCACTGGCGGTTGCGGTCCAATTCCCTGAGCGCCTTCGTAATGGTCCGCGCGGAGGAGATCCATGAAGTTGAGTTGGCGGCAGCGGCGCTTGAGGCCTGCGGCCATGGCGAGCGCGCCAGCAATTTGCGCAAACTGATCCACAGTACTCGGGCGGCGATGCGACTCGAGCACTCACTGCAAGCCGATGCCAAACTTGAATCCTTGCGCAAGATAGAAATCCTGATTCCGGGGGAGCAGTCAAGTCAGCGCTTGGAAAGAGGCTTGATCGGGCTGCTGCGCGATTCGATCTCGAATAATCGCACTGTTGAATTCAACTACCGCGAGGCTGGCGCCGACAAAGCCACCCGGCGCGAGGTCTGGCCTTGCGGCCTGTTGCACGGCACGGAGTCCTTCCTGGTTGCCCGCGAGCACTGGGACGACTCCTGTGGCCATCCCTACGAGAAAACGCCGCGCCTGTGGCGGCTGGCAGACATCAGCGAAGCCCGAACAACCGGATACCGCTTCCTGCCCGACCCAACATTCAACCTAGAGGAATTCGCCAAGGATGGCGGCGCGGAGTTCCATTCTGAATGATGTCAAATCTGTCCGATGGGCCCGATAGACATCGAACGTAATCTTTCGCGCATCCGCGACCGAATCTGACGCATTTTGGCGTTACCTTCCATTCCCGGCTCAGCCTTGGGCCGGTTCTTTCCGTCATCTGGCTGGCGATGCGCCGGCCAGATGACGGCCTGCATGAGGAAAACGGCAATGAACAAATTGGCCGAAATGGCACGGCATGATGTTGCGGTGCCTGTCCGCGCCCTGCGCCCTGTTGGTGTTGGCATCGAATCTTGCCACGAACAGGAGGAGCGGCGGGAGCCCTCTGAAACATTGAAGCCCAAGCGAAGGATTCGGCGGGGCTACAGCGCGGTGGCGCTGGATCGTCCGCAGAAGGATTCGAGCCTTGGCGGGGCGATGCGCGCCGCCGGGGTTTATCTCGCCTCGCTTATTGTGGTTGGGGGAGACGCGAGGGCGAAGATTGAAAACCACGCCGACACGATGTGCGCGTATCGGCACATACCAACGATACGTTGTGGCGATGTGCTCGCCGTGATTCCGTATGACTGCGTTCCGGTTGCCGTGGAGCTTTTGGAGGATGCGGTTCCGCTGCCGGAATTCGACCATCCCGAGAGGGCTTATTACATCTTCGGGACCGAAAACGGCACTTTGCCGGAGCGCATAACGAGCCGCTGTGGCGCCAAGGTGTATGTTCCATCGCCGTCTGGGCTCTGCATGAATCTCGCGGCGGCGGTGAATGTCATCCTGGCGGACAGATACGCCAAACGCGAGTTTTCGCGGCTAAAGAAGCAACTGGAATAGGGAGGCTCTGATTAAGTCAGAGCATACATAGTAGAGATTTGAGGTGATCGACCATGAGCGAAGCGAACTATCAAAACATCGAATCGGGGGCGAAACCGATCTACGCCTGGATTGACGGGGTGCCGCTGGGGGAGCGGGCCCGGCAGCAGTTGGTCAACATCGCGCAAATGCCATTCGTCCACCACCATGTCGCGGTCATGCCCGATGTGCACTGGGGGCTGGGCGCGACGGTGGGCAGCGTCATCCCGACTAGGGAGGTCATCATTCCCGCCGCGGTTGGAGTCGACATCGGCTGCGGGATGATGGCCGCGAGGCTTGATGGCATTGATGCGAGCGACCTGCCCGAGAGCCTGCGCGAGATCCGCGTGGACATCGAGGCGGCGGTTCCGGTCGGTTTTGGCATGCACGAGGCCCCGTTGCGGCCGCTGTCGGATGGGGATGAAAAATTCATCAAGTGGCTGGAGGAAAAGCACCCGAGGATCGCCAAACGCAGGAAAATTCCCCTGCTTGAAGCGGCCGCCCGGCAGACTGGCACGCTCGGTGGCGGCAACCACTTTCTGGAGATTTGCCTGGATGAATGCGACAAGGTGTGGGTGATGCTGCACTCCGGGTCTCGCGGCATCGGCAATGTCATTGGCATGTGGTTCATCCGCAAGGCCAAGAAGGATATGGGCAAGCACCATGTCAGAAACCTGCCGGATCAAGACTTGGCATACCTGAGCGAAGGCACCGACCTGTTCGGGGATTACGTCAAAGCCGTCGGGTGGGCGCAGAATTATGCCTATATGAACCGGCAGGCGATGATGGCGGAGACATTGAAAGTGCTGGGGAGGCATCTGCCGCCTTTCACCGCCATGGAAAAAGTGGTTAACTGCCATCACAACTATGTCGAACAGGAAGAGCACTACGGCGCGAACGTATACGTCACCCGCAAGGGCGCGGTGCGGGCCCGGGAGGGGGACTTGGGCATCATCCCCGGCAGCATGGGCGCGCGATCCTATATCGTGCGCGGCAAAGGCAGCGAGGCTTCGTTCCATTCCTGCTCCCACGGCGCGGGCCGGGCGATGTCGCGCCGGGACGCCAAACGCCAATTCACAGTTGACGACCACCGGGAGGCAACCGAGGGCGTCGAATGCCGAAAGGACTACGGGGTGTTGGACGAAACCCCCGGCGCCTACAAGGACATCGACGCCGTGATGGCGGCGCAAAGCGACTTGGTTGACATAGTGCACACACTGCGGCAGGTCGTCTGCATCAAGGGCTGAAATGGCCATCGCAAGATGAATAAGCAGATCGATTGATGCGTCCGAATTTGACGCATTGCTGGATTATGCTGCGCTCCTGACATTTTTGATGGAGAAAAAAGTATGAGACAGCACGCCAAGGTTCTTGGGCCTTACAATGAAAATGCAAGAAAATATCTTTCCGTATGTGGAAAATGGTTGGATAAAAAGTACTTCAAAGGTGATCCAAATTGCAAAAAATGCATGGATGCGTTTTCCTGCAAGATGCAGAGAATTTCCTTCAAGGAGGAGAAAAAACCAAAGCAGCAACAAAAGGGCAGACAGTTGCCGCAACGCGGCAAAGTCGCCGAATCCCTTCCGATAGCGGCGTGAAGCTGGGTAAGCGCTGATTAAATCAGAGCTTACCTAGAGATTCACCACTTTCAGATCGTTTAGCTTGAGGATTTCGGCGGATTGCCGGGAAGTGATGATGCCGTAACTCGCGTCATCGGTTGTGAGATAACGCTCGGTGACGGCGCGCAGGTCGGCGATGGTGGTGGCGAGCACGCGCTTGCGGAAATCGAGCCGCTGGTCGAGGCTGCGGCCGAACAGATCGTTGTAGAAGGCGATTTCAGCCTCGCCGGCTGGCGAGGATGGTTTGTCCATGGCGGCGATTACGCCGAGGATGGCTTCTTCGAGCTGCCGATCCTGGTGTTTGCCGCTCATTACCCAGTCGAGGCCGCGGTCGAAATCGGCGAGGGTGTCGGCGAGGCGGGGATCGCGGTAGGAAAAGCAGCGGAACACCGCCGCGTCGGCATGTTGGCTCGCGCCGCTGCCGTAGGCGCCGCCCTGCTCGCGCACCGCCCGGTGCAGGAAGCCATTGTTGAGGAAGCGGGCGAGCACATGCAGCACCGGGCTGTCCTCGTGGCCGGCCGGCGCCGATGGCCAGGCCTTGGCGCAGAAATTCACCGTGGTTGCCGTGGTCCAGGCTTCGCAAACGCGCTCGCGCAGCGGTGGCAGCGTGAAATCTTCATCAAGGCTTCCGGTCCCGGCCCCGGACCAAGCCGCGTCAAGATCGGCAAGCAGCCGCTGCCGATGTTCATCCTCGGCGACGAGCAGGAATTGCCTTTCGCTGGCGGTGATGCGCCGGTGCAACGCGGCGAAGCGCTCCAGCAAGCTTTGTTGCGCACCGGCTTCGGCGAGTGTTTTGGTCAACTCGCGCAAGCGGCGAATGCTTTCCAGGCCGCTTGCGCGGTGGGCGAGGCGGGCGCCCGGGCTCATTCCGCTGCACGCCAACTTCATCGCCAGGCTGTGTCCGTGGGAGGTGAGGCTGTTCTCCTTGCGCGCCTGAATCTGTTCGAGCAAATCCTTGACGCGGCGGCCCTCGTTGAAGCGCAGTTTGTCGATCGTTTCCCGCAACAGGCCGGACAGCGCCCGGTGGTTCTGCACCAGGCATTTGGCGGAGATGCTGAACAGCGCCCGGTTCGCCTGCACATCGCCTAGCGGAGGCCGGATGCTGCTGAATCCGCCAACACCGCCGGAAATGCGCGACTGCCAAGTCTGCACTTCGGCGTAGTCCCGCGCGCCGACGCCAAGCTCGCCGAGGCAGGCGGCGTAGAGTTGCAGGCAGTCGATCAGGTCGTCTTCGAGCCGCGGCAGGCTGAAAACAACTTGCTGATAGGCCAGGCCGTTGGCGGCTTGGCTGTAGAAGCTCACCGCATCGCCGCCGGAAAGCCGCAGCGATTCCCGCTCGGGTTCGCTGATTTGCGCGGGCACGTCATCGAGGCCGACCCGGGGTAGAATCTCGGGGTCGTCCTCAAGCATCTGCCGCTCAAGCAGGCGCCGGGACTGGTCCACGATTGCGGCCTTGTCGTTTTCATCGAGCCCGGAGCGGATCGCGGCGAGGCGGCGGCTTTCGAGCGCGGTTCTGCGCGCGGCGAGTTCCGCATCGGGTTGCAGCGTGAGCGTGACCCGGTGCGGATTGTCGAGCAGCAATTCGCGGACGAGGCCGGGAATGAAATCCGCATCGCGGATTTGCCGCCGCAATTTGTCCAGCACCGGGTCGAGATTCAGCATTTCGACTGGATCGCCGCGGTGGATCGCCGCCGGCAGCCCGGCGAGGATGAGTTGCAGGCCATAGGGGTACGAGCCGCCGCCGATCTCGCGCTGATCGAGTTCAAGCTGGTGCAGCGCCGCCTCCACCTGCCCGAAGGGAACGCCTTCCAGCGCGACCTTTTCGATCACGCCGAGGATGAGTTTTTCAACATCCGCTGTGGCGCCGGATTCGCAGCCCTCGAGCCCGGCCATGAAACTCATCTCCCGATGCGAGGATTCCAGCCCGCAAAGCGGCGAGGGCGCGGTGCCGATCCCGCTCGATTCCAGCGCCCGCAGCAGCGGGCTCGCGCTGTTGTCGAGCAGCACGCTGGAGAGCAACTGGGCGCGGAATTGCTGCTCAAGATCGCTGCTGTGGCCGAGCAGCCAGCCGAGCGCGACATGGGTTTTGCGTGCGAGTGTCTTGCGCCCGAGATCCCCATCCTCGCAGTGGTAGCGCTCTTCGACCCGAACCGGCGCGCCGAGGCGGGCTTCGTCGGGTATTGTGACCGCGGTTTCAAGCGGCTTGAATTGGCCGAGGGCGAGTTCTTCAAAATCCGCCTGGTGCTCGCTCGCCGGGATGTCGCCGAAAGTCATGAACACCGAATTGCCGGGATGATAGTGGCGGCGGTGGAAATCGAGCAGTTGCCGGTAGCCGAGTTTGGGAATCTCGCCGGGGTCGCCGCCGCTGTTGAAATGGTAGGTGGTTTCCGGGAACAGGTGGCGGCACATGCTGTGCCACAGCACGCTCGCCGGCGAACTCATGGCGCCTTTCATCTCGTTGTAAACCACGCCCTTGATGCACAGCTCGCTGTCTGGATTGTCCGTATCCGCAAACTCCAGCCGATGCCCCTCCTGGGCGAAATCCAGTTCATTCAGGTTCGGGAAAAATACCGCATCCATATAGACATGGAGCAGATTATTGAAGTCTTTTCTGTTCTTGCTGGCGAAGGGGTAGGCGGTCCAGTCGCTGCTGGTGAAAGCATTCATGAAGGTGTTGAGCGAGCGCCGGGTCATCATGAAGAAGGGGTCCCGCACCGGGAACTTCGCGCTGCCGCAGAGGCTGGTGTGCTCGAGGATGTGCGCCACTCCTGTCGAATCGAGCGGCGCCGTGCGCAGGGCGACGAGGAACACATTCTCCGGGTTGCCATTGCCGAGGTGGTAGTGCAGGGCGCCGGTTGCGCGGTGTTGGTATTCCTCCACATCGATATTGAGCGAGGCGATGTGGCTGGCGCCGCGGAAGAGGAATGCCGGATGCGCGGCGGGTTCGGCGGCCGCGGCGCCGGTGGTGGCCAACTGAGCGCTGCTTTGGGTCATGGTGTTTGTCTGCTCTTCAATTTTGGATTTGAGCTTGGGTCTGGCTTGGGTTCGGGCCTGGTTTCGGCTTCAAGCCCGGTCTCGGTTTCAGAATCGTTTGCGGGCGGGGATTCCAGCGTGATTCTGCCGAGCCGGCCGGCGCGGAAGTCCCCCAGCAGAATCTCCGCCGCGCGTTCGAGATCGGCGCCGCCGCCTTTCCTCCGCGCCCCCCGCGAGTTCGCAATCGTATCAAACAAAGCCTCGGCGGTGTGGACCTCCGGGGCCAGGCCATAGCGCTTGACCAGCGCCCCGCGATGCCCGGCGAGCAGGCAATCGGCGAGAAAGCCGGCTACTGTTTCGATGTCGAGCGCCTTGGCGCCGATGCTGCCGACGCAGGCCATGAGCCCGGCGCCGCGCTGGTCTTCGAGTTTCGGCCGCAGCATGCCGGGGGTGTCGATCAGGCGCCAGTTTTCGGCGAAAGGCGCCGCCTGCTGGGCGCGGGTGAGCGCCGGGGTATTGCCGGTATTGGCGAGCTTGCGGCCGCTTAGCTGGTTGAGCAGCGACGACTTGCCGACATTGGGAATGCCGATAATCGCGATTTCACCCCGGCCGCCGATGCGGGTGGGCGAGCCGCCGCCAAGCCGGTCGATGACGCCGAGCAGCCGGTCCGGCTTCAGCGGCGCGTCCCGGCCATTGGCGAGGCAGGTGAGCCCGGAGCCTTCGGAAAAATCGCCACCGAAAGAGCCGCCGTAATAGGACAGCCAAGCGGCGGTTCGCGCCGGGTCGGCCAGGTCGCTCTTGTTCAGAACGCGGACGACTGGAAGTTCCCCCCGCAGTTGGTTCAGCAGCGGATTGGCGCTTGCCGCGGGAATGCGGGCGTCGAGCACTTCAAACGCCAGCTTGGCGCCGCGCAGCAGGGCCGCGAGTTCCCTCCGCGCCTTGCGCATATGGCCGGGATACCAGGAAATCGGCATGCTCGGAGCCTGTCAGCCTTGATTTGAAATCGGGACGGGTAAAGTGCGGAAAAGCCCTGCCGTTATAATACTTCCCCGCGCCCGAATTCCGAGCCGGGCCGGGGGCGGCTTCCGGGGCTGTGCCGTTACAGGGGCTTTGCCCGGCGCCGATTCTAATATATAGTGCGCGGCCGTGAACGAAATTGGGGGGCACGCGGTCAATGCAGGCGGTGATTGAAGCAAAAGTCCGCCGGGAACTCGCGCCGGCGTGGGTCGAAGTGCGCAACGAAAGCCATATGCACGGTGGCCCGGCCACCGACTCGCACTTCAGGCTGACCGCCGTGGCCGCGGAGTTCGCCGGGATGAACCGGGTGCGGCGGCACCAGCTCGTCTACCGGCTGCTTGCCGACGAGCTCGCGGGCGGCGTCCACGCCCTCGCGCTGCACCTGTACACCCCGGACGAGTGGAAATCGCGCGGGGGGGACATCCCGGCATCGCCCGACTGCCGCGGAGGCGGCAAGTCGCAGGCTCCTAGCCCGCCAAACATTCAGATAAACATGGTTTGAGACGTGGAAACGATCCGCAAAAGCGAGCGCCTGCAAGCCTTGGTCACCGAGCGTCTCGCCTTGATGCTGCTCGGTGTTCTGCTGCTGTTCGCGCTTGCCGGCTCGCTGTCCCGGCAGCAGGCCACTGTTGTGGCGCCGGACGCCGCGACCGCCTCCCCCATGCCTGCCGCACAAGCGGAGCCAACTCCCCGCAGCGTGTTCCCGGACCTGTCGCTTGCCGCCACCACCGATGCGCGCAAAGAGAAGTTCCTAGATTACCTCCAAGATTACATCGACGATGAGAACCAGCGGATTTCGCTTGATCGGCTGCGGCTGATCGCCATCGGCCAAACCCTGCGCAACGAAGGCGCCCTGACCCGGGATTCCCGCGATTGGCTGCTCGGTCTCGCCGGCCGCTATGAAGTCGCCGAGGCGGATTTCGCCGACCGCGAAACCTGGCTCGATGAACTGCTGTTCCGGGTCGATGTCGTGCCCACTTCGCTGGTGCTCGCCCAAGCGGCGAATGAATCGGCCTGGGGCACCTCCCGCTTCACCCGCGAGGGCAACAATATCTTCGGCCAATGGTGCCACACCCCGGGCTGCGGCATCGTGCCCCGGCTGCGGCCCGCGGGCGCAACCCACGAGGTGCGCAGCTTCACCACCATCCACGACGCCATGGCGGCGTACTTCATCAACATCAACACCAACGAGCACTACCAGTTCTTCCGCGAATTGCGGCAAACCATGAAACTCCAGCAACGCGACCTCGACCCCCTCGTGCTCGCCTTCGGCCTCAACCGCTACTCCGAGCGCGGCCGCGATTACATCGACGAATTGCAGACCATCATGGTGCAGAACAACCTCATGGCCCGCGACGCCGACTACCAAGCCGTTATCGGCATGGTAGATTGAGCCAACTTCGCTCAATCGCTGCGCATGGAATGACGAAGTTGAGTGAGCCGGTCGGAATACAGCATCTCGAATTTTGCATGGAGGGAGCGCGGCGGTGAGCGGAAGGGGCCCGGCGTTAGCCGGGAAGGAATCCGATTACCGCCGGGAAGCGACCGGTGCCCAACCACGCTTCGCTGCGTGTGGAATGATGAATGGCAGGTACAGCGCGAGTTGCTGTTTGGCTGGATGGCGACGGATCGAAGCCAAAACCATTCTCTCCGCGTTCATTCGGGAACGTCCGGGTTGATCCATTGCACCGACATCCAGTGGAAGCGGCGCGAGCCGGTGTCCGGGGCGGTGCACAGGTAGCGCCAGCGGCGCCCGGAAAACTCGCTTTCCGGCGCAAGGCGCACAATGCCCGCGTCCCGGTCGAGCCAAGTCATTGGAATCGGCCGGCTGTTGGCGAAACAACCCAGGCTCGCCAGATCATAGCCGCCGACCTCGGCCGGCGAGAATTGCAGCGTCACCGCCGGCCGCGGCGCGCTGGTGACCGGCGACAGCGGCTCGATGATGCGCACATTGAAGGGCAGGGTGGCGAACTTCACCCGCGCGCTCTCTAGATCGGCGAAGCTGCCCGCGAGCGGATAGCGCGGCAGGGCGAGAAAATCCGAGCTTGGGCCGATTGCCCCGGAGTTCTGCGCGAAACCGACAAAGCCGAGCTCCGCCAGCAAATCCTTGATCGCGATATCGAACTCCCCATAAGGGTACGCCAGATACCGGTGCGACTGGCCGGTATGCCGCTCGATGGCCGCTTCGGCGCGCAGCAATTCCTCCCGCTGCCGCGCAATCCACCGCGCCCCGCTTTCGCCTTCCCCGCGGGCAAGCATATGGGGGTGTTCCACCATGTGGTTGGCGACAAGCACCCCCGCTTGCGCCATTTCCGCGACTTGCTCCCAGCTCATGTAGCCGCGCAATCCCCGGTCGATGGGGCCGGTGCTGACAAACAGCGTGAAGGGAAAACCAAACGAGCGCAGCATGGGGAAGGCGGTTTCGTAGATCGACAAATGGCCGTCGTCGAAGGTGATCGCCACGGCCCGGTCGGGCAGTTCGCCGCCGCCGCGCAGGGCATCGACCATCGCGTCGAGGGCGACCACGTTGAAATCGTTGTCGCGCAGGTATTCCAGATGCGCGCGGAAATCCTCCGGGGAAATCGAAGTCGAGGCCGGCGTGTCGGTCGCCACATGGTGGTATTGCAGCACCACCCCGCCCGAAGCCGCCCCGGCGCCGCCCGCCGCCAGCAACAAAGCCAAGCCAATCAAGCGCAACAACATTCCGTCTCCCCGCCAAACGCAGTTACAATAGCATCTTTGCGACAACCAGCGGCCCGGAGCGGGCCTGTTGGAAAACATGAGGCGAGATTGATATGAACAAGTATTCTGGAATCGCGGCGGGCTGCCTGGCGCTGCTCGCGGCCTGCGCCGATGAGGTGCCCGCGCCGGTGGCGGATGCGCCGCCCGGGGCGGAAGCGGAAATGCCAATGGAGGCCGCCGTGGAAAATCCCTTTTTCAGCGAGAGCCCGCATTACCTCGGCTATCCGCCTTTCGACCTGATCGAAAACGCGCACTTCCAGCCGGCATTCGAGCGCGGCATGGCGGAGCACATCGCCGAGGTCGAAGCCATCGCCGGGCAGGAGGCGGACCCCGATTTCGAGAACACGATTGTCGCCCTTGAACTGAGCGGACAATTGCTCAACCGGGTGTCCGCGGTGTTCTTCGCCCTGTCGAGCGCCCACACCAATGACGACATCCTCGCGCTGCAACAGCAGTTGGCGCCGGAACTCGCCGCCCACAGCGACGCCATCCTGCTCAACCGGGATTTGTTCGCGCGGATCTCGGCGCTGCACGAAAACCGCGATTCGCTCGGGCTCGATGCGGAATCGCTGCGCCTGCTTGAGCGCGCCTATATAGATTTCGTCCGCGCCGGGGCGGCGCTTGATGCGGAGCAACAGGAAACCCTGCGCGATCTCAACGCGCGGATCGCCGTGCTCGAAACGCGCTTCAGCCAGAATGTGCTGAACGAGGTCAATGATTCGGCGGTTGTTGTCGATAGCGGCGAGGAACTGACCGGGCTCGACGAGGCTTTGATCACCGCCGCCGCGGCCACGGCCGAGGAGCGCGGGCTGCCGGGCCAATATGTGCTGCCGCTGCTCAACACCAGCGGCCAGCCAGCGCTGGCGAGCCTGCAAAACCGCGCCCTGCGCCAGCGCGTTCTGGAAACTTCGCTGGCCCGGGGTTCCCGGGGCGGCGAGTACGACAATCTTGAGACAGTCGCCGAAGTCCTGCGCCTGCGCGCCGAGCGCGCCGGCCTGCTCGGCTACGAGAGCCACGCCGCTTACATCCTCGAAGACGAAACCGCCGGCTCGGTGGCGGCGGTGAACGAGCGGCTCGCCGAGCTCGCCCCGCCCACCGCCGCCAACGCCCGCCGGGAAGCGGAAGACTTGCAGCGGATGATTGCCGACTCCGGGGAGGACTTCACCCTCGCCGCCTGGGATTGGGCCTATTACACCGAGATTCTCCGCGCCGAGCGTTTTGATTTCGACGAGGCCGAGCTGCGCCCCTATTTCGAGTTGGACAATGTGCTGCTGCGGGGCGTTTTCTACGCCGCCGAGCGCTTGCACGGCATTCGCTTCGAGGAACGCTCCGATCTACCGGTCTATCAGGAAGACGTTCGCGTGTTCGAGGTTTTCGATGTCACCGGCGAGCCGCTCGCGCTGTTCATCGCCGATTTCTACGCCCGCCCGAACAAGCGCGGCGGCGCCTGGATGAACGCCTACGTTTCACAGTCGCATCTGCTGGGCAGCCGGCCCGTGGTGGGGAACCACCTCAATGTCACCAAGCCGCCCGAGGGCGAGCCGACCCTGCTCACTTTTGATGAAGTCGTCACCACCTTCCACGAGTTTGGCCACGCGCTCCACGGCATGTTTTCCGATGTCCGCTATCCGAGTTTTTCGGGCACCCGGGTGCCGAGGGACTTTGTCGAATTCCCCTCCCAAGTCTATGAGATGTGGGCGGTGTGGCCCGAGGTGCTGGAGAACTACGCGGTGCATTACGAAACCGGCGAGGCAATGCCGGCGGAATTGCTCGACAAGGTGCTGTCGACCCAGCAGTTCAACCAGGGTTTCGCCACCGCCGAATATCTGGGTGCCGCAATTGTCGATCAGGCGCTGCATCAACTCGCCCCGGAGGAGGTACCAGCGGCGGATCAGCTCTTGGACTTCGAGGCCGCGGCGCTTGAGCGGGCGGGGCTGGCCATGGCAGAGATTCCGCCGCGCTACCGGGTGCCGTACTTTTCCCACATCATGGGGGGCTACTCGGCGGGTTATTACTCGTACATCTGGAGCGAAGTCCTCGATGCCGATTCCGCGCAGTGGTTCCGCGAGAACAACGGCCTGGCGCGGGAAAACGGCACCCACTTCCGCCGCACCCTGCTGTCCCGCGGCGGCGCCGAGGACGCGATGACCCTGTTCCGCAATTTCCGAGGCCGCGACGCGGACATCAACGCGCTGCTCGAGCGGCGGGGATTGAATTGAGTTTGGTGGGTGTGGCTTCGATCCGCCGCTGGCGCGATGGGAAATGTCCTCGGGAACCGCAGAGGTGGAGCAGCAGGAGGCTGAGTTCGTCCCAGGGGTTGGCGCGGTGGAGGCCTTTTACGGCGTGGTCGATGGTTTTGCAGTGTTCGAGCAGGTCCTCGATGGCGGCTGGGTCCAGGCGCTGGATGGCTTGTGACACCAAGTTCTTGCGGCTTTGCCACACCCGCGCGGCCGACATTGCCCGGCCGATGTCTTGGCCTTGGCTTAGTTTGCCGTGAATCTCCAGCAACTGCCGCAGTTCGCGGCTGATCGTGCCGAGAATCAGCAGCGGGAACACGCCCTCGGCCTTGAGTCCGTTCAGCACGCGCTGGGCGCGGGCGGTTTCGCCCTTGAGCGCGGCCTCGGCGAGTTTGCCTAGATCGTAGCGCGAACTGTCGGCGACAAGGCGCAGCACATTTTCCCCGTTCAGCGGGATGCTCGCGCCGGGTTCCGCGCCGGCGAGCAGGGCGAGTTTGTCGATTTCCTGCTGGGCCGCGAGCAGGTTGCCCTCCACCCGGTCGGTGAGTGCCTGCAGGGCGGAATTATCCGCCTCGATGCCGGCTTGGCGCAGCCTTTGCCGCAGCCAGGCCGGCATCCGGGAGCGGTCGATTGGCCAGATCTGCACCAGCGCCACGCGGCTTTCGAGTTGTTTGAACCATTTGGTCGCCAGGGTTGAAGCTTCGATCCGCGGCCCGCTGATCAGCAGGCGGAAGTCCGCGGGTTCGCGGTCGAGATACGCGCCAAGCGCCTCACGGCCCTTCTGGTCGAGCTTGCCGCTGTAAAAGCGCAGCTCAAGCAGCTTGCGCTCGCTGAACAGCGAGGTGGCGTCGAGTTCGTAGAGGAAGTCCTCCCAGTCGAAGCCCGCCTCGACGTGGTGCACCGTCCGCTCGGCGAAGCCGGCTTCGCGCCAGTGGGCGCGCACCGCGTCGGCGGCTTCCTGTGCCAGCAGCGGTTCATCGCCCGCGAGCCAGTACAGCGGCACCGGCTTTCCGGCGAGGGTGGCCGCGAGCTGGTCGCCGCGGATTTTCATCGCGCCAGCGCCGCAAGCCGGCGCGGAATGCGCTCGATGAGTTCCCGCCGCATTTCTTCGCGCAGCAGTTCGGCCTCCTCGCGGTTGCCGGCGATATTGCGCAGGTCCTGGTAGTGGGTTCGCTCGACCGAGAGCGTTTCGGCGTCGATCAGCAATTCCCCGCCGGCGGCGAGGTCGATGCGGATGGCGAGCCGCAAGGTGACCTGGGCGGAGCGGGCGAGCACCGTTGTGCTCGCCGGGCGGCCGGAAAAGGCTTCCGCGCCGATCGCGAGCAGGGGATATTCCCGCGCCGCTTCGTCATCGGCGTCGTGCGGGCGGATGCCCGCGACTTCAAGCCGGCGCCGCAACTGCCGTTCAAAACCGGGTTCCGGTTGCGCCAATCGCAGGCGCAGATCGGTGAAGGCGGGAGCCACCCGAGGGTTGCTTCCCCGCAGTTGAAAGCCGCAGCCGGCGGCAAGCGGCAGCAGCGCCGGCAGCAAAACGAGCAAGCGTCGCCTCCGCAACAAGCTCATCGCGGCTCAGCCAGTAACCACGTTGACGAGCTTGCCGGGGACCACGATGACCCGCCTGACGCCGGCACCGTCGGTGAATCTGCGCACGGATTCGTTTTCCAGGGCGATTTCCCGCAGCCGCGATTCGGGCGCGTCGCCGGGAACTTCCACGCGCCCGCGCAGTTTGCCGTTGACTTGGAGCACCATCAGCTTTGTGTCCCGCTTCATCGCCCCGGTGTCGGCCTCCGGCCAGGGGGCATCCATGACCGCGCCTTCGTTGCCGAGCAGCCGCCAGGCCACGTGGCAGAAATGCGGGACGATCGGCGCGAGCATGAGGATGGCATGCTCAAGCGCCTCGCCCATGACTTGGCGATCTTGGGACCGGGGTTCGGGATGTTCCTGGCGGAAGCGGGCGAGGGAATTGAGCAATTCCATCACCGCGGCGATGGCGGTGTTGAAGGCGTGGCGGCCGGCGAAATCTTGGCTCACCTTGGCCACGGTTTCATGGGTCTTGCGCCGCAGTCCGCGCTGCGCGGGGGTCAGTTCCACGCCGGCGAAAGCGGGCGGCGGGCGCCCGTCTTGCCTGCTTTGTTCCACTTGCTCGCCGATGCTGCGCCACAGCCGTTTGAGAAAGCGGAAACTGCCTTGCACGCCGGCGTCCGACCATTCCAGCGACTGCTCCGGCGGCGCCGCGAACAGGGTGAACATGCGCACGGTGTCGGCGCCATAGCGCTCGATCAGCGGCATCGGGTCCACGGTGTTGCCCCGGGATTTGGACATCTTGCCGCCGTCCTTGAGCACCATGCCCTGGGTCAGCAGCCGGGTGAAGGGCTCGCTTGAGCGCACCAGGCCCTCGTTGCGCATCAGCTTGTGGTAGAAGCGCGCGTAGAGCAGGTGCAGGATGGCGTGCTCGATGCCGCCGATGTACTGGTCCACCGGCAGCCAGTACGCGGCGCGTTGATCGAGCATGGCGCCGCCTTGGTCGGCGCAAGTGTAGCGCGCGTAGTACCAGGATGACTCCATGAAGGTGTCGAAGGTGTCGGTTTCGCGTTTCGCCGCCGCGCCGCATTGCGGGCAGCCGACATTGACGAAGGCATCGAGCCCCGGCAGGGGCGAGCCGTGGCCGCTGAACTCAGCCTCCTCCGGCAGGCACACCGGCAGTTGCTCGTCGGGCACCGCAACCGGGCCGCAGGCCGGGCAGTTGATGACGGGAATCGGCGCGCCCCAGTAGCGCTGCCGCGACACCAGCCAGTCGCGCAGCCGGTAGTTGACCTTGCGCCGACCTTTGCCCCCGGCTTCAAGTTGATCGGCTATCGCATTGAATGCGGTGGAAAAATCCATTCCATCAAATTGCCTGGAATTGACCAGCACGCCGTGTTCGACGAAAGCCTCCCGGCTGAGGTCGCAGTCCTGTTCCGCGCTTCCGTCCGTGTTAAAGGGCGCGATCACTTGGCGGATCTCCAAGCCATATTTGACGGCGAATTCCCAGTCGCGCTGATCGTGGGCGGGAACCGCCATCACCGCCCCGGAGCCATAGGACATCAGCACGAAATTCGCCACAAAAATCGGCAGCAGCTCGCCGCTGAGCGGATGGATGGCCTTCAGGCCGGTGTCCATGCCGCGCTTTTCCATCGTCATCAGTTCGGCTTCGGCGACACCCGCGCCGCTCAAGCCGGCGAGAAAATCGGCAAGCGCCGGGTTGTTCGCCGCCGCGGCCTCAACCAGTGAATGCTGTGGCGCCAGCGACACGCTGGTGACCCCGAACAGCGTGTCGGGGCGGGTGGTGAACACGCTGATGGTGCTGGTTTCCGCGCCGTCCGCGCCAGCCACCGCGAAATCAACCTCGACGCCTTCCGAGCGGCCGATCCAGTTGCGCTGCATGTTGCGCACGGCGTCGGGCCAGCCATCGAGGGTTTCGAGGTCGTCGAGCAATTCCTGGGCGAAGGCCGAAATGCGGAAAAACCACTGCGGAATGCGCCGCCGCTCGACCGGCGCCCCGGAGCGCCAGCCCTTGCCGTCGACAACCTGCTCGTTGGCGAGCACGGTCTGGTCCACCGGGTCCCAGTTGACTTCGGCCTCCGCCTTGTAGACCAGCCCCTGGCGGAACAGGCGGGTGAAGAACCATTGCTCCCAGCGGTAGTACTCCGGCTCGCAGGTGGCGAGCTCGCGCCGCCAGTCGTAGGCGAAGCCAAGGCGCTGGAGCTGGGCGCGCATGTAATCGATATTGGAGCGGGTCCACTGGGCGGGGTTGACCTTGTTCTTGATCGCCGAGTTTTCCGCCGGCAGACCGAAGGCGTCCCAGCCCATGGGCTGAAGCACGTTCTTGCCCTTCATGCGCTGGTATCTGGCGATGGCGTCGCCGATGGAGTAATTGCGTACATGGCCCATGTGCAGGTGGCCGCTGGGGTAGGGCAGCATCGACAGGCAATAGAATTTCTCCCGGGCTGGATCCTCGCCGACCCGGAAACTTTCGTGCTCGCGCCAGTACCGCTGGGCCTCGGCCTCGACTGCGGCGGGCTGGTAGGGATTTTCCGCGCTAGTGGTCATCGCTGGCGCCGGATTGTTCGCGGATGCCGTTGCCGGTCAAGGTGACCTTGAGCAGCTTGATCTGCCGGTTGTCGGCGTTGAGCACGGTGATCAGATACGGCCCGATGCGGGTGCTCTCGCCGCGGCCGGGGATGTGGCCGAACTCCTGCAGCAGAACACCGCCGATGCTGTTGTAAGCCCGTTCGTCGATTCCAGTGGCGAAATACTCGTTGAAATCGGCGATGGGGGTTGCGGCCTTGACGATGTGGTTGCGCTCGTCGAAGCGCTTGATGTGGCTGTCGTCCTCGATGTCGGTCTCGTCTTGTATTTCGCCGACGATTTGTTCGAGCACGTCCTCGATGGTGACAATGCCGCTGACGCTGCCGTAGTCGTCGACGACGATGGCCATGTGGTTGCGGCGCTCGCGGAATTCCTTCAGCAGGGTGTTGAGCCGGCGCGATTCGGGAACGAAAGTCGCCGGGCGGACGATTTTCCTGAGCTTGAAATTCTCCGGGATGCCATTGAGGCACAGCGGCAGCAAATCTTTGGCGAGCAGGACGCCGATGACATTGTCGACATTCTCCTCGATCACCGGAAAGCGCGAATGCGCGGCGCCGGCGACCATCTCGATGGTGTCGCGCACCGGGGCGTTGACGGATACGATGACCGCCTGGGCGCGCGGAATCATGATGTCGCGCACCGCCAGGCTCGAGACTTGCAGGGCGCCCTCGATGATGCCGAGGGCGTCGGCGTCGAGCAGATTGTCCTGCTCGGCGTTGCGCAGCAACTCAAGCAAGCTCCGGGTGTCGGTGGGTTCGTCGGAAAAGACTTGTGCGAGTTTATCGATCCAGGAGCGGCGTCCCGGATCGATGCTAGCCTGATCGTCGGCCATGGGCTGATTCAGCTCCTGTGCGATGACGGTTGTTTGCTGGATAGGGATTGGGGATGCCTAGCCCGCGCAGTATACCGATTTCCATGGTTTCCATGCAGCGCGCGCCGCGCTCGTCGATGTGGTCGTATCCGAGCAGGTGCAGGCAGCCGTGGATCAACAGGTGCGCCCAGTGGTGGGCGAGGGGTTTGCCGCCGGCCCGGGCTTCCTCCGCGGCGAGTTCGGCGCAGACGACGATGTCGCCGATCGCCGCGCCGCCGAGCGCGGTTTCGAGTTCCGCCGGCGTTTTGCGCGGAAAGGCGAGCACATTGGTGGGCCGGGGCTGGTCGCGGTAGCGCCCGTTGAGCGCCGCCGAGGCGCTGGAATTGACGAAGCAAAGGCTCACGGCGACCGGCCCGTCTTCATCGTTGCCCGCCGCCGCCAGCGCCGCGGTGATCCAGTCCCGGCACTGCGCGTCTTGCGGGACCCAGTGCCCCGCCGATTGGTCGGCAATCTCGATAGTCGCTTTCATTGCGCGCTGTTTTCAATCCGTGTCGTTTTCAATTCGCGCTTGAATTTCCCGCGCCTCCCGCTCGGGCGGCCCGGCGGGCTGGGATGGGTCGAGTTTTTCGTAGGCTTCGACGATGTCCTGCACGAGCGGGTGCCGGACCACATCCTTGGAGGTGAACCAGGTGAATCCCACCCCGGCGACGCCGCGCAGCACCTGGGAGGCTTGCACGAGGCCCGAGCGGGTTCCCTCCGGCAGGTCGATCTGGGTGATGTCGCCGGTGACGACGACCCGGGAGCCGACGCCGATGCGGGTCAGGAACATCTTCATCTGCGCCGTGGTGGCGTTCTGGCTTTCATCGAGGATGATGAAGGATTCGTTCAAGGTGCGGCCGCGCATGTAGGCCAGCGGCGCAACTTCGATGATGTTCTTTTCCACCAGGCGGTTGACCTTTTCAAAGCCAAGCATCTCGTAGAGCGCGTCGTAGAGCGGCCGCAGATAGGGGTCGATTTTCTGGATCAGGTCGCCCGGCAGAAAGCCGAGTTTCTCGCCGGCCTCTACCGCCGGCCGCACGAGCACGATGCGGTTGACGCGCTCATCAGCGAGCGCCTCCACCGCCCGGGCCACGGCGAGATAGGTTTTGCCGGTGCCCGCCGGCCCGATGGCGAAGTTGAGATCGCGCTGGACGATGCTGTTGACATAGGCCGCCTGCCGCCTGCCCCGGGGCTTGATCGAGCGCCGTGGCGTGCGGATGAACACCGCCGCGGTATTGTCCGCGCCGCCTTCGCTTTCGGCCCCGGGCGGATTGGTGATTTCCCGCAGGGCAAGCTGAATCCCGCTGGCGGAGAGCACCTCGCCCCGCTGCGTGGTCCGGTACAGCGAGTCGAGCAGGGCGCGGCCGTTGTTCACCGCGGCGGCGCTGCCGGTCAACTGGAACCAGTTGCCGCGCTGGCGGATTCGCAGCGTCAGCAGTTTTTCAACCTGGCGGATGTTCTCGTTGAATTGTCCGCAAAGATTCGCCAGCCGCAGGCTATCGTCGGGTTCGAGTGTCAGGTCGAGCGTGGTTTCATTGCCCGCTTCATTGCTGGCTTCACGACCCGCGTCATGGGCTGCGTCATGAATCGTGCCGGGCATCGCGTCACGCATGGTCCGGCGCATCCTCGACCGCTTCCAATTCGCCGAGCAGGGAATTGGGCAGCGCGTCGGCGATCCGCACCCGGGCGAAGCGGCCCGCGAGACCCGGGTCGTCGCAGGGAAAGTTGACCACGCGGTTGTTTTCCGTGCGCCCCTGCAAATCGCTTGCGCGCTTTTTCGACACGCCGGTGACCAGAATTGAATAAGACTGGCCCACCATCGACTCGCTGATTGCCCGGGCCTGCTCGCCAAGTTGCGCCTGCAACACCGCCAGCCGGTGCTTTTTTTCGCGCTCCGGGGTCGAGTCGGCAAGCTGGGCCGCGGGGGTTCCGGGGCGGGGACTGTAGAGGAAGCTGAACGAAGTGTCGAAGCCAACCTCGATAACGAGATTCATCGTGTCCTCGAAATCGCGCTGGGTCTCGCCGGGGTAGCCGACGATGAAATCCGAAGACAGGCTGATTCCAGGCCGCGCCGCCTTGACGCGGCGCATCAGGGATTTGTATTCGAGCGCCGTGTAGCCGCGTTTCATCGCCGCGAGCACCCGGTCCGAGCCGCTCTGCACCGGCAGGTGCAGATGGCCGGCGAGTTCGGGCACCTCGCGGTAGACATCGACCAGCGCCGCGTTGAACTCCGCCGGGTGCGAGGTGGTGAAACGCAGCCGGTCGATGCCGTCGATGCTCGCCAGGTACTGGATCAACAGGGCGAGGTCGGCGATGCCGCCATCATGGGTGGGGCCTCGGTAGGCGTTGACGTTCTGCCCGAGCAGGTTGATTTCCCGCACGCCCTGGCCGGCGAGATGCGCCGCCTCGGCGAGCACATCGTCAAAAGGCCGGCTGACTTCCTCGCCCCGGGTGTAGGGCACCACGCAGAAGCTGCAATACTTGCCGCAGCCCTCCATGATCGTCAAATACGCCTGGCAGGAGGCGGCGCTGGGCTTGGGCAGATGATCGAACTTTTCGATTTCCGGGAAGCTGACATCGACTTGGGCCGCGCCATCGCCGGCGGCGTCAAGCAGGGCGGGGAGTTTGTGCAGGGTTTGCGGGCCGAACACAACATCGACAAAAGGCGCGCGCCGGCTGATCGCCTCGCCTTCCTGGCTGGCGACACAGCCGCCCACGGCGATTTTCACGCCGGGTCTGGCCGCCTTCAGCCCGCGCCAGCGGCCGAGCTGGTGGAACACCTTCTCCTGGGCCTTTTCCCGGATCGAGCAGGTGTTGAGCACGAGAATATCCGCCTGCTCCGGCGTATCGACGAGTTCGGCCGCCCGGGACTCGCGCAGCAGATCGAGCATCCGCGCCGAGTCGTACTCGTTCATCTGGCAGCCGTGGGTCTTGATATGAACCCGGGTCGGGGTGGGGGCGTCCACCGGCCTGGCGCCGGCACCCGGAGTATCCAAGCTCTGCATTTGCGGATATGGGCGGAAAATGAAGCCGCGATTATAGCGGATCAACGCGAATCGGGCAGGTTTATCCGCTTTTCCAAATGCGCATCGAAACTGACAGTCGCGGGCCAATACAGTAGACTTGCCCGCTGATTTTCCCCGCGCCGCCACTGTGACCGACCAGGCACTCATCCGCAATTTTTCGATCATCGCCCACATCGACCACGGCAAATCGACCTTGGCGGATCGATTCATCCAACTATGCGGCGGGCTCAGCGAGCGCGAGATGGCGGCCCAGGTGCTCGACAGCCTCGACATCGAGCGCGAGCGCGGCATCACCATCAAGGCCCAAAGCGTCACCCTGTATTACGGCGCCGCCGACGGCCAGCGCTACCAGTTGAACTTCATCGACACCCCCGGCCATGTCGATTTCAGCTACGAGGTGTCCCGTTCGCTTGCCGCCTGCGAAGGCGCCCTGCTCGTGGTGGACGCCTCCCAAGGGGTTGAGGCGCAATCCGTCGCCACCTGCTATACCGCCTTCGAGCAGGAGGTTGAAGTCATTCCCGTGCTCAACAAGATGGACCTCGTCCACGCCGAGCCAGAGCGGGTGCGGGAGGAAATCGAAGAAATCATCGGCATCGATGCCACCGACGCCATCGCCGCCAGCGCCAAGACCGGGATCGGCATCGGGGAGATTCTCGAACAAATCATCGCCCGCACACCGCCTCCCGCCGGCGGGCGGGACGCCGGGCTCCAGGCGCTGATCATCGACTCCTGGTTCGACAACTACCTTGGGGTAATCTCGCTGGTGAGGGTGGTGAACGGCCGCATCCGCCCCGGCGAGCGGATTATCGTCAAAACCCAGGGCAAGCCGCTTGAAGTCGATCAGGTCGGCGTGTTTACGCCAAAGCGCCACACCACCGCCGAACTCGGCGCCGGCGAGGTGGGTTTCGTCTGCGCCAGCATCAAGGACATCCACGGCGCGCCAGTGGGAGACACCATCGTCCACGCCAAAACCCCCGACACGCCGGCGCTCGCGGGTTTCCGTCAGATCACGCCACAGGTCTACGCCGGCCTGTATCCGGTCGATTCCGACGATCTTGAAAGTTTCCGCGAGGCGCTGTCCAAGCTCTCGCTCAACGACGCCTCGCTGCAATACCAGCCCGAAAACTCCCCGGCGCTCGGCTTCGGTTTCCGCTGCGGCTTCCTCGGCATGCTGCACATGGAGATCATCCAAGAGCGGCTCGAGCGCGAATACGGCCTCAACCTGATCACCACGGCGCCGACGGTGGCCTACGAAGTCGTCCGCAAGGACGGCGCGACGATTCTCGTCGACAGCCCCGCGCAACTGCCGCCGGTGAACGACATCGAGGCGATGCGCGAACCCATCGTCGAACTCAGCGTGCTCACGCCGCAGCAGCATCTTGGCGCGGTGATCCAGTTGTGCGTCGACCGCCGCGGCGCGCAGAAGGACATGCAGTTCGTCGGCCGCCAGGTTTCCCTGCGCTACGAGCTGCCCATGAGCGAGGTGGTGATGGACTTTTTCGACCGGCTGAAATCGGTCAGCCGCGGCTACGCCTCGATGGATTATCATTTCCTCCGCTTCGAGCCGTCGAAGCTGGCGCGATTGGACATTCTGATCAACGGCGAGCGCATCGACGCCCTCGCCCTGATCGTGTTCCGCGACCATGCCAGGGGCCGGGGGCGCGAACTCGCGGAGAAAATGCGCGAACTCATCCCCCGGCAGTTGTATGATGTCGCCATCCAGGCGGCCATCGGTGGGCAGATCATCGCCCGCACGACGGTCAAGGCGATGCGCAAGAACGTCACCGCCAAATGTTACGGCGGCGATATCACCCGCAAGAAAAAGCTGCTTGAGAAGCAAAAAGCGGGCAAGAAGCGCATGAAGCGGCTCGGCAATGTGGAAGTGCCGCAGGAGGCCTTCCTCGCCGTGCTGAAGTCCGATTCCTGATAATGGAAGCTCTGATTAAGTCAGAGCATACTTGGCGAACAATCGGCTGATGAACATCGATTTTTCCCTGGTTCTGGTCATCCTCGTGGCCTTGTCCGGGCTGATCTGGCTGCTTGACGCGATCCTGCTCAAGCCGGGCCGGGCGGCCCGCGCCAATGAAGTCCGCGGCGGCGCCGGCTCGCGGGCGGTGGAAGCCGCCGGGGAGGAAATCCGGGAACTTGCCCGCGAGCCCGTGGTGGTGGAATACGCCAGGGCCTTCTTCCCGGTGCTCGCCCTCGTGCTGGTGCTGCGCTCGTTCCTGTTCGAGCCCTTCCAGATTCCCACCGGCTCGATGATCCCGACGCTGGAAATTGGTGACTTCATTCTCGTCAACAAGTACGCCTACGGCCTGCGCCTGCCGGTGATCGGCACCAAGATTGCCGATGTCGATGAGCCGCAACGCGGCGAAGTGATGGTGTTCATCCCGCCGCATGAAAACCAGTACTACATCAAGCGGGTCATCGGCGTGCCCGGCGACACCGTGCGCTACGAGGACGGCGAGCTGTACATCAACCGCGAACCGGTGCTTAGGGAGCCCAGTGGCGAAATCACCATCAACTCGGCCTTCGGCCCCATTCCGGGCACGAGCTGGACCGAGACCATCGGCGGCGTTGAACACACCATCCAGACCAAGAACCAGTTCCGCCGCAATCCGGCGCGAACCCTGTGGGTCGTGCCACCGGACAGCTACTTCATGATGGGCGACAACCGCGACGAAAGTAGCGACAGCCGCGTCTGGGGCGTGGTGCCGGGGGAGAACATCGTCGGCAAGGCCGTGGCGGTGTGGATGCACAAGGATCCGGGCTGGAATCTGCCCACTTTCTCCAGCACCCGCTGGATCCGCTAGCGCGCCGAACCGACCCGCTTCCCGCCATGCCCATCGCACTCGAAACCCTCCAGCAAACCATCGGCTATGAATTCCGCGACACGGCCCTCGCCGAACTCGCCCTGACCCACCGCAGCGCCAACCGGAAGCACAACGAGCGGCTCGAATTCCTCGGCGACGCGCTGCTTGGCTTCCTCGTCGCCGAGCTATCCTGGCACGCCCACCCGAAGGCCGACGAGGGCGACCTGACAATCATGCGGGCCCAGGTCGTGAGCCGGCCCGCGCTGGCCCTGGTCGCCCGGGAGATCGACCTTGGCGAAGCGATCAAGCTCAGCGCCGGGGAAGCCCGCGGCGGCGGCCGGCGGCGGGAATCGATCCTGGCCGCGGCAATGGAGGCGTTGATTGCGGCGATTTATCTCGATGGCGGTTTCGATGCTTGCCGGGCCTTCGTCCAGCGCTGGATTCCCGATCCGGGCCGGGACTTCGCCGACGGCGCCCTGCGCAAGGACAACAAGACCCGCCTGCAGGAACTCACCCAGGCCGAACGGCGGTCCCTGCCGGCCTACGAACTCGTCGAAGTCAGCGGCAAGGGCCACGAGCAGCTTTTCACCATGCGTTGCAAGCTGCCCGGGCACCGGATCGCCACCGAGGGCAGCGGCCCCTCCCGCCGCGCCGCCGAACAGATGGCCGCCGGCAAGGCGCTGGCGGCGCTGGGGCAGGACGAGTGAGCGGGCCAGCCACCCGCTGCGGACACATCGCCATCGTCGGTCGGCCCAATGTCGGCAAATCCACCTTGCTCAATCATCTGCTGCGGCAGAAAATCAGCATCACCTCGCGCAAACCCCAAACCACCCGCAACCGCATCCTCGGCATCAGCACCACAGATGCGGCCCAGTGCGTCTATGTCGACACCCCGGGCCTCGACCGCCGCCACCGCAAGGCCATCAACCGGGTGATGAACGAGACGGTGATGGCGGTGGTCGCCGAGGTTGATGTCATCGTGCTGGTGTGCGAGCGCTTGAACTGGGATGAGCGCGACCAGGCGGTTCTCGACGCGGCCGCGGGTTCGGCGGCGCCGGTGCTGCTCGCGATCAACAAGATCGACCAGATCGTCGACAAGCACCGCCTGCTGCCCCACATCGAGCGCTTGGCGGGCCTGCACGGTTTCGCCGAAATCGTGCCGGTCTCCGCGCTCGGCGGGCACAATCTCGACGCGCTCGAAGCCAGCTTGCGCGGGCTGCTGCCCGAGAGCGGGTTCCTGTTCCCGGCGGATCAGGTCACCGACGCAAGTTCGCGCTTTCTCGCCGCCGAACTGATCCGGGAAAAAATCACCCGGCGGCTCGGTGACGAGCTGCCCTACAAAGTCACCGTGGAAATCGAACAATTCACCGAAGTCGGCGGCACCCTGCGGATTCTCGCCTTGATCACCGTCGACAAGCCCGGCCAGAAACGCATCCTCATCGGCGAGGGCGGCCAACGCCTCAAACAAATCGCCGCCGCCGCCCGCAAGGACATGGAGCAAACCTTCGAAAGCAAGGTCATGCTCGAATGCTGGGTAAAAGTCCGCACCGGCCACATGACCGAAGCCCGCACCCTGAAAAGCCTGCAAGCCAAGTGACTGTTACCATCATTCCACCCACAGGCAGACTGGCCCCAACGTCATTTTGCGCGCAGCGGGCGATGTCTTCGTCCGGGCGCCCCTCCGGTATCATAATTAAGTAATGAATCAGCGCGTCCTGCTGCAACCAGCCTGGGTAATCCACCGGCGGCCGTTCCGCAACACCAGTTTGCTCGTGGATCTGTTCTGCCGCGACCACGGGCGAGTGGCGGCGGTGGCCCGGGGCGCGCGGCGCGGCAAGTCGCGCTGGCAGGGGCTGTTGCAGCCGTTCCAGCCGGTGCGGGTTTCCTTCAGCGGGCGCGGCGCGGTCAAGACATTGACCGCCGCGGAAAGCGCGGATGCGCCCATCACCATGGCCGGCGAGCGCCTCTTCAGCGGCTTCTACATCAACGAGTTGCTCAGCCACCTACTCCACGACCATGTGGAGCATCCGCGCCTGCATCAAGTTTACGAAGAAACCCTCGCCGCGCTCGCCAGTCGAGACTCCCCGCTCGAAGCCACCCTGCGCCGCTTCGAGCTTGAACTGCTCGCCGAACTCGGCTACGCCCTCAACCTGCGAACCGACTGCCGCCACCAAGCCATCGAGGCAAACAAGCAATACCGCTACCTGCCCGATGCCGGCTTCGAGGAAGCAAAACACGACTCTGACGGGCATCCCGAACCCGAGCCCGAACTACCGCCCGACGATCAATCAGCCCCGCAAGCGGAAATTGCCGCCAACGAGAATCAGCGCATCTTCGCCGGCGCCCATTTGCAAGCCATCGCCCGCCTAGACTTCAACAACCCCCAAACCGCCCCCACCGCCAAACGCCTACTCCGCCAAGCCCTGGCCCCCCACCTAGCCGGCAAACCCCTAAACAGCCGAGCCCTGTTCGCGGCGGCGAAAGCACCACATTCCCGCTGACGTCACTTTGCCGCCGGGTTATCGACCATTCGGCAAGGAAGCGCCGACTCCTCCCGGGCATATCTTGTCGAATCCCGCTTTTCGTGAATTCCTATGGCGCAGGCTCCTAGGTATACATTTTTGTTGCCAGTGCTACTGACCGGCATTACTCGCTTAGCTGTTCGCGGGTGGCTATGATTGAAGGTGGCTTGTGCGCGATGGATGCCACCTTCGCTTCTTCCGGGGGTGTGCGGCGATTGATTGGTCATGTGAAACTGGGTGGCGCTGGAGGTCCGGCATGAAGAATAGGCTAAACCGGGCGGCGGCCATGGCGCTGGCCTTGTTGGTTTTTCCGCCGCTGGCCGGTGCCCAGCTTGAGTCGCTGACGATCTTTCCGGCCGGGACGGTCATCACCATGGATCCATCGCTGCCCCGGGCTTCGGCGGTGGCGGTGAGCGGCGGCCGCATCGTGGCGGTTGGGGATGTCGGAGATTTCGATGTCTGGGCGGATGGGCGCGCAGTCAATATCGACGAGCGTTTCGCGGACAAGGTGATCGTGCCCGGCCTGATCGACAATCACCTGCATCCATTCCTCGCGTCGATCGTCTTCAACACGGTTTGGATCACGCCGCAGGAGTGGCGGGTGGGCGATATGCGGGTTCCGGCCACGCGCAGCCACGAGGACTTTGTGCGGCGCCTCGGGGAGGCGCTCGCCGCGGATGCCGACCCGGCCGGGCCGCTGCTTAGTTGGGGCTACCACGAATCCTGGCATGGCGAGCTTGGGCGGGCGGAGCTCGATGAAATCTCCGCCCACAAGCCGATCATCCTGATTCAGCGCTCATTCCATGAATTCATCATGAACACCGCGGCGCTCGACTGGCTCGGCCTCAACACCGATGAGATCGGCGCCCTGCCGGATATCGAGCTCGATGCGGGTTTCTTTTCCGAAAGCGGAGTGGATGTCGCGCTTGAGCGGCTGGTGCCGCACTTCTTCGATCCCGAGCGGTTGCGAGCCGGGTTCGACGCCCTGCGCGACGCCGTTCACGCCGGCGGCATCACGACCATCGGCGATATGGGCGTCGGCGGTTATCTCGGATTGCAACAGGAAGCCGAAGTTTACCAAGACCACTTCGGCGACTCGCGAACACCCTTCAGAATGCTCATGGTCGCCGCGCCGGGCCTCATGCGGCCGCCACCGCCCAAGTCCGAGGTCGATGAATTCGCCGGAGTCGCTTTCCCCAAGGTCTTTTCGGGCCGGCACGTGAAGTTTTTCGCCGATGGCGGATTTTTCGCGCTCAACATGCGGATGAAGTTCCCCGGCTACACCGATGGGCACGAGGGCAGGTGGATGATGGCCCCCGAAGCGCTCGAGGCCGCGATTCGCCCCTATTGGAACGACGGCTACCAAGTGCATATCCACGTCAATGGCGATGAGGGCCTCGATGTCGTGCTGGATATCCTTCACGGTTTGCTTGAGGACAGGCCGAGGTTCGATCATCGCTTCACGCTGCACCATGTCGGCATTTCCACCAACGAGCAACTGCGTCGGGCCGCGATGCTCGGCGTGGTGATTTCGGCGCAGCCGAATTATCTGTGGGCGCTTGGCGACCAGTACGCCGAGAGCGGTTTGGGTCGCGACCGCGCCGCGCAGATGTCGCGCATCGGCGCGATGCTGCGCAACGGCATTCCCACCTCACTGCATTCGGATTTCACGATGGCCCCGGCCTCGCCCCTGTGGCTGGCATGGGTGGCGGTGAACCGGATTACGGCCGACGGGACGCTCATGGCGCCCGATGAGCGCATCAGCGTCGGGGAGGCACTGCGCGCGGTGACCATCGATGCGGCATTCGCCATGGGGCTTGAAAACGAGATCGGCAGCATCGTCGCCGGCAAGAAAGCGGATTTCACCATTCTGGAAGCCGACCCCTTCGAGGTTCCGGCCCCGGCGCTGCGCGACCTGGAAATCTGGGGAACCGTTTTCGAGGGCAGGGTCTATCCGCTGGATTAGAACCGGCCGATGCACCGTCCAATCACGGTTTGCTAGGGGTAGAATCGCGGTTGAGACACAGGAGGCTGGCATGGCGGAACAATTTGATTGCTTGATGCGGGAACACATCGATTTCATCGGACGGCAGGCGGTGTTTTTTGTGGGGACGGCTGGCGGGGAAGGGCGGATCAACGTTTCGCCGAAGGGGCTCGACACCCTGCGCGTGCTTGGCCCCAGCCGGGTGGTTTGGCTGAACCTGACCGGCAGCGGCAACGAAACCGCGGCCCATGTGCTCGAAAACCGCCGCATGACGCTGATGTTCTGCTCTTTCGACAAGCAGCCGCTGATCCTGCGTTTGTACGGCGAGGCGGAAATGGTTTACCCGGACGACGCGGCGGCCTTCGCCCGCCATGCGGCGCTTTTCGCCCATCAGCCCGGCGCGCGGCAATTCTTCGAGTTGGCGGTGGACCTCGTGCAGACTTCCTGCGGCTATGGCGTGCCGCGCCTTGAAGCGGCTGCCGAGCGCAAGACGCTGGCCAAATGGGCGGCCAACAAAGGCGGGGAGGGCATCCGGCGGTACTGGCTCGACAAGAACCAGGTCAGCATCGATGGCAATCCGACCGGAATCGGCGCGTGATTCGGCGCCGCAAGGCCTGATCGACAGCCAAGAATCGGCTTCCGCCGAATCTGGTGGCTTTGTGGGAACAAACCTCGGGGTCGGCGTTACAATCCGGGGCGGCATTGCCAGGATGAAATCGCATGAGCGGGCCGCTCGACGATGCTTCGCGGGAATTTTCCACCTCGCCGGTGCCGGCGGAGAGCCGGGTGGGGTGGATCCGGGTCGGGCTGGTCAGCGCCATGGTGGGATTTTCGCTGCCGACCTTTGTCGCCGGCGTGGAGGTGTTCGAGGCGGCGCCGAATGACGAGGCGCTGCCCGCCGTATTGCTCGGCTGCGCCATGCTCGCGCTGATCGGCGCGGTGACCGGCTCGATCGGCGCGCGCACGCACTTGAGTTCCTACATGCTCGCGCGCATCGCCTTTGGGGTTCGCGGCGCGGCGCTGGTCAATATCGCCTTCGCCCTGTCGCTGCTCGGTTGGTTCGGCGTCAATATCGACCTGTTCAGCGCCGCGCTGCTGCGGCTGCTAAGGGACGCGCTGGGTGTCTCGGCGATTCCCTGGCTGGTGGAGGCCTTCGCCGGCGCGGTGATGACGATTACCACGATTTACGGGTTCTCCGCGATCAACCGCCTGTCGATGCTGCTGGTGCCAGTGATGATGGTGGTGACGGCGCTGCTGCTGAACACCGCCTTCGGCATGGCCCCGCTTGGCGCGATTTTCGCTGGTGGCGATGCTGGCGCGCTCGGTTTTGGCGATGCGGTTTCAGCGGTGGTGGGCGGTGTTATTGTCGGCGCCGTGATCCTGCCCGACATCACCCGTTTCATCGCCCGCTGGCAGGGGGCGGTGTTCACCGCCGTGCTTTCCTATTTGCTGGTCAATTCCGTGGTGATGATCGCCGGCGGGGTCGCGGCCCATGTGCTGGTGAACGGCGATTTTCTCGAGGTCATGGTGGTCATGGGGCTGGGCTGGGGTGCTTTCGCCATCATCATTGCCGGAAGCTGGGTGCTCAACACGCTCAATTTGTACAGCGCCACCCTCGGCGTTGAAGCCACCTTCCCGCGGCTCGACAGCCGCGTTTCGATCATCGCGCTCGGTGTTTTCGGCACCGGCTGCGCCTTTCTCGACATCCTCGATTATTTCCTGACCTTCCTGTTCTATCTCGCCATCGTTTTCGTTCCCGTGGCGGGAATCATCGCGGTCGATTACCTCTACGCGCGCCGCTCGGCCTACCATGAAGAGCTGGAGGCGGCCCAGCGGAGCCTCTCGCCCGCGGCGCTCGTGGCTTGGGCCGCCGGCGCCGCGGTGGCGCTGCTCGGATCAATGGAGTGGTTGCGCCTCAGCGGCATCGCCGCCCTCGACGCCATGCTCGTGGCGGCGGTCTTTTATGGATTTCTGGCAAAACCCGCGGGGGCCCGGCGAACGGATGCCAGTTGAGTTGTCCCAACAAGCTGTGGGAAAGCTCTGATTCAGTTAGGGTGAGCCGGACAACTGGTTTCTTTCAGGGTCGACCCCAAAGACGCAGCGGCGCAAGTTTGGCGATGTGGATGAAATCCCGGTCGGTGGACAGCATGGTCAACTGCTGTCGAATGCAAAGCTGGGCGAGCGACCATACGCTGGTATCGATAAACAGGCTCACGACCGGCTTCTTCCGGCTTTGTAGTCGTAGTCGTCGCTCCAGTCGAGCTTTTGGAACAATTCCAGCAGTCGTCTTTGTTCCCGCCACGCGATAAATTCACGCAAAGCTTTGTCCACTGTTGCCCGCTTGGTTTTTTCACCGCCAAGCTCCAGCGCCCGCCGCAGCAGTTCGGGGTTTATCCCAAGATTGGTCGCCATTTTGCCAACTCCCAGTGTAAGCGCGCACACAATACTTCACACAAATGCTGCCCGATGGCGCCTTTGCGGTCAAGCAGTTGCCCACAGTTGCCAGTGAATCCATCTGACGGTGAATGACGGCTTCGGCGGGCACTGCTAGACTCGCCTCCCATGGAAGTTGTCGACCACATGCCGAAAGCATCGCCCGCGACATCCCGGCCGGATGATGGCTTGCGGATCGGGATCGATGTGGGGGGGACGCATACCGACGCGGTGTTGCTCGATGGCGATGTGGTGATCGCCGCGCACAAGGCGCGCACGAGCCGGGATGTCGCCACGGGCATTCTCGACGCGCTCGAGGCGATTCTCGGCCGCGGGCCGGGCGAGCCCGATCAGTCCGGCGCATCCGGCATTGAAAACCGCATCGAAGCCGTGATGCTCGGCACCACCCAGTTCACCAACGCGGTGGTGGAGCGGCGCGAGCTTGCCGAGGTCGCCGCGGTTCGCATCGGCCTGCCTTCGGGCCGCGGCATTCCCCCCAAAACCGGCTGGCCCGGAGACATCGCCCGCAGCCTCGGCGAGCATGTATACATGCTGCATGGCGGCTATCTCTACGATGGCTGGCCACTGGCGGCGCTCGACGACGGCGAGATCAAGCGGGTCATCGCCGACATCAAGGCGAGGCGGCTCGAAGCCGTGGCCATTTCGTCGGCTTTTTCGCCGATGAATCCCGACCCGGAGCGGCAGTTCGCCGCGCGCCTGCGCGCCGAACTGCCGCATATCCACATCTGCGAATCCCACAGCATCGGCCGGCTCGGCCTGCTTGAGCGCGAAAACGCCGCCCTGCTCAATGCCGCCCTGCTCGATTTCGCCCAGGGTGTTGTCGGCTCGTTCGAGGGCGCGATCCGCGAGCGCGGCCTCAACTGCCGCTTCTACATCAGCCAGAACGACGGCACCCTGATGGATGCCGGGTTCGCCCGCCGCTTTCCGGCGCTGACTTTCGCCTCGGGGCCAACCAACTCCCTGCGCGGGGCAGGCAAGCTGACCGGGCTCGCGGATGCCATCGTGGTCGATATCGGCGGGACAACCTCGGACATCGGCATCCTGCGCGGCGGCTTTCCCCGCGAATCGAACACCGTGATCGAAGTCGGCGGTATCCGCACCAACTTCCGCATGCCCGATATTCTCTCCATCGGTCTTGGCGGCGGCAGCCTCGTCAACGATGACGGCACCCGCGTCGGGCCGCGCTCGGTGGGGCACGAACTCATCGACAAGGCGCTGGTTTTCGGCGGCGGCCGTTTGACCGCGACCGACATCGTGGTGGCCGCCGGCGGGGCGGCCATCGGCGAACCAGCGAAAACCCGCCACCTCGACCCCGCGGTCGTCGCCACAGCCCAGGTGCGAATCGGCGCGATGCTCAATGCCGCCATTGACAAAATGAAGCCGGGCGGCGAAGCCTTGCCCGTGGTGCTCGTTGGCGGCGGCGCGGTGCTCGCCCCGGAGGCGCTCGCGGCGGCGCCGGAAATCCTGCTGCCGGAACATGCCGGCGTCGCCAACGCAATCGGCGCCGCCATCGCCGAGATTGGCGGCGAGGCCGAAAGGATGGTTTCCTACGAAAAAATCCCGCGCCGGGAGGCGATCGACCAGGTAACCGCCGAGGCAAGGCGGAACGCGGAAAAAGCCGGCGCCAGCCCCGCCTCGATTCGGCTCGCCGATGTCGAGGAAACCGCGCTTTCCTACATGCCCGGCAATGTCACCCGGCTGCGGGTGAAGGTGGTGGGCAAATGAGACTGACCGCGGAATCGCTGCCGGATCTTTCCTCCGGGGCCGTGTTTCTCGCCACCGGCGGCGGTGGCGACCCCCATGTTTCCTTCCTCGCCGCGGAAAAAGCGCTGACTGAGAGCGGCAGTGTTGATCTCATCGCCGTCGACGACCTTGCCGATGACGCCTTCGTCGCCGCCATCGGCGGAGTCGGCGCCCCCACCACGAGCCTCGAACTGCTGCCCTCCATCGACGACCCGGCGAAAGCGCTCGCGGTCTTCGAGGAGCATGTCGGGCGCAAGGTCGATGCCTTGGTTTCCTTTGAAATCGGCGGCGGCAACTCGCTGATTCCCTTGATCGCCGCGGCCCAGCGCGGCATTCCCGTCGTCGATGGCGATGGCATGGGGCGGGCGCTGCCGGAGGCGCAGATGATGACCTATCCCATCGCCGGCATCCCCTCCACCCCCGCCATCGCCCTCGACTATCTCGGCAACACCGCGATCTTCGCCACCGATTCCACCGCAACCTACGAGCGCCACATCCGCGCCGTGGCCCAGGCCATGGGCGGCATGATCACCACCGTCGAGCACCCGATGAGCGGCAGGCAGCTAAAAGACGCCATCGTGCCGGGAACCGTCTCTTTCTCCATCGAAATCGGCCGCATTCTGCGCGAACGCCGCGGCAATGCCCGGAACCTCCTCGGCCCGCTGCGGGAGGCCTTCGCCAAATCGCTCTACAACGGCCTGCGCCACCTGTTCACCGGCAAAATCGTCGATTACGCCAGCGCGATCATCGGCGGTTTCGACATCGGCAAGGCGGTGATCGAGCCATTCGACGGCGCCGGCCCGCCACTGCGTATCGATGTCAAAAACGAATACCTCCTCGCCCGCATCGGCGATGAGACCGTCGCCTCGGTGCCCGACCTCATCACCATCCTCGATTTCGAGACCGGCACCCCAATCAACGCCGAACGCCTGCGCTACGGCCAGCGCGTAACCGTCGTCGGCGTCGGCTGCCCCGACTTCTACCGCAGCCCCGAAGCCTTGGCCGTCGTCTCCCCCCGCCGCTTCGGCTTCGATTGCGACTACATCCCACTTGAGCAACTCGACCAGCCCCAGCCCCCAGTCGAGTAGCCAGTTCGTTCGGCGCAATGCGCTTCGCTTCGCGCCCTACGTGCTCTCCGCGCCCGCTTATCCACCGGCGACGAATCGAAGCCCCAAGCGTTCCAAGCTCGCACGATACAAGGGTCTGCGGGCGGAAGGGGCTTGGCGCGTCGTTGAGACTGAGCGTGCGAGGGATGGCCTAAAGCGAAGTCGAACCGATTCGAGTCGAGACAGGATGTCTCGGCGAGATTTAGCGCCAAGCCCCTTCCGCCCGCAGACCCGCTCGAAGCTCCGCACAAAGCTCCGCACCAAGGCTGGCGCGCCACCATCCAAGCCGCTAGACTGCACGCCCCCGGCAGCCGCGGTTCCGCGCCATGGAATACCCCACGATCGAGAGCCTGGTGGGAAATACCCCGCTCGTACGTCTGCGGCGGCTGCCCGGCCCAACCAGCAATCAGGTGCTGATCAAGCTCGAAGGCGACAATCCCGCCGGTTCGGTCAAGGACCGCCCCGCGATGAGCATGATCCAGCGCGCCGAGGAACGCGGCGACATTTCCCCCGGCGACGCGCTCGTCGAAGCCACCAGCGGCAACACCGGCATCGCCCTCGCCATGGCCGCGGCAATCAAGGGCTACCTCATGAAGCTTGTCATGCCCGACAGCATGAGCGAAGAGCGCAAAGCCTCGATGTCCGCCTATGGCGCCGAGCTCATTCTCGTCACCGAAGAGGCGGGCATGGAAGGCGCCCGGGACCTCGCCCTCGAAATGAACCGGCGCGGCGAAGGCAAACTGCTCGACCAGTTCGCCAATCCCGACAATCCGCTGGCCCATTATGAGACCACCGGCCCGGAAATTTGGCGCGACACCGGCGGCGCCGTGACGCATTTCATCTGCTCGATGGGCACCACCGGCACCATCATGGGCGTTTCGGCCTATTTGAAGGAACAAAATCCCGCAATCGAGATCATCGGCTTACAGCCCGGCGACGGCTCGCGCATTCCCGGCATTCGCCGCTGGCCTCAAGAATACCTGCCGAAGATCTTTGACCGCAGCCGCGTCGACCGCCTCATCGACATCGACCAGGACGACGCCGAAACCACCATGCGCCGGCTCGCGGCGGAGGAGGGCGTGTTCTGCGGGGTATCCTCCGGCGGCGCGGTGTTCGCCGCGCTCGAAATCTCCCGCCAAGTCGAAAACGCCACAATCGTCGCCATCATTTGCGACCGCGGCGACCGCTACCTGTCCACCGGGGTTTTCGCCAGTGAAGCCGAACCCTGAGACCGGAGCCGCCCCCATTCAGCCAGCGCGGCGATTGGCGGACGCTCCGGTTCCGCCCCGCTGCCCGGTGTTCGGCATTTGCGGCGGATGCAAACACCAGAATGTGCCCGGCGCACTCCAGTTGCGCGACAAACAATCGCGGCTCGTTGCGCAACTGTCCGAAGCCGGTGGTATCGAGCCGGATTCCTATGACTTGCTGCCGGCGCTGACCGGCCCGCAATGGAATTACCGCCGCAAGGCGCGGCTCGCGGTGCGGCTCGTGCGGCGCAAGGGCCGGGTGCTTGTGGGATTCCGCGAAAAGCGCGGCCGGCTCGTCACCGTGATGGACAACTGCGAGGTGCTCGCCCCGCCGCTAGCGCAATTGATCCGGCCGCTCGCCGTGTTGATCGTGGAACTCGACGCCAGGGCGGCGATTCCCCAGATTGAGGTCGCCGCCGGCGAGTCCGCGGCCCATCCGCCGCGCCCCGAAGCCGCCCTCGTGCTGCGCCATCTGCGCCCGCTGACGTCAGCGGATTTGTCACGATTGCGCCGGTTCGCGGTGCAGTGGGGATTGCAGATGTACCTCCAGCCCAGCGGCGTTGACAGCGTCCGGCGGCTGCATCCCCGAGCCAGCGAAGAAAGCCGCGACAGACTGCATTACCACTTGCCCGGCTTCGGCCTGCGCCTGGGCTTCCACCCCATGGATTTCCTACAAGTCAACGCCGCGGTGAACCGGCGCATGGTTGATTTGATCATTCAACTGCTCGCGCCGCTGGCCAGCGACCGCGTGCTCGACCTGTTCTGCGGCCTCGGCAATTTCAGCCTGCCGCTGGCGAGGCGCTGCCGGGCGGTGACCGGCATCGAGGCCAGTGCCGGGATGGTGGGCCGGGCCAGGGAAAACGCCGCCGCCAATGGCCTCGGCAACGCCAGCTTCGTCGCCGCCGACCTGTACCGCAAAGACGCATCGCTCCCCGGCCTGCCCCTTCCCATAGCCGCCTATGACAAAATCCTGCTTGACCCGCCACGCAGCGGCGCCATGGAGACGATCCCGCTCATCGCCGCCAGCGGCGCGCGCCGGCTCGTCTATGTTTCCTGCAACCCGGACAGCCTCGCGAGGGACGCCCGCGAACTGCGCCGGCGCGGCTACGATTTGAAATCCGCCGGGGTTATGGATATGTTCCCGCATACTTCGCATGTCGAGTCGGTGGCCATGTTCGAGACCGCAGAGCCAATTACCGGGGGGCCGCCATGAGCGCCCCCGGCGCGGCAACCACAACGGAAGAGCTGTCGCCGCTGGAGCGGCTGCTCGCGTTGATGTCGATGCTGCGGCACCCGGAGTTCGGCTGCCCCTGGGATCTCGAGCAGACTTTCGAATCGCTGATACCCCATACCGTGGAGGAGGTTCACGAAGTCGTCCACGCCATCGAAAGCGGCGACCGCGGCGAATTGCGCGACGAGTTGGGCGACCTGCTGTTCCAGGTGGTTTTTTACGCCCAGTTGTCGCGGGAAGAGGGCGGTTTCGATTTTCAGGATGTCGCCGCCGGGGTCACCGGCAAGCTGCTGCGGCGCCATCCCCATGTGTTTCCCGATGGGCGCCTGGAGAGTTTCGGCACCAGGCAGGAACTCAGCGCCGGTGAAGTCCTCGACAACTGGGAGGCGATCAAGCGGCAAGAGCGCGGGAAGCCCGGGGGCGAAAACCAGCATGGCGATGGCGGGGCGGGGCGGCCAAGCGCGCTCGATGGCCTGCCGCGCTCGCTGCCGGCGCTGGAGCGGGCGCGCAAGCTCCAGCAGCGCGCCGCCAGCGTCGGTTTCGATTGGAAGCAGGCACCGCCCGTGCTCGACAAGCTGCGCGAGGAAGTTGGCGAATTCAGCGAGGCGATGGCCGCGGGGGACGATGCCGCCATGCGCGGCGAACTCGGCGACATGCTGTTCGCGCTCGTCAATCTGGCGCGGCATTGCCGGATCGACCCGGAATCAGCGCTGCGCGAATCCAACCGCCGCTTCGCCACGCGCTTCCGGGAGGTCGAGCGGCTCGCCGGGGAGCGCGGCTGGACATTGCCCGGGCCGGAATTGGGCGAACTCGACGAATTGTGGCGACTGGCCAAGGTCCGCACGGACGAACACCAGCGCGAAAACCAAGACGGTGGCGTAAATTGAAAATCATCCTGCTGGGCGCGCCTGGCGCCGGAAAAGGCACCCAGGCCCGGTTCATCACCGAAAAATTCGGCATTCCCCAAATCTCCACCGGCGATATGCTGCGCGCCGCGGTGCGCGAGGGCACCACTCTTGGCCGGAAAGCGCGGGAGATCATGGCCAAGGGCGGGCTGGTCGATGACGACACCATGGTTGCGCTGGTGCTTGAGCGGATTGGCAAAGACGATTGCGCCGGCGGCTTCCTCTTCGATGGCTTTCCGCGCACGATTGAACAGGCGAACAAGACCAGGGACGCCGGGGTCGAAATCGATGTGGTGCTCAATATCGATGTCGACGACGAGGAGATCGTCCGCCGGCTCAGCGGCCGCCGCAGCCATCCCGCTTCGGGCCGAGTCTACCATATCGAACACAACCCGCCGCGGGTTGCCGGCCGCGACGATGAGACCGGCGAGGCGCTGATCCAGCGCGAGGACGACCGGGAGGACACCGTGCGCGAGCGGCTCGCTGTGTATCACCGGCAGACCAAGCCGCTTGTGGCCCACTACCGCAACCTGGCACAGAAGGGGTTGCCGTTGCGGGTGCTCAATGTGGGTGGCGACGCCCCGGTGGCCCAAATCCGCGATTCGGTGTTCCGCCTGCTCGCCTGATGCCACCCATCCTGATCCTCGACACCGCGCTTGGGCCGGCCCGGGCCGTGCTGCTCGCGGATGGCGGGTGGACCGCCCGCCACGCCGCGGCAAGCCAGCGCTCGGCCCAGGGCATCCTCAAGCTCGCCAGGGAGGTGCTCGATGCCGCCGGTGCGCGTCGCGCCGGGGTGGTCGCGGTGGTTGCCGGGCCGGGCTCCTTCACCGGCACCCGCATCGGCGTGGCGGCGGCCCAGGGCTTGTCCGCGGCCTGGGACGCGCCCGCACTGCCGCTGTCCGCATTGGCGCTGATCGCCACCGCGGCGGCCCGCCTGCACTCGGCCGACACCGTGCTTGCCGCGATCCGCGCGCGGGGGGAGGCGATGTATTTCGGTTGCTATGCGCGGGCCGCCGAAGGAATGATCCCGCGTGGCCGCGAACAGGCGGGCAGCTTGCCGCAGTTGCGCATCGGCACCCCGGCGCCCCAGCTCGGATCGGTCGTGGCGGCGGGGGATGGCTGGCGGGCGGCCGCGGCCATCGAGCGGCATTTCGGCATTGTTTTGCGCGGCGGGCCGGTAGGCGCGGCCGTCGAGGACCGCGATCTCGCCTCGCTCGCGGGCGCGGCGTTCATGCGCGGTGAAACGCTCGCCGCCGACCTGCTGCGGCCGAATTACGTCGGCGCCGCGCCGCAGTACCACCACCAGCAGCCGGCCGCTGGCTGAACCAGCAGTGGCTGAATCCAGCTTCGCCCAAATCGCCGTGCTCGCCCTGATCCAGGGCTTGACCGAGTTCCTCCCGGTTTCCTCTTCCGGCCATTTGCTGCTGCCCTCCTTGCTGCTTGGCTGGCCGGACCAGGGGCTCGCCTTCGATGTCGCCTTTCACAGCGGAACGCTAATCGCGGTGATCGGCTACTTCCGCCGCGATCTGCGGCGAATCATCGCCGCGGGCCTGCGCTTCGGGCCGGGGCACGCCGAGAGGCGGATGCTCTGGCTGCTGGCGTTGGCCACGGTTCCGGTGGGTCTGGCCGGATGGCTGCTGCGCGATGCGGTTGCCATCCACGCGCGCTCGCTGGTCGTGGTCGCCGCGGCGTCGATTGGTTTTGGCCTGCTGCTTTCGCTTGCCGATCTCGCCGGGAGGCGGGACCGCGGCATCGCCGACATCGGCTGGAAAACCGCCTTGCTGATCGGCTTGGCGCAAATGCTCGCGCTGATTCCCGGCGCCTCGCGCTCCGGCGTGACCATGACCGCCGCGCTGTTGCTCCGGCTCGACCGGGAATCCGCCGCGCGCTTTTCCTTCCTGCTGGCGATACCGGTGATGCTTGCCAGCGGCGCCCTGGAAGCGGTCGAGCTGCTGGCCAATCCCCCGCCGGCGCGGCAATTGCTGCTGCTGGGTTTTGGCATGCTGCTCGCGGCGACGGTCGCCTGGCTTACGATAGACGTCTTCCTGCGCTGGATCGCCCGGGTCAGCTTCCAACCCTTTGTCGCCTACCGCGTCGCCCTCGGCGCGGCATTGCTGCTGTTCCTGGCTTGACTTTCCGACAATGGGACACCCACTCCACATCGTATCGATCCAACGATCTTGGCGATCTTGGGACACCCACTCTCGACCATGAAGGCAACAATGGGACACCCACTCGACGGAACGCGCTGCGGCGATGATCTACTGCTGCGCTTTGACGCGGAAGGCTTGGGCCTCCATGCCCTTGACGAGCCTGGGGCCGCGCCGCTGCGGGTCGATTTTTCCGCCGCCGCGATCCAAAGCCGGGCGCGGGACGCCTTGGCGGGCCAGCATCTGTCGCGGGCGGTGGGGGGCGGTGTCGACGTGCTCGACGCCACCGCCGGCCTGGGCCGGGACGCTTTTCTGCTCGCCAGCATCGGCAAGCGGGTGCTGCTGCTCGAGCGCGACCCCATCGTCCACGCCCTGCTTGCCGACGGCCTGCGCCGGGGCTTGGCGGCGCCGGAACTCGCGCCCGTAATCGCCAGGATGGAATTGCGGCGGATGGACTTCCGCGACTATGACGAGCCGCGGCGGTTCGATGTGGTCTGCCTCGACCCGATGTTCCCCCGGCCCGGAAGCCGCGCCCGGGGCAAGAAGGAAATGGTTTTCCTGCAGCGGCTGCTCGCGCCGCGGCGGGCCGGGGAGCAAACGGAATGTGGATTTGCGGGGGAATCCGGCTTGCTGGCGAAGGCGCGGGGCCTCGCCCGCGCCCGGGTGGTCGTCAAGCGCCCACCACGGGAAGGCTGGATCGAGTCCGTCAAGCCGGCGTTCAGCTACCGCGGCCGCACCAGCCGCTATGATGTCTATCTGCCGTTGTGACGAAGCCAGAAACCGACATTCCGCGCGCGGCGAATCTTCCCGCCATGCCTCAAGCGTGTTTCTTCTCCGCGAGCTTGGCGCGGATGAAGTCGCTGTGGGACACGTAGATCAACTCGCAGACCTTGCGAATCAGGTGGTCCTCGTACTTGCTCAACTCGGCGTCGGCCCAGGCGATGCGCCACATGTTGCGGACCAGCGCGCATTTTTCCCGGTAATCGCAGTGTTCGTTGATGAGACTGGTGAATTCATACAGCGAAGTCGATTCATTGGACTGGCGCCGGGCGAGTTCCACCAATTCGTCGATTTCATCCGGCTTGCCGCCGCGGGCGCGCATCACTTCGGCAATCGAGGCAAGCTCGCGCTCGTCGAAATCATGGTCCGCCTTGAGCACCTCAAACAGCAGGGCCGCGCCCGCCAGTTCAAGCCGCCGCGCCGCGCCCGCGGCATCGTCCGCCGCATCAACGGTTTTTACCTGAAACAGTGATTTAATCGAAGCAAGCATGGCTCAACTGACTTACTGTGCTCTTGTGGCTTCGGTCCGTCGCCGTCGGGTGGCGGGGAGTGCTGCGGACGCCGTGAATACATCCATGGGGGCTGACTGTTGTTCATGCCGTCCATGGCGCAACGCTTCTGGCTTCGACTGGCCCCAGTCTCGACATCCTGTCGAGCCGTTCGTCCGGCCACCGAGCACAGCTCGGTGGCGCTCGGTCTGCGCGCGAAGCTGCGCTTCGCAAACGCTTGCCCTCGCCCCTCGAAAAGCGTTGCTTTTCGTCTGCTTCGCAGACCGGGCAACCTGCATTCTGGAGGGTTGTGCATGCCATCCCTGGCGCAAC